>CAZXCB010000048.1:4417-9904 GCA_964639075.1 uncultured Bifidobacteriaceae bacterium | reverse complement strand
TCGCCCGTCATCGCCACCACGTGATCACGTGACTGGAGTGCCTTGACCATCGCCCGCTTCTGCTGAGGGGTGACCCGGCCGAACACCGAGTGCGTCTCGAGCACGTCGGCCAGCTCCGACTCGTCCTCCGGGAGCTGCCGGGCGTCGAACGGCTCGCCCGCGTCGAGGCCGACGCGCCGCGCCACCGCTCCCACGGTGCGCGGGTTGTCGCCCGAGATCACCTTGAGCGCGACGCCCTGGCGGCGGAAGAACTCGAGCGTCTCGGCCGCGTCGGGCCGCACCTGCTCCGCGAAGAGCACCAGGGCCACCGCGTCGAGACCGGCCGGGAGCGTCTCGCCGGCGAGCGGAGCTTCCGTCCGTGCGAGCAGCAGCGTGCGGCTCCCCGTCGCGGCGAGCTCGTCGGCCGCCTGCCGGACCGGGCTCTGCGCGTCGGCCCACACCATCTCGGGCGCGCCGATGATCCAGCTCCCCTGTTCGGCGAACGAGGCCGCACTCCACTTGCGCGCGGACGAGAACGGCACCGCGTCACGTCGCGACCAGCCCGGGTCGGCGAGCGCCGCGGCGAGCGCGTCGAGGGTCCCGTTGCGGTTCTCGTCGGCGGCCAGCGCGCCGAGCGCAGTGATCGCCTCCTCCTCCGTGTGCGCGCCGAGCGGCTGGACACGGTCGAAGACGATCGAGCCCTCGGTCAGCGTGCCGGTCTTGTCGAGGCACACGACGTCGACGCGCGCGAGCCCTTCCACCGCGGGCAGCTCCTGCACGAGCACCTTGCGTCGCGCCAGGATGATCGTCGCGACGCCGAACGCCACCGACGTGAGCAGCACGAGGCCTTCGGGCACCATGCCCACCACGCCCGCGACCGCACCCGTGATCGCACTCGGGACGTCACCGTCCTCGAGCTCACGCCAGAACAGGATCGGCGCGACCACGAGGATGAGCCAGGTGACGTAGCGGAGGATGAGGTTGACCCCGTCGACGAGCTCCGACCGCGTGACCGTGAACCGGCGCGCCTCCTGCGCGAGGCGCCGCGCGTAGGAGTTGGGACCGACCGCGGTCGCCTGCATCCGCCCGGCACCGGCGACCACGAAGCTCCCCGACAACGCACGGTCGCCCGGCTGCTTCGTGATGGCGTCGGCCTCGCCGGTCAGGAGCGACTCGTCGAGCTCGAGGCCGCTCGACACGGTGACGACGCCGTCGGTCGGGATCTGGTCGCCCGTGCGGAGCTCGAGCAGGTCGTCGAGCACCACCGTCGCGACGTCGATCTCGACCACCTCCCCGTCGCGCACCGCGCGGGCGATGGGCGCGCTGAGCACCGCGAGCTGGTCGAGCTTGCGCTTCGCGAGCAGCTCCTGGGTGATGCCGATCATCGAGTTGATGACGATCACGATCCCGAACAGGCCATCGGCGGGCGATCCGAACACCAGGATCAGGACGAGCATCGTCCCGAGGATGGCGTTGAACCGGGTGAGGACGTTCGCCCGGACGATCTCGACGAACGTCCGGCTCGTGCGCTCACCGAGGTCGTTGACCTCGCCCCGGGCTGCCCGCTCCGCGACCGCAGCCGCGGTCAGACCCTCCGGGCCGGTGCGGGGCCGGTCCGCCGTGTCGGGACCCGCGACCCGGGTAGCGGCATCGTCCGACACGGCTGTCGACCGTAGTGCCGCGCGACGCCCGATCGCCGGAATGTCCGGATCACTGAGTTTCCCATTGAGGCGGGGGCGATACCGGCCGATGTTGGCTGAGATGACGGCGACCCTGCCTCCGTCGGTTTCGGCGCGCGCGCCCGGGCGGCTGCTCACGACGGCCTACGTCGTGGTGGCGGCACTGCTCGTCGCGGCCACCACCGCCGTCGGGGACACGCAGCGCGCTGCGATCCTCGGCGGGCTGCTCGGCGCGCTCGCCGTCGCCGCACTCGTGTGGGGTGCACAGCGCACCTCGCGGGTCGGCACGAACCCCTGGCTCTGCATCGGCGCCGGCCTGTCCCTGTGGGTGACCGGCGTCACCGTGGACGCGTTCGCCCGGTTGGACCACAGCCCGATCCCGTGGTGGCCCCAGTGGCTCGCATTCGCGGGCTTCGTCGCCCTCACCATCGGCGTCGTCGTGCTCGCGCGGGTCACGAGCGACGTCGCGAGCCGGACCGCGGTGATCGACGCGCTGGTCATCGGCACCGCGATGGCCATGGTGCTGTGGATGGCCCTCATCGCGCCGCTGCACGCCACCGCGACGATGTCGGTCGCCCGGCGCATCACGCTCGCGACGGAGCCGGTCCGGGAGGGAATCCTCGTCGGGATCCTCGCGTGGATCGCGCTCGCGCCCGGTCGCCGGACCCGCGCGCTCGACTTCCTCGCGATCGCAGTCGCACTGACGCTCGCCGGTGACCTCGTCGCGAGCGCGGATCGCCATCTCGGCGACGACTGGTCCGGGTGGGTCCGATCGTGGCACCTCCTGGCGATCGCATGCTTCGGGCTCGCCGGCCTGTACGCGGTGCGCACGATCCGGGAGCCGGCCACCGGAACCGAACCCCCGACCGAGCACGCGAGCCGATCCATCCTCATCGGCGTCGCGCTGCTCATGGGTCCGGTCGCCGCGGTCGTCGGCGACCTCTCGACCGTCGACGGCATGATCGTCATCGGTGCATTCTCCGCGGTGCTCGCCATCGGCGTCGTCGCGCGCTTCGTGAACCTGGTGCACCAGAACCAGCAGGCTCACGCCGCCACGGCCGAGAGCGAGCGACGGTTCCGGATGCTCGCCGACAGCGCGCCGGTCGGGATCTTCGAGCTGCAGCGAGGTCTCCACGTGACCTACGCGAACGCGGAGGGCTCCCGGCTGCTCGGCGAGGAGGTCCAGGGCGGCTCGCTCGACGCGATGCTCGCGCGGGTCCACGAGGAGAGCCACGAACGCTTCCGGGCCGCGCTCGAACGGGTGGCCGACGGTCGGAGCGCGTCCGCCGAGCTGCGGCTCGCGGCGCCGAGCGACGAACGGTGGGTGGCCTGGAAGGGAGTGCCCGTGGCCGCACCCGGACCGCAGCTCCCACTCGCGTTCGCGTCCACGCTCGACATCACCAACCTCAAGCGGGCGGAGGCGGCGCTCGAGCGTCAGGCGACCCACGATCCGCTGACCGGACTCCCGAACCGGCGGCTGCTGCTCGAAGCGCTCATCAACGCGCTGGACGACCTCGGCCACGGTGTCCGGACCGGGACCGTCGCGCTCATGTTCGTCGACCTCGACCGCTTCAAGCTCGTCAACGACGTCCTCGGTCACGACGCGGGTGACGCGCTCCTGCGAACGGCCGCGACGCGCCTGCGCAACGCGGTCCGGTCCCACGACACGGTCGCCCGCTTCGGTGGTGACGAGTTCGTCGTGCTGCTCCAGCACGTGGTCGATCGGGGCGAGCTGCACGACGTCGCGCAGCGGATCCTCGACTCCCTGACCCGGCCGATCGTCGTGGCGGGCCAGGCCGCCGACGTCGGGGCGAGCGTCGGCATCGCGACCGCGACCGGCCCGAACGACGACCCCGACGCGCTCATCCGCAACGCCGACGCGGCGATGTACCGCGCCAAGGAGCACGGCCGCGGCCGCTACGAGTTCTTCCGCCCCGGGATCGGCGTCGACGACCACCGCATGCTCTGACCTCACAGCCTCCGCCTCGACTCCGACCTCTCCCCACGCGCCAGACTCCCGGTCGTGACGGGGTACACGTTCGGCGACACCGAGCTCGCGGCCGAGCGGCTGCGCGTGCTCGACGGCGTGTTCGCACCGACGACCGACGCGCTCCTCGCCGACCTCGACCTCACCCCGCGATCGGTCGCCGACCTCGGTTGCGGACCCGGCGCCACCACCGCACGGCTCGTCGCCCGATTCCCCGGCGCGGCGATCGTGGGCGTCGAGGCCTCGGAGGCGTTCGCGGCCACGGCGCGCGAGGCGGCACCGGGCGCGGAGATCCTCGTCGCCGACGTGACCCGGCCTCTCCCCCGGGCGCCGTTCGAACTCGTCTACGCGCGCTTCCTCCTCGCCCACCTGCCCGAAGTCGCCGGCGCGCTCCGCACCTGGGCGGACGCGCTCGCGCCCGGCGGGCTGCTCGTCCTCGAGGAGACCGAGTCGATCACGAGCTCGGACCCGGTGTTCGCCGCCTACGAGACCCTCACGCGCGCCCGGGTCGCGTCGGCCGGTGCGTCGATGTACGCGGGACCGTGCCTCGTCCCCGCGCTCCCGCCGACGGTCACGACCGAGCTCGACCGCGTCCTGACCCTCGATCTCACCGCGGGCCAGGCGGCGGCGATGTTCTGCCGCAACCTCGCGACCTGGGGCGCCGAGGCCGTCGCGCAGGGACTGCTCACGGAGGCCGATCGGGCGCGCCTGCTCGCCCGGCTCACCGAGCGCGAGGCGGAGGACACCCGCGGGCTGTTCACCTGGACCCACCGCCAGGTGGTCGCGCGCCGGGACTGAGGACCCCCGCGCTCTCGGTCACGGTCGGGCATGATGCGGCCGTCGAGGAGGCCGCCATGGACGTCCGCAACGTCGAGACCGTCACGCCCGAGGTCGAGCACAACGGCACGGTGCCCGTGTGGTGGCTCATCCGACCGCGCGAGATGTTCGACCTCACCGACGGCGGCTACCTCGAGCTCGCCAACGAGTTCGAGGTCGCGGTCGGTGGCGAGGTGTTCCCGCACTCGCACCCGACGCACGAGTTCTACTTCGTCATGACCGGACGCGGAACGATGATCGTCGGCGACGAGGAGCGCGCGGTCGCCCCCGGTGACCTCGTGTACATCCCGCCCGACGTGATCCACAGCCTCCGCCCGACCGACGACGGTCCGATCCACTGCTTCTGCTTCGCCGTCGGCGTGAAGGGCGCGGGCGCGATCGACTACACGACCCACTGAGCGGAGCTCCCGCCGTGAGCGCGTTCGAGTCGGTCTCGACCTGGAAGCCCGCGCCCGTCCCCACACCCTCGCCCGCCCGGTCGGCGGTGATCGACCAGGTCGCCCGCGCGGTGGTCGCACTCGGCCCACATCGCCTGCGCGTGGTGGTCGACGGGCGGACCGGGGCGGGCAAGACGACGTTCGCCGACGAGCTCGCGACTGCGGTCCGGTCGCGCGGTCGGTCGACCGCTCGCGCGTCACTCGACGACTTCAAGCACCCGTGGCGCCACGCACGCGAGCACGGGTACGACCGGGAGTCGGGCGAGGGCTACTACCGCAACGCGCACGACTTCGCCTCCGCGCGCGAGCTGCTCCTCGTGCCGGCGGCCGAGGACGGCGACGGGCGCGTGGTGCTGTGCGCGCACGACCCGCTGACCGGCGCCGACCACCGCGACGTCGTCGTGGCACTCCCTCGCGACGCGGTGCTCGTCGTCGACGGTGTGTTCGCGATGCGTCTCGAGTACGACGACCTCTGGGACCTGCGCATCTGGCTCGACGTCGACCGCGCGACGTCACGGCGGCGTGGCATCGGCCGGGATGCGAACCGGGAGGGCCAGGAGGAAGCCCG
>CAZXCB010000048.1:468-4407 GCA_964639075.1 uncultured Bifidobacteriaceae bacterium | reverse complement strand
CGCCTCCACCTCACGCGCTACGAGGTGGGCGAGGAGCTCTACCTCACCGAGGTCGACCCGGTCACGACGGCCGACGTCATGATCGACCACGCCGACGTGACCCGACCGGTGCTGCTCCGGATCTGATCGCGCGTCGCGCGCCCACGACACGGCATCACTGCGATCCTCCGGTCCACGCGCGCTCTCGTCAGACGGCGCAGTCCATGGTGGCCCACGCGTCGGGGTGGACCTCGGTGCCGTCGGGCCGGAACACGCGGAACCGTTGATGGTCGAAGGTGAACGTCCAGTCCCGATGTCGGTGCACGAACGTGTGGTGTCGCCGGCAGAGATGGACGCCGTTGGCGAGGCTGGTCGGGCCGCCGTATTCCCAGTGCACGACGTGGTGGGCGTCGCACCACGGGGCGGGGACCTCACACCCGGGCCACTGGCAACAGGGGCTGCGATGGGTCATCGCCCGCCGCTGGGCACGGTTCCAGACGCTGGTGGCCCGTCCCACGCTGAGTGGTTCACCGTCCGAGCCGGCGACGATCGGCACGATCGTGGCATCGCAGAGGATCCGATCCCGTTCGGGCGGGTCGACGACGCCGGCGAACAGGCCCAGCGTGAGCGGCGGCACGGTGTCGGATCCGGTTCTCGCCTGCGTGAGGTAGGAGACGATCGGTCGCGATCCTTCGGCGTCGGCACCCCGGCCACAGGCGACCTCGCACATCCGGACGAAGCCCTCCGCCTGGCGGACCGCGAGGGTCGAGCCGTCGTCGGGCGCCGGTGGGCGGGTGAAGATGTTGATCGCCTGCGCGATCGTCTCCGCTGCGGCCGACCCGAAGTCGCCCTGCACCACGTGCCGGTCGCCGACCGCGACCAACCGGAACCCGTCCGGCGGCTCGGGCTTCGAACCATCGGCCCGCGCACACTTCGCGAAGTGCTGGGTGAGGATTCGCAGGGTCCTGTGATCCCCGCGCCGCGCACGTTCGAGGAACTCGTCCTCCGCGCCCTTGAGCTCCTCGTCGCAGTCGGCGACGCGCGCGTTCGCGATCAGCTCCACCGCCGTCGACGTGATCGTGCCGTCCCGCCACGCCGCGCCCGTCTCCGGCAGCAGCTCGGCGAGCTCCGCGTGGCGCAGGGCCTTCCCGACCGCCGGTCGGAACATGCCGGCCTTCCACGCGATCCATGCCGGCGTCGACTGGTGCCCGTCCTCGAGGCCCACCCCCCGCCGGTTCGCCGCCAACGTGCGCTGCGCGAACCCGGCCTCGAGCCGGTCGATCTGGCGGCGCAATCGGACCAGATCCGCACCCAGCTCCTCGACGGTCTGCTCGGCGGGGTCCTGCCCGATCACCCCGTCGACCGCGGCGCGCAGCACCCCGAGCGGATCGCGCCACCCGTCCGGATTCCCGCGACCCACTCCAATCGACATGCTCGTAGTATATCGAACGTACGTTCGTATGTCCACCGAAATCCCGAAGAATCCGGACACGGACCGCGAATCCGCCGCATGGGTTGAGCCTTCGACCATCCTGGTCCATGCGTGAGAACTCACTACCGCGCGCGATCGATGAGCTGTCCGACGCGCGGCCGTCTCACGTCGGCGGACGAAGCGTGAGGATTCGGGAGGCCGGCGGCGATGACATCGCCGCGATCGCGGAAGTGCACTGCACCTCGGCGCTGCGTGCGTACGCGCACATCTTCCCGCGAGATGCCGAAGCGCCGACACCAGATTCGATCGCGCCGGCATACGCGGCGCTGCTCGGCGATCCGCGCGCGGCCGTCTACGTCGCCGAGGACGTCGACGTCGTCGGGTGCGTCGCGCTCCATGCCGAGGACGACGTTCCCTCCGGCTGGTTGTTGTCGCGCCTCTACGTCACCCCGGCGAAGTGGCGGTCGGGCATCGGTGCCGCACTCCACGACCATCTTCTCGACGAGGCACGCGCGCGTGGGCTCACCCTCCTCCATCTCTGGACGTTGGAAGCCAACGACCGCGCCCGCGCGATGTACGAACGCCGCGGCTGGAAGCTCGTCCCCGGCCGGCGCCTCGTCAACGGGGACTTCCACCCACCCATCGAGGACGTCCTCTACGAGATCGAGCTCTGATCGCAGCGAGTGTCGTCCGACCGACGCTCTCAGGCCTCGGGGCCGAGGTAGACGTGCTCGTCGAGGGGCTCGGCGCCCCTGAACGTCGCCGTGACGGTGCCGAGGCGGACCCACCCCAGCCGCTCGTACAGCCGGATCGCGGGTGCGAGCTGCGTGGCGACGTCGAGCAGCGGCCGGCGCCCTCGTACGTGCGCGTCCGCGACCGCGACGGCGACGAGCGACCCACCGATGCCGAGGCGCTGCGCGGTCGGCGCGACGAGGAGGCGGGCGAGGACCACGAGCTCGGACGTCGTCAGGCCCGTCGCCGCGGTGGCGAGCGCCATCGCTGCGGACGTCGTCCGATCGTTGAGGGCGACGTGCCCGACGATGGCATCGCCGTCGACCGCGACCCATGCGGCGATCGCCGGGACCGCGGTGAACAGCGCGGCGAGGTCGTCCTCGTAGCGGGGTGGGTAGCCGTCGCTCGCATGCACGGCGACCGCGAGCTGCTCGCACTTCGCCAGATCGGCGTCGGTGCGCAGACGGATCTCCACGGACGCATGCTCGCAGAGCGCAGCGTCCGGCGCGTCAGAGGGCGGCTCCGAGCGGCTGGGCGAAGATCCACTGATGATGGCCAGGATCGGACGCGATGTAGATGCGCACCGGTCCGTGCTCCCCGGGCTCCATCTCGATCGTCGCACCCGCAGCCCGAGCACGATCGCAGTGCCGGTCGACGTCGTCGGTCAGCACGTGGGTCCGGCTCGTCGCCGGACCCGGTCCGTCGATCGGCTTCGTGCCGAACTCCGTCATGCCGGGCCCGATCATCACGAGACCCGAGCCGGTGCGGAGCTGTGCGCTCCACACGACCCCGGCGTCGTCGCGCACGGCGGAATGCTCGGCAAAGCCGAATGCGTCGACCAGGAACTCCAGTGCCGCAGTCGCGTCCTCGTAATAGAGGTAGGGGACCACGTCGGGGAACTGGAACGGCTCGACCATCGCAGCATTGTCACCGTTCGTCCGTCGCGCTGCCAGCAGTCGTTCCCGCCTCACCGGAAGTCCCGGGAGCGCAGGGCGTCGGCGAGGCCCAGCGGCAGGGCCTCGATGCGCTGGGCGAGGAGGTTGGTCACGCCCTGGTGGCGCTCCACCACCCCGCGCACGCACAACGCCGGCGACGTGCGGGCGACCTTGCGGTAGCGCTTCCACACCCCGCCGGGGCAGATCACGTTCGTGAGCCCGGTCTCGTCCTCGAGGTTGAGGAACACGGTGCCGTTCGCGGTCTCGGGCTGCTGGCGGTGGGTCACGACCCCGGCGACGGTCACCACCGATCGCGGTTCGGTCCGCTTCAGCTCGGCGTAGGTGATGACCCCCCGCGCCGTCAGCTCGTCCCGCACGAACTCGGTGGGGTGGCGTCCGGGCGAGAGCCCCGTCGCCCAGAGGTCGGCCGCGGTCTCCTCCACGTCGGTCATCCCGGGCAGGGCCGGCGCCTCCACCCCGACCGCGGTGTGCGGCAGGTGCTCGGGCCGCGCGTCGCGCAGCGCGCCCGCGGCCCAGAGCCCGGTCCGCCGGTCGACGTCGAAGCACGCGAACGCACCGGCGGTGGCGAGCGCCTCCAGGGAGTCGACCGGCGCCTCGGTGCGGCGCGCGAAGTCCTCGAGGTCGCGGAACGACTCCCGTGCGCGTTCCTCGTCGATCCGGTCGAGCAGCGCGCCGCTCAGGCCACGCACGTACCGGAGCCCGATGCGCATCGCCCGGATCGACGGCTCCGCGTGCCACCCCGGTTGCGGGTACCCGATCGGCCCAGCCGCCTCCGAGCGCGGCTCGAGCGTGCAGTCCCGCCGCGACCGGGCGACGCAGGGACCGAGCACCTCCACCCCG
>CAZXCB010000048.1:0-458 GCA_964639075.1 uncultured Bifidobacteriaceae bacterium | reverse complement strand
GGCGAGTAGAAGCCCATCGGCTGCGCGTTGAGCAGCGCGCACACGAACTCGGCCGGGTGGTGGAGCTTGATCCACGCGCTCGAGTAGACGAGGTACGCGAACGAGACCGAGTGGCTCTCCGGGAACCCGAAGCTCGCGAACGCCTCGAGCTTGTGCGCGATCTCCTCGGCCGTCCCACCGGTGATGCCGCGCTCGGTCATGCCCTCCATCAGCCGGTCGCGCATGCGGGCCATGCGCGCCTTCGAGCGCTTCGACCCCATCGCCTGGCGCAGCTGGTCGGCCTCGCCGGGGCTGAACCCGGCGGCGTCGATCGCCATCTGCATGAGCTGCTCCTGGAACAGCGGCACCCCGAGGGTCTTGCGCAGGCACGGCTCCAGGATCGGGTGCGGGTAGGTGACCTCCTCCTCGCCGTTGCGCCGGCGCAGGTACGGGTGCACCGAGCCGCCCTGGATCGGTCC
>CAZXCB010000047.1:7419-18019 GCA_964639075.1 uncultured Bifidobacteriaceae bacterium | reverse complement strand
CTGCACCCGCGCCGCGAGCGCGCGCCGGGACGCCCGGATCTCGAGCTGCGCGTGCTTCACGACCAGGTTCGGCAATGCCGGCACCGCCGAGGCGACACCGGTGGGGCCGCCGGCCGCCGACTCCGCGCGCATCTCCGTCGGCGTCGCGGGCGCGTCGGTCGTGGTCAGGGCGTCGGCCGCCCTGCTCACGTCCTTCGACGAGGCCGGCCCGACCCCGGGCGCCGCCGACGTCGCCCCGCCTCCGGACTTCGCCGCCTCGTCGGGACGACCCCGACCGAGCAGTCCGACCAGCGCGCCGACCGCGACGAGCACGGCGATCCCGATGGCGATGGTGCGTCGCATGCGATTCCCCCTTCGTCCCGACCGCTGCCGGTCGACTCGGGAGTTCGACGCTCCCACGCCGCCGGTCGGTTCCCGTGCGCGAACATCTGCCGTGCGCCTCATCGTCGCCCGCTGCTCGGTCACCTCCGAGGGCCGTCTCGGCGCGCGGCTCGCGGAGGCCACCCGACTCATCGTCCTCAAGGCCGACGGCAGCCTGGCCGTCCACTCGGACTCCCGCGCCTACAAGCCGCTCAACTGGATGACACCCCCGTGCTCGATCCGGATCGCCGACGGCACGATCGTGGCCGAGAGCCCGAAGGGCGAGCGGCTCGTCGTCGAGCTCGCCGAGATCCTCCACGACCACACCGTCGAGCTCGGCGAGGACCCCGGGCTCGAGAAGGACGGCGTGGAGGCCGAGCTCCAGGCCCTGATCGAGATGCGGGTGCAGGCGCTGCGCGAGGACCTCACGCTGGTGCGCCGGGAGTACCCGACCGACATCGGCCCGATCGACTTCCTGTGTCGGGACGGGTCCGGTGCCGCCGTGGCGGTCGAGGTGAAGCGCATCGGCGAGATCGCCGGCGTGGACCAGCTGATCCGCTACCAGGAGCGCCTCGACCGCGACGCCCGGCTCGCGCCGACGCGCGGCATGTTCGTCGCCACCCGCATCAAGCCCCAGGCCCGCGTCTACGCGGAGAGCCGCGGCATCGACTGCGTCGAGATCGACCTCGACGAGCTCCGGACGCACGACGACCCCAAGCTTCGGCTGTTCTAGAGAGGATCGACCATGAGCCATGCCCCCGAGGAGATCCGGGCGACGATCGACCGGTACCTGGACCTGCGCCGCCGCATCGACGCCGGCGAGGAGTCGGACTGGACCGGCATCGCGGACTTCTTCACCGACGACTGCGTCTACATCGACCCGGCGTGGGGTCGGGTCGAGGGCATCGGCGAGCTGCGCACGTTCCTCGACGAGTCGATGCGCGGCCTCGAGGACTGGACGTTCCCGGTCGAGTTCGTCGCGGTCGACGGCGACCAGGTGGTGGTGAAATGGACCCAGATCACCCCGCCCGGTCCCGACGGCACCCGGTACCGCCAGTCGGGCTACTCCACGCTGCTGTACGCGGGCGACGGCAAGTTCTCCTACGAGGAGGACCTGCTCAACATGGCGCACGTGAACGAGGACCTGCGCGCGTCCGGCTGGCGCCCCCAACCGGGCTTCGTCATGCCACCCGCGAGCCCGAACCGCGACTGGTCGCGGCCGACGTGAGCTCGAACGCCGACCAGATCGAGTTCTGGAACTCGGACGAAGCCGGGCACTGGGTCCGTCACCAGGACCGCTACGACGCGATGCTCGCCCCGTTCACGACTGCGGTGCTCGAGCTCGCCGCGCTCGCCCCCGACGATTCCGTGGTGGACGTGGGCTGTGGGACCGGCTTCACCACCTGCGAAGCGGCGCGCCGCGCACCGGCCGGGGCGACGCTGGGCATCGACGTGTCCACACCGATGATCGAGGCCGCCCGACGCCGGGCCGAGACCGACGGCCTGCGCAACGTCGAGTTCGTGGTCGCCGACGCGCAGGTCGCGTCCTTCGACGCGGATCGGGACGTGCTCATCAGCCGGTTCGGGGTCATGTTCTTCGACGATCCGGTCGTCGCGTTCGCCAACCTGCGCCGGGTGATGCGCGGCAGTGGGCGCGTGGCCTTCGCCAGCTGGCGGCCGATGCTCGAGAACGAATGGATGGCCGTTCCCTGCATGGCGGCCCTCGCGCACGTGCCCGCGCCCGCGCCCCCCGATCCGGACGCGCCGGGACCGTTCGCGTTCGGGGACCGCGAGCGCGTCATGGGGATCCTCACGGAGGCCGGCTACCGGGACGTGGCGATCGAGCCGTTCGACACCCCGATCGTGATCGCCGGGGGCGGAACGGTCGACGAGGTCGTGGCGTTCGTCCGGTCGACCGGCATGGGCCGCCTCCTCCTCGCGGACCCCGCCGACCCCGGGGTGGCCGCGGCACTCGACGCCATGCGCGACGCGTTCGAGGCCCACGTCACGCCCCGGGGCGTCGAGCTCGGCGCCGCGACCTGGCTCGTCACCGCCCGCAGCTGAACCGCTCCGCCCGCGGTCCGGAGCCGGAGTCTCGGGTCCGGGCGGTGCGCGCACGCCTCGCGTAGTCCGGGCGGTTCAGGGTGTGCTGGCCATGTTGGCGAACTTCACGATGTGGTCGAGGAAAGCGAGCTTCGCCACGCCGGTGGGGCCGTTGCGGTGCTTGCCGACGATGACCTCGGCGACGCCGCGCTGGTCCGACTCCGGGTTGTACACGTCGTCGCGGTAGAGGAACAGCACGACGTCGGCGTCCTGCTCGATCGATCCCGACTCGCGCAGGTCGGCGAGCATCGGCCGCTTGTCCTGGCGGTACTCGAGCTGACGGTTCAGCTGGCTGCCGACCATCACCGGGCACTCGAGCTCACGGGCGAGGATCTTCAGACCCCGGGACAGCTCGGACACCTCGACCTGGCGGTTCTCGGCGCGGCGGGTCGAGCTCATCAGCTGGAGGTAGTCGACGACGATGAGACCGAGGTCGCCGTAGCGGGCCTTGATCCGCCGGGCCTTGGCCCGCATCTCCATCACCGTGCAGTGCGCGTTGTCGTCGATGAACAGTGGCGCCTCGCCCAGGTGACTGATCGCGCTGTTGAGCCGGTCCCAGTCCGGGTCGGTGAGCTTGCCCGTCTGGAGCTTGCGGGCATCGACGCGCGACTCCGAGGCCAGCATGCGCTTCGTGAGCTCGACCGCGCCCATCTCCATCGAGAAGAAGATCACCGGACGGCGGTTCTCCATCGCGACGTTCGCGGCGGCGCCGAGCATGAACGCGGTCTTCCCGGCACCGGGGCGGGCCGCGACGATGTTCAGCGTCGACTCCTGGAGTCCGAGGAGCAAGCGGTCGAGGTCGTGGTACCCGGTGGCCACCCCGGTGAGCGCGCCGTCGTCGCCGTACATGTGCTCGAGCTGGTCGACGGTCTCGGTGACCGAGTCGAACAGGCGCACCAGCGACTCCGAGATCCGCTTCTCGGCGACCTCGAAGACCATCGCCTCCGCCCGGTCGATGGTCTCGGTGACGTCGTCGGGCTGGCCGTACGCGCTCTCCGCGATCTCCCCCGAGACCGTGATGAGCCGGCGGAGCAGCGCGAGGTCGCCGACGATGCGCGCGTAGTGCGCCGCGTTCGCCGACGCGGGGGTGGCCGCCTGGATCTGGAGCAGGATCCCCTTGCCGCCGAGTGCCTCGAGCAGGTTCGCCCGCCGGAGCTCCTCGGCGACGGTGACCGGGTCGACCGGTTCGCCCTGCTCGTAGAGCGACCAGATCGAGTCGAAGATGTGGGCGTGCGCGGGCTTGTAGAAGTCGCCCGCGTCGACCCGGGCCTCGACCGCCGCGGTGATGGCGTCCCGCGAGATGAGCATGGCGCCGAGCAGCGACTCTTCGGCCTCCAGGTTGTGCGGCGGGATTCGAGCTCCCGCGCTGGCGCGCACGACCTCACTCGACTGGACCACGCGACCCCTTCCCGCCTCCGGTGTTCCCCTCGGGCATCGTCACATCGCCACCCTGTGGGTTGGAAGTGGACAACCCCGGGAACTTGTGTGAATTGCCTGGGGATAGTGGGGCACGGTCGTCCACAGCGCTGTGGATGCTCACGCCCCCGATCTTCGCGACCCGGTGTGACCACGCCGCGCGAACCGGCGCGAAACGACCCGCCTCAGCAGGGCGGGTCGTCTCGTCGTCGGTGTTGTCGGTGCGGCGTCAGGCCGCGACGACCTCCACGGTCACGGTGATCCGCACCTCGGAATGCAGTGTGACCTCGACCTCGCTCGTGCCGAGCTCCTTCAGGGGCTCGGCGAGGACGATCTTGCGACGGTCCACGGCGATACCGCTCGCGGATTCGATCGCGGCGGCGATGTCCGATGTGGTCACCGAGCCGAAGAGCTTGCCGCCCTCGCCGGCGCGGGCCGAGACCTGCACGGGCGTGGCGACCAGCGTGACGGCCGCGGCCTGCGCCTGCTCCTTCTCCCGCGCGTCCCGGACGTCGCGGTTGCGCCGCATCGCCGCGGCCTGCTTCTCGACGCCCTTGCCCGCCACGATGGCGAGCCCGCGCGGCACGAGATAGTTCCGGGCGTAGCCGGGGGCGACCTCGAGCAGGTCGCCCTTCTTGCCCAGCTGCTCGACATCGGTGCGGAGCACGATCTTCACGTCAGCCCTCCTCGGGGCCCGCCGGCGTGTCCGCCGACGCGGCCGCGTCGGTGAGCTCGGCTTCGGTGGCCTCCATCGTCACGCCCTCGGGCAGCTCGCCCTCGAGCTCCTCGCCGACGGTGGGCGGCGGCGCGTCCGGCGTCGGCATCGGTGCGTTCGGATCCAGGCGGTCGCGGTCGCGTCGACCACTGCGGCTCCGCTGGGTGACCTGTCGCACGCTGTAGGGCAGCAGCGCCATCTCGCGGGCGACGCGGATCGCGCGGGCGATCTCGCGTTGCTGCTGCGAGTTGTTGCCCGTCACCCGCCGCGCCCGGATCTTGGCCCGCTCGGACATGAACCGCCGGAGCAGGTTCACGTCCTTGTAGTCGACGTAGTCGATCTTCTCCTGGGTGAGGATCGACACCTTCTTCTTCTGGACGCGCCGCCGATCGTTGGCGGGGCTCTTGCGCCGGTCCCGGTCTCGTGCCATCTGGAGTGTCGCCTTTCGAACCTAGAAGGGCTCTTCGTCGTAGCCGAAGTCGCCGCCACCACCGGTCGGTGCGTTCTGACCGCCGCCGGCCGGCGCGTTCTGCCCGCCGCCCGCGGGACGACCGCCGCCACCGCCGCCACCGCCACCGCCACCGAAGTCGCCGCCGCCCCCGCCACCACCGCGGCGCTCGGAGCGTCTCACCTCGGCGGTCGCCCAGCGCAGGCTCGGACCGATCTCGTCCGCGACGACCTCGACGACGCTGCGCTTCTCCCCCTGGTCGGTCTCCCACGAGCGCTGCTCGAGCCGGCCGTTGACGATGACGCGGTTGCCCTTGCCCAGCGTGTCGCTGATGTTCTCCGCCATGTCACCCCAGGCGACGACGTTGAAGAAGCTGGTGCGCTCCTCCCACTCGTTCGTCTGGCGGTTCTGCCAGCGGCGGCTGACCGCGATGCCGAGCCGGGCGTTCGCCTGCCCCGACGCCGTGTAACGGATCTCGGGATCGCGGGTCAGGTTGCCGACGATCGTGATCGTGTTGTCTGCCATGGTCGTGCCTCCAGTGCCGCGTCTCGCGCGACGCTCGTGAACTGCGTCGGCGCCGTCCGCCCGACAGGGACCGTGCGATCCCTATTCGTCGTCGTCCTCGATGTCGTCCTCGGTGGAGGACGTGGCCGAGTTGACCTCCGGCGTTCCCCCGAGCTTGCCGTAGACGTGCTCGGGGATACGCAGGATCTTGTGGCGGATGACGTCGTCCGAGAGGGAGAGCGTCCGGTGCAGCTCGTCCATCGCCGCGGGCTCGGCCTTCGCCTGCAGGACCACGTAGTAGCCCTCCCAGCGGTGCTTCACCTCGTAGGCGAGGCGACGCTTGCCCCACCAGTCGACCGGGCCACGCGTGGCGCCCTTCGACTCGATGAGGGTGAGCGACTTCTCGACGGCAGCCCGGATGGTCTCCTCTTCCAGGTCCGCGTCGAAGATGACCATGACCTCGTACGGCCGCATGGACCGGTACCTCCTTCGGACCGCCGGGCGCCTCGGCCCCGACGGGCCCCGAGGGTCGGGCTGCGACGAGGTCGCCGCCGCCACCGGGGCAGGGTGGACATGCAGGAGCACGCGAGTGACGCGAGCTCCGGTGTGAAGCGGGGAAATCTAGCAGAGCCCCGCCGACTCGGACCTATCGCCGGCGACCCTACGCCAGGGGTGTGACCATCGTTTCGGCGAGTCCGCTCGGACGAGCCGAGCGCGTGCCCGTCGGGACGCTCCCTCGCGGCTCGCCTCTGCTCGTTCCTCGCTCCGGCTCGGCGAGTCGGACCCCTGGAAGCACCCGAGCCCGTAGCGGAGCGGAGGGCGAGGCGCGGCGCAGCGAGCCCCCGTCAGGGCAGTCGCGCAGAGGTGCGAGCGGAGCCGCCGAGAAGGCGCCGAGATCACGCGTCGGTGAGGGTGACGGAACCGTCGCCGGCGACCTCAACCCCGGACATGTCGATGGCGATCTCGAGCTGGTCGGTCATGTGGTACGTCTCGTCGCTCGACGGGAAGGTACCGGCCCGGACGTCGTGGGCGAAGCGGCGGACCGCCTCGGTGGCCTCGGTCCCGAGCTCCGCGTACCGGCGCACGAAGCGCGGCCGCATGCGGTCCTCGAAGCCGAGCAGGTCGTGGTACACGAGCACCTGGCCGTCGCAGTGCGGGCCGGCGCCGATGCCGATCGTGGGCACGTCGATGGCGTCGGTGACCATGCGCGCCACGCCGTCGGGCACGCACTCGAGCACGATCGCGAAGCACCCGGCCTCGGCGAGCGCGACCGCGTCGTCGACGATCCGGCGGGCGGCGTCGAGCTGCTTGCCCTGCACCTTGAAGCCGCCCATCGCGTGGACCGACTGCGGCGTGAGCCCGAGGTGACCCATCACCGGGATCTCGCTGTCGAGGATCGCGCTGATCGCGTCGAGGCGCTTCCGACCGCCCTCGAGCTTCACCGCGCCGGCACCGGCGCGGATGAGCGTCGCCGCGTTGCGCACCGTCTCCTCGCGCGACACGTGGTAGCTCATCCACGGCAGGTCGCCGACGACGAGCGCGTGCGGTCGCGTGCGCGCCACCGCGGCGACGTGGTGCGCCATGTCGTCGGTCGTGACCTTGAGCGTGTCGTCGTAGCCGAGCACCACCATCGCGAGCGTGTCGCCGACGAGGATCATGTCGACCCCCGCTCCGTCCACGACCCGTGCGCTCGGGGCGTCGTACGCCGTGACCATCACCAGTGGCGTCGCCGCCCGCTTGGCCGCGGCGATGTCCGGCGCGGTGAGGGGACGGTCGTGCGCGCCTTCGGCAGCCGATCCAGCAGACATCTCGTGTCCTCCGCCGTCCAGGGCTCCCACGGCTCCCGGCAGCACCGGAAGTGTAGGCCGACTCGGCGCCGTCGCCGCCAGGCAGGCCCCGCTGCCCTCATCGCGCCCGGGCAGGAAGTGCACCCCGGCACCCGTGACCCGCCGTCGGCGCCTACTCGAGCCGCGGCAGCTCGACGACGAAGCGGGTGCCGAGACCGGGAGCGGAGTCGACGGTGATCGATCCGCCGTGACGCAGCACGATGTCCCGCACGATCGCCAACCCGAGTCCCGTCCCCCCCTCGTCTCGGGAGCGAGCCTCGTCGAGCCGGGCGAACCGCTGGAAGATCAGATCGTGATGCTCCCGGGGGATCCCGGGCCCGTCGTCGGTGACGGTCACGGTGGACACGCCGCCGTGCTCGCGCACCGCGAACCGGACCACCGAGCTCGCGTGCCGCGCGGCGTTGTCAGCCAGGTTGCGGATCGCACGCGCGAGCTCGCCCGGATCGCCGGACGCCCGGGCCGCTCCGACATCCGAGGTCTGCACCTCGATCCCGGCCTCGGTCCGCAGCCGCCGTGCCTGTTCGAGCACGAGATCGTCGAGGTCGACCGGCTCGCGATGCAGGACGGGGGCTGATCCCAACCGGACGGAGAACAACAGGTCGTCGAGCAGGCGCTCGAGGTCGACGACGTCGACGAGCAGCTCGCGGTTCGTCGCGTCGCCGTCGGGCCTCGGATGCGCGAGTGCGAGCTCGAGCTGCGTGCGGAGCCGGGTCAGGGGGCTGCGCAGCTCGTGGGACGCATCGGCGACGAACCGCTGCTGCTCGGCCGTCGCACCTTCCAGGCGATCCAGCATCTCGTTCATCGTGCGCGCGAGGCGCGCGATCTCGTCGTCACGGGGCGGAACGGGAACCCGGTGGTCCAGCTCGGTCGCCCCGATGTCGGCCACCTCCGAGCGGATCGCCTCCACCGGTTGGAGCACCCGTCCGGTGAGCCACCAGACCAGCGCCGCGAAGAGCACGATCACGATCGGGACCCAGATCCAGAGCGTCGAGCGCAGCGTGGCGACGCTCTCCCTGACGTCGTCGAGGTTCTTCGCGACCACGAGGGTCATCGGTCCGTCCGTCGTGGCGAGCGGTTGCGCGAGGACTCTGAAGCTGCTCGTGCTGAGGGGGATGCCGTCCAGGGTCACGATGCGATCGGGCGCGCGCGGCGCACGCGGCGGGACCACCGCCCGGAGACCTCGGGCGTTCGCGGTCGACCGCACCACGACGCCGCGCGCGTCGAGGAGCTGCTCGAACCCGTCCTCGGGATCGCCCTCCTCGATCAACGGCGCCCGTTGCGGTGCGGCGCGCAGCCTCGGGGCGAGGTTCTCGCTCCGCTGCCGCAGCGTCAGGTCGACGTTCGCGGTGAGCGAGTGCCGCTGGCTCGCCACCAGGGCGAACGACCCGCCGACGAGGGCGAGGGCGACGACGGCCGTCGCGAGCACGGTCAGACGGAACCTGACGGAGCCGAAGCCACCCCACCGCACGCGTCCCTCGGGGTCACGCACGATCGCTCGCCAGGCGGTAGCCGACGCCGCGGACGGTGACGATGTTGTGACGGCCGAATGGCTCGTCGACCTTGCGTCGGAGCCGGCCGATGTACACCTCGATGATGTTCGGATCGCCGTCGAAGTCCTCGTCCCAGACTCCGTCGAGGATCGCCCCCTTCGAGAGGGCGAGCCCGGTGCGGCGCATGAGGAACTCGAGGACGGCGAGCTCGCGCGCCGTCAGCAGCACCTCGGTGTCCCCGCGACGGCACGTGTGTCGCTCGGGGTCGAGCTCGAGGTCGTCGACCACGAGCGTGCCGGTCGGCGCTCCGCCCGTGGTCCGGCGCAGGAGCGCTCGAATCCGTGACACGAGCACCTCGAACGCGAACGGCTTGGTGAGGAAGTCGTCGGCACCGGTGTCGAGCGCCTCGGTCTCGTCGTACACCCCGTCCTTGGCCGTCAGCACCAGGATCGGTGTCCAGACGCCCGCGGCCCGGGCCTCGGCGCACACCTTGAAGCCGTTGCGCCTGGGCAGCATGAGGTCGAGCAGGATCAGGTCGTACTCGCGCTCGGAGATCTTCCAGATGCCCTCGTCGCCGTCGGACGCGAGCTCGACCGAGAACCCCTCGGCCTCGAGGCCGCGCCGGAGCGTCGCCGCGATCTTCTTGTCGTCCTCGACGAGCAGGAGCTTCACGTCGGACCGTGCCCTCGCGGTGTCCCTGGGTTCGGGACGCCGAGCGTAGAGCGCCGCTTCGACCCCCGAGGTCGCCCCGAGCGGTCCAGTCAGCTGAGGTTCAGCCGCGGCCGGTACAACACGGGGCCACCCGCGGGACCGGAGGATCACCGCCATGCACGAGCCCACGAGCTGCCCCCACCCCGGTCGGCGTCACGCGGCCCTACGCCGATCCGCCACCGCCCTGGTCGCGCTCGTGGTCCTCGCCGCCTGCGGGTCGTCCTCCGAAGCGGCGAAGCCGAAGGCGCAGACGGCCTGCGAGAACCAGCGCACGCTCGATCCCACCCAGTTCGTCGATCCGACGCAGAACCTCAACCCCTATCACCCGACCAAGCCCGGGTTGCAGTGGGTGCGGGCGGGGACGTCGGAGGTGGGCAAGCGCGTCGTCCCCCACGAGATCATCACGACGATGACCGACGTGATCCGGGTCATCAACGGTGTGCCGACGATCGCCATGCTCGACGAGGAGACCGACGCCGGCGAGGTGTCCCAGAACAGCATCGACTACCTCGCGCTGGACAAGCAGGGCAACGTGTGGCTCCTCGGCAGCTACACCGAGGAGTTCGAGGGCGGCGAGTACACGAACACCGAGGACGCGTGGCTGGGCTCGGCCAAGGGCACACGGTTCGGATACCTCGCGCCCAAGGTCGTGACGAAGGCGACTCCCGTCTGGTGCATCGGCGGGAGCCAGCACGAGGACGCGGCGGTGGGCATCCCGAGGAAGGTGGATGCCCGCGTGTGCGTGGAGTTCGGGTGCTACGACCACGTGCGGATCGTGACCGAGGGACCGTTCAGCGCGCCCGACAACGAGAACAAGTACTACGCGCCGGGCGTCGGCAACATCGACAACGTCCCGCTCGACGCGAGCCTGCACCAGGACCGCTTCCAGCTCACGAACTTCGTGCCGCTCAGCCCCGAGGGACTGACCGAGAAGAGCGAGCTGGTGCTGCGACTCGAGGAGCACGCCCGCACCGAGCGCTGCCTGCCGGTGGTGCTGGCGACCTGG
>CAZXCB010000047.1:0-7409 GCA_964639075.1 uncultured Bifidobacteriaceae bacterium | reverse complement strand
CCGCACCGTCACGGCTCCGAAGGTGTTCGGATCCGCGCCCGTGTCGACGCGCCAGCCATGAGCCCGGTCCTGCGGATCCGGGGGGTCGACAAGTCGTTCGGCTCCCCCGAGGACCCGGTACCGGTGCTCCGCGGGGTCGAGATGACGATCATGCCCGGTGAGAAGGCGAGCCTCATCGGACCGTCGGGGTGTGGGAAGTCGACCCTGCTCTCGCTCATCGCGGGGCTGCTCGCCCCCGACACGGGGACGATCGAGATCGACGGCACCGCGATGAGCTCGCTGGACGACTCCGGGCGGGCCCGGCTCCGCGCCCGCCGGGTCGGCATCGCGCTGCAGTCCGACAACCTCGTGCCCTTCCTCACCGCGGCCGAGAACGTGCAGCTCGCGCTCGCCTTCGGTCGGCACCCGTCGCGGAACGCGGCTCGCCGTGAGGCGCTCGCCCTCCTGGAGCGCTTCGGGGTGGCGCGCCGGGCCGACCATCTCCCCCGCCACATGTCCGGCGGGGAGGCGCAGCGGGTGGCGCTCGCCGTCGCGATGGCCAACGGGCCGGCGCTCCTGCTCGCCGACGAGGTCGTCGCATCGCTCGACAGCGAGACGGCGGACGACGTCATGGACGAGGTCCTCGGGGCGGAGTTCGCGGTGCTCTTCGTGGCCCATCACCAGCATCTCGCCGATCGGGCCGAACAGCGCTACGAGCTCGTCGACCACGGGATCCGGCGTCGATGACCGCCGCGACCGAGGCCACCCGGCGCGCCGCGGCCGGCATCGAGACCACGCCCCTCGTCGTCGACTACGCCACCGACGCCGGAACGGTGCGCGCCCTCGACTGCGAACCGCTCAGCATCACCGGCGGCACCGGCGTCGCGATCATGGGCCCGAGTGGCAGCGGGAAGTCGACCCTGCTCGGGCTGCTCGCCGGACTCGCGCTCCCGACCCAGGGGCAGGTGCGGATCGGTGGGGTGGTGGTGTCCGATCTCGACGACCGGGCCCGCACGGAGTTCCGCCGGTCGATGACCGGGATCGTCTACCAGGCCGACAACCTCCTGCCCCACCTGACGGTCGAGGAGAACGTGGCCCTCCCACTCTCGATCTGCGGGCCGGGAGCGACCGACCCCGGTGCCGCATCGGCACTGCTCGACCGTCTCGGACTCGCGACCCTCGCGCCCCGGTTCCCCGACCAGCTCTCGGGTGGGCAACGCCAGCGCGTCGCGGTGGCCCGGGCCGTGATCCACCGGCCGGGGGTCGTCCTGGCCGACGAGCCGACCGGCGCGCTGGATCCGGCGAACGCGATGGCGGTCATCGATCTCCTGGTCGAGGTGAACGCCGCCATCGGCGCGACGCTCGTCGTCGTGACGCACGACCCGGCCGTCGCCGGCCGTCTGGAGCGGACCATCCACCTCGGGCGCCCCCGGTCGGAGCACGCGAGCGATGCTCGGTAGATACGTCGTCGCCGAGGTCGTCCGCAACCCACGGCGCTCGCTGTCCACCATCGCGGGGATCGTCCTCGGCGTCGGCCTCTTCTGCGGCGTGCTGTTCTTCGTCGACGGGCTCTCGGCGTCGATGACCCAGCGTGCCGTCGCGCCGCTGGCGATCGACATGCAGCGGATCGTCACCCAGCGCATCGGCAACAACGTCGTGCTCACGCAGCGAGCGGCCGAGCCGCGCCTGCCGGCCGACGGTCGGACGACCATCACGCTCGACATCCGCAACGACGGTCGGTACGCCGCGAACGAGGTGACGATCCGGTCGACCCCCGGCAGCGGGCTGCGCTTCGTCGTCGGATCCGCGACCGTCGACGGCCAGCCGCTGACCGGGTACGACGACAACCCGTTCTCCCACGGTGCCGGACAGGAGGGACTGAACCTCAGGACGCTCGCACCCGGTGCCACGCACCACGTCGAGTACGCGGTCAGTGGCGCTCCGGCGACGCGGGTCGACGACCGGACCGTTCCCACCGCCTTCTCCACCAGGGAGGCCGTGAGCCCGACCCGCGCCAACCAGCCGGCCACGGTCCCTCTCGCCGAGCTCGCCCGCGCCATCGGTCGCGTCGACGGCGTCGACCGGGCCGAGCAGCTCTCGATCGCCGATCTCGGCTCCGGCACCCTGTCGGCGGGCACCCGGATCGCGTCCGGCGCGACGAAGATCTTCGGGTTCGCGCCGACGTATGCGGAACGCGACACCACCATCACCTCCGTCCGCGGTCGGTTCCGCAGCGGCGCGGCCGCTGTCAGCGTCGAGGCCGCGGCTGCATTGGGGCTCCGTCTCGGCGACACGGTCCGCGCGCGTCTCCCGGACGGCTCGACGCTCGAGCTGCCCGTGAGCGCGGTCCTCGACCTGTCGCAAGCCCGCTCGCTGTACTCGAGTCGCCGGGGAGGCGATCTCGAGACCTTCGTCTACTCACCCAACGCGATCGCGGTCTCGCCGGCGGTCTTCGCGACGAAGGTCTTCCCCGCGTACGAGGCCGCGGCCACCACGGTGAACGACCGGCTGAAGAACCCGCCGATCCGCGAGGTGGACATCACCCTCGCTCGTCATCTCCTCGACGCCGACCCGGCTGCGGCGACGCAGGAGACCACCCGGATCGCGACGGACGTGACCGCCGTCGGCACGGCCCAGGACTACCTGCTCGACAACATCACGAACACACTCACCGTTGCCGCCGACGATGCCGACGTCGCCAAGCGACTCTTCGTGTTCCTCGGCGTTCCGGGCGCGCTGCTCGCCGCGGTCCTCGCCGCCTACGCCGGCCACGTGCTCGCCGAGGCGCAACGGCGGGAGCACGCGACCCTCCGCGTCCGGGGCGCGAGTCGCCGTCACCTGCTCCGGATGCTGGCGCTGCGCACCACGATCCTCACCGCCGCCGGCTCGGTCATCGGCCTCGCCGCGGGCTACGTCGGCGCGGCTGCCATCCTCGGCCGTGAGTCCCTCGACCGCGTGAGCTCCTCCCGGCTCGTCCTCTCCGCATTCCTCGGCTTCCTCGCCGGGTTCCTCGCCACCGGCATCGCCCTGTACGTCACCGGACGCCGGTCGATCGACCGCGAGATCAACGAGGACCGGGCGCGGCTCAGCAGCCGGACACCCCTGTGGCGGCGGGCGGGGCTCGACATCGCGGTCACGCTGGTCGTCGTCGTCGGCACCGTGATCGCGCTCGCCCGGGGAAGCTTCGACGGTGAGCCCGGCTCGGTGTACTTCGGACGCTCGGTCCAACTCGAGCTCGCACTGCTCGTCCTCCCGATCGCGGTGTGGATCGCCGGCAGCCTGATCGCGGCGCGGATCCTGAGCGCACTCCTCGCCCGCGCCCGACCGGCCGCGGGCGCCCCACTCGGGCGGCCGGTACCGAGCCTGTTCCGTCGGAGTGCCAGCCGGCGCGCCTGGGCGATCGGAACGGGGGCGATCGTCGTCACCCTCATCGTCGCCCTCTCCGCGAGCCTGGCGGCCTTCACCGCGTCCTACGACGACGCGAAGGTGGAGGACGCCCGCTTCGCCAACGGTGCCGACATCCGGATCACCCCTCGGCCCGGGGCCGAGGGCTCGTACCCGGCCGACGCGACGACCGCGCTCCGCACCGCAGGCATCCGCGAGACGACGCCGGTCGTCTTCGCCGTCAGCAACGTGATCCTGCGCAGTGACCGGACCTCGGACCCGGTCAACCTCGCTGCGGTCGACCCCCTCGGCTACCTCCGGGTCGCCCCGGTGTCGGACCGGCACTTCGCGTCGGGTGACGCGACCCGCACGCTCACCGCGCTGGCACACCATCCGAGGACCATCCTGATGAACCCGGAGATGGCCGAGTTCCTCAAGGTGCAGGTCGGGGACACGGTCCACGCGCTGCTCGTCCGGGCGACCGACGAGCAGGTCGAGATCCCGCTGCGCGTCGTCGGGTTCTTCGAGCGGCTCCCCGGGTTCCCCGAAGGCGCCGACGCGCTGATGTCCATCTCCGAGCACACCGCGCGTGTCCCCAGCAAGGAACCCGACTTCTTCCTCGCGAGGCCCACCGACCCGAGCGACGACGGGCTGCACCGCGCGCTGCGCTCTCTCGAGGACGGCCCGGGGACCACGGGCGACCTCCGGTTCGACACACGTGAGACCACGCTCGCCCGGGACCAGTCCAGCCTCGCCGCGCTCAACATCTCCGGACTCGTCGACCTCGACTCGGGCTTCGCGCTCTCGATGGCCGTCGTCACGATCGCGATCTTCGTCTTCGGGCTGCTCCTCGCGAGGCGGCGCGAGTACGTGACGCTGCGCGCCCAGGGCATGGAGCCCCGGAGCGTTCGTCGGCTCATCACCGCCGAGGCGGGAACGGTCGCCGGCGCCGGCACCGTCGCTGGCGTCCTCGTGGGGACCGCGATGGGCTACTACTTCGTGCGCGTGCTCCGACCGCTCTTCGTGCTCCCCCCGCGCTACTCCCTGCCGGTCGGGAACCTCGTGCTGCCGGTCGCGATCGTCGTGCTGGCAACCATCGCGGCGTCGATCATCGCCGCCTGGATGGTGCAACGGCTCGAGCCCACGGAGCTGCTGCGCGACGACTGACGAGCGAGCGCTCCGCCGGATCGCCCCATGGGACCGTTCACGGGGCAATCTGGACTACCCTGTTCCGAGTCGGGGCGACCGGGCGGGGCACGGAGCTCCCGTCGCCGCGACGACGGTGCGGGGGTGTTATGCGTAGGTTCGGCAGGATTGTGGTGTTGGCGCTCCCGTTGCTGGCGCTCGCGGCGTGCGGCAGCGGCGACGACGGATCGGCCGGGGCAACGCGGCCGGGCTCGCGGACTCCCGTCGAGCCGGGTGAGGTCCCCCCGTTGTCCGAGCGCTACGAGCACTTCGACCCCACGACCTTCGACGCGTCGTCGACCGACATCACGAACCAGTACTTCCCCCTCACCCCGGGGACGCGTCTCGTGTACGACGGCACGGACGGGCGCGGTCGGCCGCACCGGATCGACGTCGTCACGACCGACCTGACCCAGGTCATCGACGGCGTGAACGCCACGGTCGTCTGGGAGCGCGACTTCGACGGCACGAGGCTCGAGGAGGCCGAGCTCTCGTACTACGCCCAGGACGAGGCCGGCGTCGTCTGGCACCTCGGCGAGTACAGCGAGACCTACGAGGGCGGTGACACGCTCATCGGCTCGACCGGGTTCCTGCAGGGCCACCTGGAGGCCGCGCGCGCCGGGATCATGATGCAGGCCGACCCGCGTCCCGGAACTCCGAGCTACTCGGAGGGCTACGGCCCACCGCCGATCTGGTGGAACGACCGCGCCAAGGTCGTCGACCGCGGGTTGACCGTGAAGGTGCCGGCCGGCACGTACCACGACGTGCTGTTGATCGAGGAGTACAGCGAGCTCGAACGGACCGGGTTCCAGCGCAAGTACTACGCACCGGGCGTCGGCAACATCAAGGTGGGTTGGCGCGGCGACGACGACTCCCAGGAGGTCCTGGGCCTCACCAGGATCGAGCGCCTCGACGCGGCCGGTCTCGCGGCGGCGCGCACGGAAGCGCGCGAGCTCGAGGCCCGGGCGAAGATGTACGGCTCCACCCCGCCGTCGGAGGTCCGCGCGGGCGCGTGACCGGCTCGTCGTCGCGGCTACGCGGCGCGCCGGGTCGTCTCGGACGCCCCGGTCGACGCGGGCGTCCGCAGCTCGTCGGCGCGCGACCTGGCGCGCCGCCGTGAGCGGAGCCAATCGTCCAGCGCGAGGCCGAACCATCCGGCTGCGAAGATTCCCAGTGCGAGCCTGAGCATCGCCATGTCGCCTCCCCGGTGTGGGCCGCGAGCGGCCCCGGTTGACGGCGTCGCGCCGTCGAGGGGGATCTCGGCCGACGGCGGCACGCCACCTGGAGCAGGTCCCTCCCAGCGTAGGGGTACCCATGGTCGGGGAAACGGCACACCGGCGCGGATGCTGCCGACAACGTCCGGTTTCCGCGCCGTTTCGCACGAAAGTGACCCCGGCGATGACCTGCCGCGCGGTCAGACGGCCTTGCGGCCGTGGAGCTCACGGCGGCCGAGGTGGTTCCAGCAGCAGTCGGTGCACACCTCGACGACGTAGCGGTCGAACTCGTCGTGCTGCTTCGCGAGCTTGCCGAGCTCGTCGGGGCGGGACAGGGCGCGCCCGTTGGCGGCGCGCAGCCGGTCGCCGTACACGTAGGACACGTGGTACAGGTGCTTGCCCTTGCAGACCGGGCAGGGCTTGCCGACGGCCTCCCCGAAGTTGCGGGCCGCCCGCAGCAGCTCCGGGTGGGCGTCGCAGACATCGGTCCGGCTCACCCGTCCCGCGCGGAGGTCCCGGAGCACGGCCCGGCGGGCGAGCTCGTAGTCGGTGCCTCGTACCACGGCGACCGAGTGTAGGAGCGCGCCGGGGGGCCGGTCCCGGAAACGGTGCGGATCCTCGTGGATGGGGTGGTTCCTGGGACACAAGTAGGGTGCGCGGCCGTGGGTGACTTCGTGCTGGGTCGGCTGCTCGGCGACGTCCGGGGCAAGCGCGTCCTCGAGCTCGGGTGTGGCGACGGCACGCGTGCGATCGAGCTCGCCCGCGCCGGTGCGACCGTGATCGCGGTCGACCCGAGCGCCGCGGCGGTCCAGCAGACGCGGGAGCGCGCCGACGCGGCGGAGGTCCGGGTCGAGGTCCACACCGGCGAGCTCGCCGACCTCGCGTTCCTGCGCGGCGACTCCATCGACGTCGCCCTCGCCGAAGGGTCGCTGGCCGCGTTGGCCGACCTCGGGCGCGTGTTCCGCCAGGTGCAGCGCGTGCTGCGCGGGGACGCCTGGTTCGCCTTCGTGCTGCCGCACCCGTTCGCCGCGCTCGTCGAGGCGGATCCCGAGCCGGCCGGATCGCTCCCGCTCGCCCGGGCTCACGTCGACCGGTCCTACTTCGACGACGACGTTCCCACCCACCGGCCGCACCGGATCGCGGACGTGTTCGGACTGCTCGGTCGCGTCGGCTTCCGCGTCGACACCATCCTCGAGCCCGAGCCACCTGCCACCGCACGCGGCCGCGCACTGCTCCCCACCACCATCATCTGGCGCGCCCGCAAAGTGGGGAGCTAACGCGCGTCGTACCACTCGCGGAGGCGGGCGTAGGCGTCGGCCTCCTCGATCGGACCCTCGTCGAGGCGGGCCTCGAGCAGGAAGTCGAGCGCCTCGCCGACCACGGGACCGGGCTCCACTCCCAGGAACTCCATCACCTGCCGGCCGTCGAGCGGCGGCCGGATCGCGCGGAGCTCCTCCTGGGCGGCGAGCGTCTCGATGCGTTCCTCGAGCTCGTCCATCCGCCGACCGAGCGCGCGCGCCTTGCGCTCGTTGCGCGTGGTGCAGTCGCACCGCTGGAGCTCGTTGAGCTGCTCGAGCAGGTCGCCGGCGTCCCGCACGTACCGGCGCACCGCCGCGTCGGTCCAGCCCATCGCGTACGTGTGGATCC
>CAZXCB010000046.1:10314-18180 GCA_964639075.1 uncultured Bifidobacteriaceae bacterium | reverse complement strand
GGCGTCGAACACGCGGTCCTGCACCTGCTCTACGCGCGCTTCTGGCACAAGGTGCTGTTCGACCTGGGCCACGTGTCGACCCCGGAGCCGTTCCAGCGCCTGTTCAACCAGGGCTACATCCAGGCGTACGCGTTCACCGACGCGCGCGGCGTCTACGTCGAGGCGACCGACGTCGTCGAACGCGACGGCGCGTACTTCCTCGGTGACGAGGAGGTGCACCGCGAGTACGGGAAGATGGGCAAGAGCCTGAAGAACATCGTCACGCCCGATGACATGTACCGGGACTACGGCGCGGACACGCTCCGGCTCTACGAGATGTTCATGGGACCGCTGGACGCGTCGCGGCCGTGGAGCACCCGGGACATCGTCGGCGTGCACCGGTTCCTCCAACGGCTCTGGCGCAACGTGGTCGACGAGGACACCGGCGAGGTGCGCGTCGTGGCGGCGCGCGCCGACGACGAGACGAGCCGTCTGCTGCACCGCACCATCGTCGACGTGCGCGCCGACATGGCCGCGCTCGCGTTCAACACCGCGGTCGCGAAGCTCATCACGTTGAACAACCGCCTGACCCAGGTCACGGCCGACGGTGGCGCGCCGCGCGAGGTCGTCGAGCCGCTCGTGCTGATGCTCGCACCGCTGGCGCCGCACATCGCCGAGGAGCTGTGGGCCCGGCTCGGCCACCCCGAGACGCTCACCTACGAGGACTTCCCGACCGCGGATCCACAGTGGCTCACGGTCGACGAGATCGAGATGCCGGTGCAGGTGAACGGCAAGGTGCGCGGCAAGGTGACGGTCGCCGCCGACGCGGACGAGGGAGCGGTCGAGGCCGTGGCCCGCGCCGAGGTCGCGAGCCATCTCGACGGTGTGACGGTGCGCAAGGTCGTGTTCGTCCCGGGCCGACTCGTCAACTTCGTCGTCGGCTGATCGGGGCTCGGTGGCGTGGTCGGTCGCCGGCTCACCGCGGAGGCCCAGGTCCGCTACGCACACGTACGCCGGATCGACGCGGCGCGGGCCCGCATCGTGGTCGTGCCGCTCCTCACGCCCGGGGTGACGGGGATGACGCTCGGCCGTTGGGTCCTGATCCGGCGGGGTCACGAGACCGACGTCGGCCTCGTCGCGCACGAGCTGGTCCACGTCGAGCAATGGCGCGAGCACGGTGCGCCCCGGTTCTTGCGGCGCTACCTGGGCGCGTACCTGCGCGGTCGGCGGGCCGGCCTCGCGCACCTCGCGGCATACCGCGCGATCCCGCTCGAGCAGGAGGCCCGCGCTCGCAGCGGCGCCTGAGCGAGCGAGGGCGGGGCGCGCGGCCGTCGAGCCACGCGACGGTCGGCGCGGCCGGCTGATACGGTCCGCCTGCTTCCCCGCACTTCCTCCGTCGGTCCGTCGCGCCCGGAGGAAGCCCGTGTCGTCACCCGAGAACGCCCCGCCGCGGCCGCCGCTGCGGCGTGTCCCCGCCGCCGTGGAGTCCGCACGCAACCAGATCGGCGACCCGCGCGTGCGCGCCGTCGCGCTGCTCGTCGCCGCGGCCGTCGCCGGGTTCGTCTGGTACCGGATGGGCCGCGCCGACGCGGCGCGACCGCTGGCGCCGACCACGGGCCGCTCGACCGCTGCCGCGGCCCGGCCGACCACCACGCGGCCACCTCTGTGCGGGCACGTCGCTGGCGCGGTGATGCGCCCGGGCCTCGTGCGGGTCACGCCGGGTGCACGCGTCGCCGACGCGATCGCGGCGGCCGGCGGCCAGCGGCCGGACGCCGATCTCGACCGCCTGAACCTCGCGGCGAAGGTCGGCGACGGTCAGAAGGTCCTCGTCGTGGTGCTCGGTGCGCCGGGTGTGGCGACGGCCGACCCGAACGCACCGGGCGACGACGGCGCGGGCAGTGACACGGCCGACGGCGCGCCGGTCGACCTCAACACCGCGACCATCGAGCAACTCGACACGCTGCCCGGGATCGGCCCGACGCTCGCCGGTGCGATCCTGCGCGAACGCGAGCGTCGGGGTGGCTTCACCAGCGTCGAGCAGCTCCGCGACGTCCGCGGCATCGGCGACAAGCGCTTCGCCGACCTGAAGCCGCTGGTCACCGTATGACCGGCCCCGCCCTGGCGCTCGTCGGGCTCGCGCTCGGCATCCTCGGTGGCGACGCGCTCGGTCCCGGTCCGGCGCGGGGGATCGGGGTGCTCGGGATCGCGCTCCTCATCGGTGCGTTCCGCCGGCGGGCCGCCACGCGCCGCGCGCTCGCGTTGCTCGCTGTCGGCGCGGTGCTCCTCGGCGTCACCGTCGAGCAGCGCGCGCTGCACGGGCTCGCCGTGTCGCCCGTCTCGCCGCTCGTCGCGGCGGGGCGCGTGCACACGGTCGAGGTCGCGCTCACCGAGGACCCCGCGGGATCGGTGTTCGCGACCGAGGCCCTGGGCCGGCTCGTCTCGATCGTCGGCGGCGACGCCGGTGGCCGGACGGTCCTCCTCCACGCGAGCGGCGACGAGCAGAGCGCGTTGCGCGTACTCGAGGCGGGGGACCGGCTGCTCGTCCGCGGCCGGTTCGGCGAGCTGAGTGGGTACTCGACGCGCCTGCGCTGGCGGCACGCGGTGGGTCGCTTCGACGTCGAGGAGGTGCGGGCGGTCGGCGGGCCGTCGTCGCTCCTCGCGCGGGTCGCGAACGGCGCGCGGCACGCTGTCACCGCGGGCGCCCGGGACCTGCCTGGGACCCCGCGCGCGCTCCTCGCCGGATTCGTCCTCGGAGACACGCGCGCCATCCCCGCGGATCTCGTTGCCGACTTCCGCGCCGCGGGCCTGAGCCACCTGCTCGCGGTGTCGGGGGCGAACGTCGCGTTCGCGCTCGCGATCGTGGCTCCGTTGCTGGCGCGCCTGCCGCTCCGAGCCCGGTTCGGCGGCGGCATCGCCGTGCTGGTCGTCTTCGGCACCATGACACGGTGGGAGCCTTCGGTGGCCCGGGCGTCGGTCATGGCCGGCGTCGTGATGCTCGCGCGGCTGCTCGGTCGTCCGGCCGATGCGCGCCGCGTCCTGCTGCTCGCGGTCACCGGGTTGCTCACGCTCGATCCGTTCCTGTTGCACTCGGTCGGGTTCCTGCTGTCGTGCGGTGCGTGTGCCGGGATCGTCGTGACGTCGGGCGCGGTCACGGCGCGGCTCCCCGGTCCGACGTGGTTCCGCGAGGCGCTCGGCGTGACCACCGCCGCCCAGATGGGGGTCGCGCCGGTCCTGCTCGCCGTGTTCGGCTCGCTGCCGCTCGTCGCGCTCCCGGCCAACGTGCTCGCGGCTCCACTCGTGGGTCCGCTCACGGTCTGGGGGCTCGTCGGCTCCGCGGTCGGGGGTGTCCTCGACGGTCCGATCGGGGTCGTGATCCAGCTCCCGACACTGGCGTTGCTGCGCGGCGTCGAGGGGATCGCGCGCACTGCTGCGGGCGCGCCGGTCGCGATCGACCGGACGGTCGGCGTGGTCCTGGCCGGGATGGGCGCGCTCGGTTGGGGTGTCCGGATCGCGGTCCGCACGTGGGGCCCCGGGTTCCGGTCGTACCCCTTGGGTAGGGTCGGCGGCCGTGGGCGGCGTGTATCTCGTGAAGGGCAGCGACCCGGTCCTGCGCGACCGTGAGCTGGCCCGGCTCCTCGAGCAGCTCCTCGACGGCGAGGACCGCACGTTCGTGGTCGAGGAGTTCACCGTCCCGGCCAAGGCCGGCGCGACGACCGACGACGAGGAGCCCGGCGACGATGTCGCGGGGGCGGCGCCGGTCGTCACCGCGGTGTTGTACGCGGCGCAGTGCCCGCCGTTCATGACCAAGAAGCGCATCGTCGTCGTGCGCGACTACGAGGCGCTGCCGGCCGACGCGGCCGCGGTGCTCGTGCCGGTGCTCGACGAGATGCTCGACACCACCGATCTCGTGTTCGTGGCCGGCGCGGGCGGCCGGGTGGTGAAGGTCCTCGCCGACGCCCTGAAGCAGGCCGACGTCCGTGGCGGCGCGTCGGAGAAGATCACCGACGTGCTCCAGCGCGAGCTCGAGCGTGCGGACCTCACGCTCGCGGCCGAAGGCGCCCGGGTCGTGATGGCGCATCTCGGCGAGGACGCCGGCCGGATCGCGGCGCTCGTCGACCTGTGGGAGGCCACGTTCGGGTCGGGAACCCGACTCGGGCTCGACGACGTCACGCCGTACCTGAACGACGCGGGTTCGGTGAAGCCGTTCGAGCTCACGAATCGCATCGAGGAGGGGGACGTCGCCGGCGCGCTCGAGGTGCTGCACCGCCTGCTCACGGTGACGAGCCCGATGCAGCCGAAGCCGATGCACCCGCTCCAGGTGTTGGGGATCCTGAGCGGTCGCTACCGCAAGCTGGCCCGGCTCGACTCCGCTGACGTGCACACGGTGGACGATGCGCACCGGATCTGGGGTGGCAAGAGCTCGTACCCCGCGAAGAAGGCGCTCGAGGCGAGTCGCGCGCTCGGCTCGGAGGGGTTCGCGAAGGCGTTCGCCGAGCTGCACCGGGCCGACGTGTCGATCAAGGGCGCCTCGGGCCTGGACGCCGAGACGGTGCTCGAGATTGCCGTGGCGCGTCTCGCCCACCTGCATCGAGGCGGCGGCGCTTCGAGTGCGTCACGCGCCGGAAGCAGACGCGTGCGGACCTAGTGCCGAGCTGAGGCGCCGCGCTCGCTGTTGGGCGCGGGAGTCCTGGGTCCGGGCAGTGCGCGCAACGCGCGGCCTTGTCCGGGCGCCTCAGGAATTGTGGGCGCGGTTCGCGGCCTTCATCAGACGCGAGGTGCGCCGGGCCGCCTGGTTCTTGTGGACGACACCCTTGGCCGCCGCCTTGGAGAGCCGCTTCTGCGCGGTCGTGACGGCCGCGGTCGCCTGGTCGTCGCCCGCGTCGAGCGCCCTGTGGGCGGTCTTGATCCGCGTCTTGAGCTCGGTGCGCGTGGCGAGGTTGCGCAGGCGGCGCTTCTCGTTCTGACGGTTCCGCTTCTTCTGGCTGGCGATGTTGGCCACGGCGCGAGGGGTCTCCTGGAGATGTTCGTGGAACCCGGGAACGTTAGCAGGACGGGGAATCGGCCACTGGTTCGGGGCTTTCACGTTCGGGCGGGGGAGAATGGAGGCGTGTCCGACCTCTCCCGCCTGCGGAACCTCGCGATCGTCGCGCACGTCGACCACGGCAAGTCGACGCTCGCGGACCGGTTCCTCGAGCTGTCCGGCGCGGTCGAGGCCCGGGACATGCGGGCGCAGTACCTCGACTCGATGGACATCGAGCGCGAGCGCGGGATCACGATCAAGGCCCAGAACGTGCGGATCGCGTGGCGCGACCACGTCGTCAACCTGATCGACACGCCGGGCCACGTGGACTTCGGCTACGAGGTCTCCCGGAGCCTCGCCGCCTGCGAGGGCGTCGTCCTGCTCGTCGACGCGAGCCAGGGGATCGAGGCGCAGACGCTCGCCAACTGCTATCTCGCGCTGGAGCACGACCTCGCCATCGTCGCGGCGGTCAACAAGATCGACCTGCCCGCGGCCGATCCGGACCGCGTCTCCGAGGAGATCGAACGCGTGCTCGGCGTGCCCGCGGAGGAGATCCTGCGCATCTCGGCCAAGACCGGCGAGGGCGTTCCCGAGCTGCTCGACGCGATCGTCGAGCAGATCCCGCCACCCGCGGGCGACGCCGACGCACCGCTGCAGGGACTGATCTTCGACTCGTACTACGACGCCTACCGTGGGGTGATCTCTTCGGTGCGCGTGTTCAACGGCACGCTGAGCTCCGGCGCACGCCTCCGGTTCCTGCAGGCGAACGCGGTGCACGACGCGGAGGAGATCGGCACGCGGTTGCCGGCGCCGACGCCCGTCGCCGCGCTCGGTCCCGGCGAGGTCGGGTACCTGATCGCGGGGATCAAGGACGTCGGCCAGGCGCGCGTCGGCGAGACGGTGACGACCGCGCAACGCCCGGCCGAGGCGCTCGACGGCTACCGCGATCCGAAGCCGATGGTCTTCTGCGGGCTGTACCCGGTCGAGGGCGACGACTACGCGGACCTGCGCGAGTCGCTCGAGCGTCTCCGGCTCAACGACTCGTCCTTCACCTACGAGCCCGAGACCTCGGGCGCGCTCGGCTTCGGCTTCCGCTGCGGGTTCCTCGGCCTGCTGCACATGGAGATCGTCCGGGAACGGCTCGAACGCGAGTACGACCTGGACCTCGTGGCGACGGCGCCCAACGTGGCGTACCGCGCGATCACCACGTCCGGTGCGGTCGAGGAGGTCGACAACCCGTCGGAGCTCCCGTCGCCGGCCGAGATCGAGCGGATCGAGGAGCCCTACGTCACGATCACGATCCTCACGCCGACCGAGTACGTGGGCACGCTGATGGAGCTGGCCCAGGGCCGGCGGGGCGAGATGCAGAAGCTCGAGTACCTGTCGGAGGAGCGGATGGAGATCGTCTATCTCATCCCGCTCGCCGAGATCGTGATGGACTTCTTCGACCAGCTGAAGTCGCGGTCGAAGGGCTACGCGTCGCTCGACTACGACCCGGCCGGGTACCGCGCGTCGAAGCTCGTGCGGGTGGACATCCTGTTGAACGGGGTCGCGGTCGACGCCTTCTCGGCGATCGCGCACCGCGACAAGGCGTACGACTACGGGCGGCGGATGGCCGAGAAGCTCCGCGAGCTGATCCCGCGGCAGCTCTTCGACGTTCCGATCCAGGCGGCGATCGGCGGACGGATCATCGCCCGCGAGACCGTGAAGGCGCGGCGCAAGGACGTGATCGCCAAGTGCTACGGCGGTGACATCACGCGCAAGCTCAAGCTGCTCGAGAAGCAGAAGGAAGGCAAGAAGCGCATGAAGTCGATCGGGCGGGTCGAGGTCCCCCAGGAGGCCTTCGTCGCCGCCCTCGGCCTGGGAGATTGAATCTCGCCTCTTCGGCGGCTCCGCTCGCGCCTCTGCGCGACTGCCGGGACCGGGGCTCGCTCCGCCGCGGCTCGCCTCCGCTTCGCTCCGGCTCGGCCTGGGTCCGTCCGCTGCGTACGAGTGCCAACTAATCGCGCGGTAGGCCGAGGACGCGCTCGCCGAGGATGTTGCGCTGCACCTCGCTCGTGCCGCCGCCGATCGTGAGCGCCCGCGCGTAGAGGTACCCGTAGCTCCACATCCCGCCCGCGAGGTCGCCGAACGGCCCGGCCGGCGTGACGAGTCCGTCGGTGCCCGCGAGCTCGATGGCGAGCTCCATCACGTGCTGGCCGTGCTCGTCGGAGAGCGCCTTGCGCACGCTCGCCTCGGGCCCCGGCTCGAGGCCCCGCACCGTCGCGGAGACGGTGCGGAGTCGGATGAGCCGCAGGATCTCGCTCTCGATGTAGAGGCGGGCGACGCGCTGGCGTAGCACCGGGTCGGTCACGCCGCCGTGGCCGCGCACGAGGTCGACGACGTCCCTGGCCGTCGGCCCGCGACCCCAGAGCGCTCCCTCGCCCGAGAGCGACACCCGCTCGTTGCCGAGCGTGACCTTCGCGAGCCGCCAGCCGTCGTGCAACTCCCCGACGATGTTCGCCGCGGGGATCCGCACGTCGGTGAGGAACACCTCGTTGAACTCGTGCGTGCCCGTCATCTGGACGAGCGGCCGCACCTCGACGCCGGGCGTGCGCATGTCGAGGACGAAGTACGTGATGCCGCGGTGGGGCTCGGCGTGCGGGTCGGTGCGCGCGAGCAGGATCCCGTAGTGCGCGACGTGTGCGAGCGTGGTCCACACCTTCTGACCGTTGACGACGAACTCGTCGCCGTCGCGCTCGGCCCGCGTCGCGAGACCGGCGAGGTCGCTGCCCGCGCCGGGCTCGCTGAAGAGCTGGCACCAGATCTCGGAGCCGTCGAGCAGGCCGGGCAGGTAGCGCTCGTGCTGCTCGGGGGTCCCGGCGACG
>CAZXCB010000046.1:0-10304 GCA_964639075.1 uncultured Bifidobacteriaceae bacterium | reverse complement strand
CCGGCGACGAGCAGCGTCGGACCGGCCCAACCGATGCCGATCGGGTTCAGGGGCCGCGGCGCGTCTGCCGCGCGGAGCTCCTCGTCGATCACGAGCTGTTCGATCGCGCCGGCGCCCCGACCCCACGGCTCGGGCCAGTGCGGGGCCACGTACCCGGCCGCCGCGAGCCGGCGGGCGAAGTCGGCGGGATACCGCCCGCCCGGCGCGGCCTCGGCGAGGAAGGCCCGCACCGCAGCCCGGTGGGTCTCGGCCTCGGGTGGGAGCTCGAAGTCCATGCCCGTCGGCCTACGCCACGAGAGCACCGCCCGGCAAGTGAGAGCATCGGGGCGTGACCACCGGTCGGTTCGGCGTGTACGTGCACATCCCGTTCTGTGCTCACCGCTGCGCCTATTGCGACTTCGCCACGTGGACCGACCGCCAGCACCTCGTGGCCGAGTACCTCGACGCCTGCGTGCTCGACGTCACCCGTCGCGTGGAGCGCGGGGAGGTTCCCGATGCGGACTCGGTCTTCTTCGGCGGCGGCACCCCGTCGCTCGTCCCGGCCGCCGCGCTCGCCCGAATCCTGCACGCGATCCCCCGCCGGCCCGGCGCCGAGGTGACCGTCGAGTGCAACCCGGATTCGACGGACCCGGACGAGCTCCGCATCCTCGCGGCCGCCGGCGTCGACCGCATCTCGATCGGGGTGCAGTCGATGCGCGCACACGTGCTCGACGCGCTCGACCGCACCCACGACCCGGACAACGTCCGTCGCGCCGTCGACGCAGTCCGCGATGCGGGCATCACCCGACTCAACGTCGATCTCATCTACGGCACGCCCGGCGAGTCCGCCGCCGATTGGGAGGCAACGCTCGACGCGGTGCTCGCGCTCGAACCCGAGCACGTCAGCGCGTACGCGTTGACGGTCGAGTCCGGCACCCCGCTCGGTCGGGCCGTCGCCGCGGGCACCGCGCCCGCGCCGGACGACGACGACCAGGCCGACAAGTACGCCACCGTGGACGACGTGCTGACCGCCGCCGGCCTCGGCTGGTACGAGATCTCGAACTGGGCGCGCCCCGGGGACGAGAGCCGGCACAACCTGCTGTATTGGCAGGGAGGCGACTATCTCGGAATCGGCTGCGCCGCGCACGGCAAGACCGGCCCGCGCCGCTGGTGGAACGTGCGTACGCCGGAGCGCTACCTCGACGCGGTTCGGGCCGACAGCTCGGCCGAGGCGGGGTGCGAGGAGCTCGACGCCACGGGTCGTGCCGCCGAGACGCTGGCGCTGGCGTTGCGGACGCGGTGGGGCATCCCGGCGGCGACCGCAGATACGGCGGCCGCCGAGGAGCTCGTCACCGCCGGCCTGCTGGACCGCGTCGGCGACCGCCTGGTCCTCACCCGCGCCGGGCGCCTGCTCGCCAACGCGGTCACCCTCCGCCTCCAGGCCTGACCGACGGATCCGGCGGGGACGGAGGGAACGGCCCGTTCTGGCACCGAGCCGAGCGGTCGGTTAGCAGTCGGTACACTCGACTGCTACCGCTCGAGCCGGCGACGGTCGAACCCCGATCCGCGTGGAGGAGCACGAAGTGGACACCAGCGAACGTCGGGCCACGGTCCTCAAGGCGGTGGTGGAGGAGTACGTCCGGACCGCCCAGCCGGTGGCGTCCCAGACCGTCACCACCTCCCGCGACCTCGGCGTCTCGAGCGCGACGGTGCGCAACGACATGACCCAGCTCGAGCGCGAGGGATTCCTCACGCAGCCGCACACCTCCGCGGGTCGCATCCCGACCGACCAGGGCTACCGGTACTTCGTCGACCACTTCACGAGCGCGGGTGCGCTCGGGCCGGGTGGTCGCCGGGCCGTCGTCGACTTCTTCGCGACCACCCATCGAGCGCTCGAGGATCTCCTGCACGAGACGAGTCAGCTGCTCGCCCGGCTCACCAGTCACGCCGCGGTCGTCGTCGGTCCCGTCGCCGACGTCGTGCGCGTGCGCGCGGCGCAGCTCGTCGCGCTCGAGCCCGGCACGGTCCTGGCGGTCGCGGTGCTCGGGAACGGGTCGATCGAACGGGAGGTGCTGCGCAGTGAGCTCGACGGCGACCGGCTCGGTCGCGCCAGCGCCGCCCTGGACGAGCTCCTCCGCGGTCGCGGCCTCGGTCAGGACACCCCCGCGCCCACGACCGGCGACCCGGCTGCGGACGCGCTCGTCGCCGAGGCGACGCGCTCGCTCTGTCAACGCCAACAGGTGGTCTCGGACCACCTGTACGTCGGCGGGGTCAGCCGCCTCGCTGCGGAGCAGGACGCGTTCGCGACGACCCAGACCACCGCGCGCCTGCTCGAGATGCTCGAGGAGCAGGTCGTGGTCGTGAGCCTGGTCCGGGATCTGCTCGACCACGGCGTCAACGTGTCGATCGGCTCGGAGAACGACGTCGACGAGCTGCGCGACTGCTCGATCGTGCTCGCCCCCTACGAGGTCGACGGCGCGCCCGCGGGCACGGTGGGCGTGCTCGGGCCGACGCGCATGGACTACCAGCAGGCGCTCGCGGCGGTGGCCGCCGTCTCGCAACAGCTCGGTCGCCTGCTGCTCCCGCCCGCGGACTGACCGCCGATGACCGACTTCTACGAGCTGCTCGGCGTCGAGCGCAACGCTTCCGACGACGAGATCAAGAAGGCGTACCGCCGGCTCGCGCGCGAGCTGCACCCCGACGCGGGCCACGGGGACACCGCCGCGGAGGAGCAGTTCAAGGAGGTGTCGGCGGCATACGAGGTCCTCCGGGATCCGGAGCGCCGCCGCCGCTACGACACGTTCGGAGACGACGGCCGCGGCCAGGGCGGCGCCGGTGGGGAGGCCTTCGGCTTCGGCGACCTCTTCGACGCGTTCTTCCAGGGCGGGTTCGGCGGTGGCCGGTCCGCGGGTCCGCCTCGGGGTCAGGACGCGGAGACGTCGATCCGGCTCGACCTCGGCGAAGCCGCGTTCGGTGTGACCACGACCGTCGAGGTCGAGCTCCCCGCGCCGTGCGACCGGTGCGACGGCACCGGTGGCGAGCCGGGCACCCACCCCGAGACCTGTCCCGAGTGCGGTGGCAGCGGCGAGGTGCGTCAGGTGCGTCGCTCGATCCTGGGTCAGCTCGTCACCGCGGCGCCGTGCTTCCGGTGCGAGGGCTCGGGTCAGATCGTGCCGAACCCGTGCACGCAGTGTCGCGGCGATGGTCGTGTGCGCGCGCGTCGCGAGATCGAGGTCGAGGTCCCGGCGGGCATCGACGACGGTCAGCGGCTGCGGCTTCCCGGTCGCGGTCCCGCCGCACCGCGCGGCGGCGCGCCCGGCGACCTCTACGTCCTCGTGCGCGTCCGTCCACACCCGACGCTCGAACGCCACGGCGTGGATCTCGTGCATCGCCGCACCGTCGCGATGACGCAGGCCGCGCTCGGTGTCGAGTTCGAGCTCGAGACGCTCGAGGGTCCCGAGACGCTCCGGATCGAAGCCGGCACGCAACCGGGCCAGCTCATCCGCCTGCGCGGCCGCGGGGTGCCCGTGCTCAACGGTCGCGGCCGCGGTGATCTCATCGTCGAGGTCGACGTCGAGGTGCCCCAGAAGCTGAGCGCGGAAGAGGCGGAGCTCCTCGCGCAGCTCGCCGCGGTGCGCGGCGAGGAGGTCCACCCGCCCGAGGGTGGCTTCTTCTCCAAGATCCGCGCCGCGTTCGGCGATCGGTGACCGGGACGGCCTGGGCGGCGTCCGCCGAGGCGCATGCGCTCGTCGTCGTCTCCGCGCTGGACGGCGACGCGGCGATCTGGATCGACGGTCCCGACGGTCATCACCTGCAGCGCGTCCGTCGTCTCGGTGTCGACGAGCCGATCGTCGTCGCGGACGGTCTCGGGGGTTGGTACACCGCCCGCGTGTGCGAGACGCGCGCGGGCGCGATCCGCCTCGAGCGCACCGGGCCCGACCGGACCGAGCCGCAGCGACGCCCCGGCCTCGCCGTCGCGTTCGCGCCGGCGAAGTCCGACCACGGTGTCGAGGTGACGCATCAGCTCGTCGAGCTCGGCGTCGACCGGATCATCCCGTTGATGACGCGACGCGGGGTCGTGCGTTGGGAGGGCGAGCGCGCGGCGAAGCCGGTCGAGCGGTTGCGGCGTGTCGCCCACGAGGCGGCGATGCAATCGCACCGGGCGCGCGTGCCGGAGGTGACCGAGCCGCACACGGTCGCGGAGGTCGCGGCCCGGCTCCACGGGCTCGTCGTCGCCGACCGCACCACGACCAGACTCGCCGAGGTCGAGCTGGCCGACGCGCCGGAATGGACCGTGATGGTGGGCCCCGAGGGTGGGTTCGCGCCCGAAGAACGGGACGTCCTGGGCCACGCGGCCCGGGGCTCGGTCGGGGACCATGTGCTGCGCGCCGTCACCGCACCGGTCGCGGCGGCGGCGATCCTCGCCTCACGTCGCGCGTGAGCGCGGTCGGCGCGTCGGCGAGGTTCGACTTCGGAGATGATTCGTGCCATAGTCTCGCCTCGGTTGGGGCCGTAGTCGCGGGGGGCAGTCGGAGACACATGAATCACGTGCATGTCGGGGAGCGTCTCCGCGCCATCCGTCGCCAGAAGGGCTTGTCGCTGCACGACGTCGAGGCGCGCAGCGGTCTCGAGTTCAAGGCCAGCGTGCTCGGTGCGTACGAGCGGGGTGAGCGCGCCATCTCCGTTCCGCGGCTGCTCCGCCTGTCGGAGATCTACGAGGTCCCACCCGACCAGCTCCTCCCACGCGACGCGGACTTCGAGATCAACCTCACCGAGCCCGATCTCGATGCCGGATTCACGATCGACCTCGTGAAGCTCCACGCCCTCGACGAGCCGGAGGCCGCGGTCCTGTCGCGCTATGCCGCGACGATCCAGCTGCAGCGCCAGGACTTCAACGGACGGTTGCTGACGATCCGCCGCGACGACCTCCGGGTCCTCGCCGCGGTGCTCGGCCGGCGTCCCGAGGACCTCGGCGTCCGCCTGGACGAGCTCGGCCTGCGGGCCGGCAACGTCCCGGCCTGAAGCGCCCGCCTCCGCGCGCGTCCCACCGCTAACCTCGTCGCGTCGTGACGCTTCCGACGTCGACCACGGTCAAGGTGCTGGTGCCCGGGAACCACCTCATGGTGGGTCTGTTGGGCGAACACGACGAGTTGCTGCGCCGCGTCGAGGCGGCGTTCCCCGTCGGGATCCTCGTGCGCGGCAACGAGATCACCGTCTCCGGTGCGCCGGAAGCCGCGGAGCGGGTGGCCCGTCTGTTCGAGGAGCTGGTCGTGCTCGTCGAGCAGGGACACCCGCTCGATCGTGACGGGATCGACCGGGCGATCCACATGGTCGAAGCCGATCTCCGACCGAGCGACGTGCTGCTCACCGAGGTGGTGAAGGGACGCAAGAGCGTGCGGCCCAAGACCGCCGGGCAGAAGCGCTACGTCGACGCGGTGCGCGAGCACACGATCACGTTCGCGATCGGACCCGCCGGTACCGGCAAGAGCTACCTCGCGGTCGCGCTGGCGGTGCAGGCGCTCCAGGCGAAGGTGGTGAACCGAATCATCCTCACCCGACCCGCGGTGGAGGCAGGGGAGCGGCTCGGCTTCCTTCCCGGCGACATGCTCGCCAAGGTCGACCCGTACCTGCGCCCGCTCTACGACGCGCTCTACGACATGCTCGACCCGGAGTCCGTCTCGCGCCTGATGGAGCGCGGCGTGATCGAGGTCGCGCCGCTCGCGTACATGCGCGGTCGGACGCTCAACGATTCGTTCATCATCCTCGACGAGGCGCAGAACACGACCTCCGAGCAGATGAAGATGTTCCTCACCCGGCTGGGGTTCGGATCGAAGATCGTCGTCACGGGCGACGTCACCCAGGTCGACCTGCCCGACGGCCGGGGGCGCTCGGGACTGCTCGCGGTGCGTGACGTGCTCGACGGAGTCGCGGACCTCGTGTTCGTCGACCTCGGGTCGGCCGACGTCGTGCGGCACCGGATCGTCCAGGACATCGTCGACGCCTACGCCGCCCGCGACGAGAAGCGACCGACGTGAGCGAGCTCTCGTGAGCCAGGTGTCGGTGTTCGGCAGCGACGAGCAGTCCGATGTCGCGGTCGACGTCGGCCGCTGGGTGGCGCTCGCCCGGCTGGTCGTGAACGAGGAGAAGGTGCCCGGGACGTCGGAGCTGTCGGTGCTCTTCGTCGACCGGACGACGATCGCGGAGCTGAACGAGCGGTTCCTCGGCGGCACGGGCCCGACCGACGTCCTCGCGTTCCCGATGGACGACGACCTCGTGCTGCCCGGCCGGCAGCCCGACCAGGGTGGGCGCGGGCCGGGTGCCCCGTCCGAGGGCGGGGAGCCGCCGACCCTCATCGGCGACGTCGTCGTGTGCCCGGCGGTGGCCGCGGCCCAGGCTCCGACGCACGGCGCCACGCTCGACGACGAGCTCGCGCTGCTCGTCGTCCACGGCGTGCTGCATCTGCTCAACTATGACCACGCCGATCCCCGGGACGAGGCGACGATGAAGCAACGCGAGCGCGAGCTCCTCGCTCGGTTCCGCGAGCAGGAGGAACGGCGCTGAACGGCGGCGAGTGGGCGATCGTCGCGGCGGTCACCGTCCTCTTCCTGTTCTCGGTCGTGCTCGCGGCGGCCGAGACCGCGTTCACTCGCATGAGTCGCATCCGGGCGCTCGCGCTCGAAGAAGAGGGCCGAAAGGGTGCCCACCGCCTGGCGGTGATGCTGGAACGACCGGAACGCACTCTCAACGTCCTGCTGCTGCTCGTGCTCGTGAGCCAGATGACGAGCGCGTCGCTGCTCGGCATCCTGCTCGAGAGCTCACTCGGTGGAGCCGGCGTCCTGATCGGGCTGGCGCTGCAGATCGTCCTGTACTTCGTCATCGGCGAGGTCGCGCCGAAGACGTACTCGATCCAGCATCCCGACCGCGCCGCGCTCAAGCTCACGCCGTTCCTGTGGGCGATCTCGAACTTCCCGCCGCTGCGGATGCTCTCGCGCGGCCTCATCGGTCTCGCGAACGTGCTGCTTCCCGGCAAGGGCCTGAAGGAAGGCCCGTTCGTGACCGAGGAGGACCTGCGCACGATGGCCGACGTCGCCGCCGACGAGCAGGCGATCGAGCGCGAAGAGCGCCGGCTCATCCATTCGATCTTCGAGTTCGGCGACACGGTCGTGCGCGAGGTGATGGTGCCGCGCCCGGACATGGTCGCGGTCGACGCCGACACGCAGATCGAGGACGCGATCAGCCGGGCGATCGAAGCCGGCTACTCACGGATGCCGTGCTTCACCGACACGACCGACGACATCATCGGCCTCGTCTACCTGAAGGATCTCGTCCAGCAGGCCCGCGCCGGCGCCGGTCGCCAACCCGTGCGGGTCGCGGTCCGCGAAGCCGTCTTCGTCCCCGAGCAGAAGCGCGTCGCCGAGCTCCTGCGCGAGATGCGCACGGAGAAGTTCCACATGGCGATCGTGATCGACGAGCACGGCGGCACCGCGGGGATCGTGACGCTCGAGGACCTGCTCGAGGAGATCGTGGGTGAGATCGCCGACGAGTTCGACGTGGAGGAACCCGGCCTCGAGCCGCTCGCCGGCGGTGGTCTGCGGGCGCCGGGCCGGACGCCGATCGACGACGTCAACGAAGCGCTCGGCCGCGACCTGCCCGACACCGAGTGGGACACCGTCGGTGGGCTGGTGTTCAACCTTCTCGGTCACGTTCCCGAGGTGGGGGAGTCCGTGCGGTTCCAGGGACTCGACTTCCGCACCGAGCGCGTCGCGGGACGCCGGATCACCTCGGTGCTCATCATGCCGGTCGACGAGCCGATCGACGACGACACCGAGCCGGCATCGGTCCCCGCCGAGTCCTCGTGACGACGCCACGAGCGGAAGAGATGACCGCGTTCCGCTCCGGGTTCGTCTCGCTCGTCGGCCGACCCAACGTCGGCAAGTCGACGCTCGTGAACCAGCTCGTCGGCACGAAGGTGTCCATCGTCTCCGAGCGGCCGCAGACGACGCGCACGCAGGTGCGGGGCGTTCGCACGACGCCAGACTCGCAGATCGTGCTGCTCGACACGCCCGGGATCCACAAGCCGCGCACGTTGCTCGGGCAACGGTGCAACGAGCGGTCGGTCGCCACGCTCGGCGAGGTCGACGTCGTGTGCCAGCTGATCGAGGCGAACGCGCCCGTCGGTCCCGGCGACCGCTTCATCGCGGATCTCGTCGCGCGGGTCGCCACGCCGAAGATCCTCGTGGTGAACAAGGTCGACGTCGCGAGCCGTGACGAGATCGGCGAGCAGCTCGTGAGGGCGTCGGCAGAGCTCGGTGAGTTCGACGCCTACGTCCCGATCTCGGCGCGCACCGGCGCGGGGGTGGACGTGCTCGTCGAGGAGATCCTCGCCCGGCTGCCCGAGGGACCGCACTACTACCCGGACGGTGTCGTCTCCGATCAGCCCGAGACGACGCTCGTCGCCGAGCTGCTCCGCGAGCAGCTGCTCCGCATCGCCCGGGAGGAGCTGCCCCACTCGATCGCGGTCACGGCCGAGCGCCTCGACGACGAGGGGCTCGACGACGAGGGGGCCGCCGAGAACCCGGACGAATCGGACCCGGACGAATCGGACCCGGTCCTGCGGTACCGGGCCGTCGTGCGGGTCGAGCGCGACTCGCAGAAGGGGATCGTGATCGGCAAGGGGGGCGGCGTCATCCGTGATGCCGGCACCAACGCACGCAAGGAGCTCGAGCGCCTGTTCGGCGCGCGGGTGTACCTCGAGACCATGGTGAGGGTCGACAAGGAGTGGCAGCGGCGGGCCCACTCCCTCGATCGGCTCGGCCTCTAGCACGCTCGTGCGCACCCGTCGCGGACCGCGAAACTGCCCGGTAGGTCGAGTTGCGGTGCGCGAATCGGCCGGGGATAGAGTCGCCGCTACGTGGCCGGGGACGGATTCGGGGGTGCGGGCCTTCGGACCGGTTCATGTGGGGACGATCGCATGAGGCATCCGAAGTGGCGCATCCCTGCGCCGGTCCTGCTCGCCGGGATGGTCGTCGCGCTCGCCGCCTGCGGCAACAGCAACGGGCAGAACTCGCTGGACCCCAAGGGCTCGGCTGCCGACACGATCGACAACCTGTTCATCCCCGTTCTCGCCGTCGCGAGCGTCATCGGCCTGGCCGTGTTGTTCGGCACGATCTTCGCCGCCCTCCGGTTCCGTCATCGCGAGGGCAAGCCCGACAACCCGCGGCAGGTCCACGGCAACACGCCGCTCGAGATCGGCTGGACGATCCTGCCGGCGCTCATCCTCGCCGTCGTCGCGATCCCGACCGTCACCACCATCTGGAACCTCGCCGACACCCCCAAGGGTCCGGCCGTCCTCAAGGTCGAGGTCACCGGCAAGCAGTGGTGGTGGCAGTTCCAGCTCCCGAAGCAGCCGCTGGTCCCGCAGTCGACGCGCGCCGTGTACAACGCGAACAAGACCGACGGCATGGTGACCACGAGCACCGAGCTGCACATCCCGGTCGGCACCAAGGTGGACCTGCGCCTGCACTCCGACAACGTGATCCACTCCTTCTGGATCCCCGAGATCAACGGGAAGAAGGACGTCGTTCCGGGCCAGACCAACCGCCTGACCCTCCAGTCGGACGAGGTCGGCACGTACCTCGGCCAGTGCGCCGAGTACTGCGGGCTCTCGCACGCCGACATGCGCATGCGGGTGATCGTCGAGCCGATGGCCAAGTGGAAGGCGTGGCTCGCCGACATCAGCGGCCCGGTCAAGGGCGACTACGGCAAGGACACGCCCATCTACGAGCTCACGAACAAGACCTACGCGTGCACGAACTGCCACGTGTTCAACGACGCCAAGCAGGCGCCGTACGGCCCGAACCTGACCCACTTCGCGAGCCGGTCCACGTTCGCCGGCGGCGTGTTCGAGACCAACGCGGCGAACCTCAAGAAGTGGGTGATGAACGCCCCGGACATGATCGCCATGGAGTCCAAGGAGTGCCGGCTCCCGCCGGCGCCGAACGTCACGTGCGTCGGCATGCCGTCGTTCATCGAGGACACGCCGAAGGGCCAGAAGACGATGACGTCGGCGGACGCCGACGTCATCGTGAACTTCCTGTTGGGAGAGAAGTAGTGACCGAGGGAGCCTGCCGATGACGGCCGTGCCCGCCCAGCTGCATCCGCCGCGCGGTCTGCTGCGGCGACCGAAGTCGAACACCGGCTTCTGGTCGTGGTGGACGACGGTCGACCACAAGAAGATCGGCATCCTGTACGCGGGACTCGCCCTGGTCTTCTTCCTCGTGGCCGGAATCGAGGCGCTGCTGATCCGGCTCCAGCTCGCGGGCCCG
>CAZXCB010000045.1:0-18457 GCA_964639075.1 uncultured Bifidobacteriaceae bacterium | reverse complement strand
GTGGCAGCGCGAGTTCGATGCCGACCTCGACAAGGTCAACCTCCACGGCGGCGCGATCGCGCTCGGCCACCCGCTCGGCTGCAGCGGCGCGCGGCTCATGACGACGCTCGTGAACATCCTCGAGCGCACCGGTGGCCGCTGGGGTCTCCAGACGATGTGCGAGGGCGGCGGCATGGCCAACGCGACGATCATCGAGCGACTCGGCTGATCGATGCCGGACGTCGTCCGGGTCCTGATCGCGATCACGGGCTTCGTCGCGCTCTACCTCGTGGGGGTCAAGGTCGTGCGGGTGATGATGGCGCCGCCGCCGCCCGACGAGCCCGACCTCACGAAGCTCGAGCCCGTCGACCTGCGCTACCGCTGCCAGGTCTGCGGCACCGAGGTGACCATGACCGCAGCGCCCGACGCCGAGGCCGAGGCACCCCGGCACTGCCGCGAGGACATGCGTCTCGTCGACGTCGGCTCCTGAGGACCGCGCCATCACCGGGCCGGCCCACTACGGTCGACCTGTGCCGGATTCGCGGCCGTTCGTGATCGTCGTCGGTGGTGTCCCGGGTGCGGGCAAGACGACGCTCGCCCGCCGACTGGCCGACGCCCTGCACGTCCCGGCGATCGCACGCGACGAGATCAAGGAGGGCATGCACGTCACCGCGCGCTCCGAAGATCCGTCGGAGGTCCGCCGCTTCGCCGCCGCGTCGTTCGAGACCTTCTGGGCCGTGGTCCGCGATCTCCTCGGCGCCGGTGTCAGCGTGGTCGCCGAGGCGGCCTTTCACCGCGACCTCGCGGCTGCCGACTTCGCCGCGACCTGCGAACACGCCGATCTCGCGCTCGTCTGGTGCGTGGTGGATCCGTCGGTGGCCCTCGCGCGCTATCGGGCGCGCATCCCGCTGCGCCATCCCGCGCACGCCGACGGCGTCCACGCGTCCCGCATGGCGCACCCGGCATTCGACGCGTCGGTCTACGACCCGCCGCCGGGACCGTGGCCCCTCGTCGCGGTCGACACGTCCGGAACGGAGCCGGTGCCCGACGTCCTCGACCTGTGCGGGATGCTGCGGGACGCGTCCGGGCGGGCCTGACCGGCGCCCGGAGCGGGCCTTTCGCCGGTTGTCCACAGGCTTGTCCCCAAGCTGTGGGGAAGCACACGGGTGTAACTCCGCGTTTCCCGGATGTTCAGGGTCTCGACACGCTGTCGCCCGACAGGTGTCCTCAGCGGAGCATCGTGGCGACGATGAAGCCGGCGGTGACCTCGCCGATGCCGATGAGCAGGAACGCGTTGTTCTCACCGCCGATGAGCAGCCCGAAGTAGTTGGCGACGATCACGAAGATCCCGCACCCGAGCAGCGCGAACATCAGGACCGGCACCCAGAGCTTGCTCGGGCCCGGCTTCGCCTTCTTCGCCGCCGGGGGCGGGCGGCGCTTGGTGGTCCGTCCGCCTCGGGCGGCTCCTGGGGTCCTGGTCTGCGGCACGGGCGGAGAGGTTATCGACCGCGGCGACGGGCCCGGGTTCCGGTACCGTCGGCGCCAATGGGCGCCCGGGTCCTCGTGATCGACAACTACGACTCGTTCGTCTACAACCTCGTGCAGTACCTCGGTGAGCTCGGCGCGGAGCCGGTCGTGCACCGTCACGACGCCCTCGGGCTCGGCGAGCTGCAGGCGATCGAGCCCGATGCCGTGCTCGTCTCGCCGGGGCCGGGCCGGCCCGCCGACGCCGGGGTGTCGATGGACGCGATCGGCGCGTTCGGCGATGCCGGCGTCCCCGTGCTCGGGGTGTGCCTCGGCCATCAGTGCATCGGCGAGCGCTACGGCGGTGCGGTCGTGCGCGCCGAGCGCGTGATGCACGGGAAGACCTCGGAGGTCACCCACACCGGCGTCGGCGTGTTCGCCGGGCTGCCGAGCCCGCTGACGGTGACGCGCTACCACTCGCTCGTCGTCGACGCGGGCAGCGTGCCCGACTGCCTCGAGGTGACCGCGACCACCGTCGACGGCGTCGTGATGGGGCTGCGCCACCGCGATCTGCCCGTGCACGGGGTGCAGTTCCACCCGGAGGCCGTGCTCACCGAGCGTGGTCACGACCTCGTGCGCAACTTCCTCGCGCTGATCTGACCGGCGCCTCGGTCATCAGGGCAGACGCGCCCGTCCCCGCTCGGCGACGGCGAGCCCGTCCGCGACGAGCGACGCCAGCGCCTCGCCGTCGAGCGCGCCGACCGCCACGGGATCTCCGGCGCGCAGCTGTGCCATCACCTGGCCGCGCCGCTGACGGAAGGAGCCCGCGAAGGGCCCCTGGCGGGCGCGGACCTCGCCCGCGAGCGGGCCACGCGTCGCGCACCGGCGTCGCAGCGGGCAGGCCCGGCACTCCGGCGTCCGCACGGTGCAGACCGTCGCGCCCAGGTCCATCAGGGCGAGGAGACGCTCGCGCCCGCGCAGACCCCGGCCCACCCGCACGCTGGCCGCTTCGGCCGCGGCCGGCCCGAGCGTGGTCCCCGCGACTCGTTGCACGACGCGGTGGACGGTCACTTCGACCGCGGGCACGTCGACCCCGTCGGCCTGGGCGAGGACCGCATTGGCGGTGTAGCGGCCGACGCCGGGGAGCACGCGCAGATCGTCGGGCCAGCCGTGCTCGGTGAGCAGGGTCGCTGTCTCCCACAGGCGCCGCGCCCGCCGCGGGTACCCGAGCCGACCCCACGCCGTGATCACCGCGCCGGCGCCAGCCGCCGCCATCGCGTCGGGGTCGGGGAACCGGGCGATGAACCCGGGCCAGGCCGTGAGCACGCGCGCGACCTGGGTCTGCTGCAGCATCACCTCGGAGACGAGGACCGGCCACCGGTCACGGTGCCGGCGCCACGGCAACTCGTGGCGACCGTGGCGTTCGTACCAGACGGCCAGCGGGGCCGTGCGGGTCACGTCGAGGTGGAGCGCGCGGTCATGTCGTCGTCGTGGTGGACGAGGTGGTCGTCGGCGGGGCTGCGCCGACGGTGATCGTCACCGTCGAGCCGGCGTCGGCCTTGGTGCCGGCGTTCGGGTTCTGGCTGATCACCCTCCCGACGCTGCCCGGGCTCGTCACCGTGACCACCGAGACGGTGAAGCCGTCCGCCGTGAGCGCGTTCGTGGCCGACGCCTGGGTCATGCCGACGACGTCGGGCACCGTGGCCTGCTCCGGGCCCGACGACACGATGAGGGTGACCGCGCTGTCGGGCGCGGCGGGGGTGCCGGCGGCGGGCGACGTGCCGATCACCCGGCCCGCGGGCACGGTGCTCGAGGCCTGCAGCGTCTTGGACACGCGGAACCCGGCGTCGACCAGCCGCTGGGTCGCCTCGACCTGGTCGAGCCCTTCCACGTCCGGCACGGTGACCGGAGCGGGCCCGGCCGACACGACGAGGGTGACGGTGGAGTTCGGGTCGACCTTGCTGCCGGCCTTGGGGATGGTCCGGATCACGGTGCCGAGCGGGATCGTGTCGCTCTGCTCGGGCACGACGTTCACGATGAACTGGAGCGCTTCGAGCTTCGCCGTCGCGGTGGCCTGGTCGAGCCCGGCGACCCTGGGGACCTTCACCTGGTCGCCCGAGGACACCGAGATCTTCACGGTGGAGCCCTCGGGCACGAGCTGGCCCTCCTGGGGGTCCTGCGCGAACACGGTGCCCACCGGCTTCGTGTTCTTCTCGCGCACGACCGTGACCTCGAAGCCCTGCGCCTCCAGCTCGGAGCGCGCCTGGTTCTCGGTGAGCCCGATCACGCTCTTGACCGAGACCTTCGCGACGCCCTTGCCGTCGTCGCGGAAGACCTGCACCAGGAGGAAGGCGACCACCGCGATCAGGACCACGAGCAGCGCGACGACGAGCGCGACCGGGCCCTTCGACTTCTTCGAGGGTGGCCGCGGTCCGGCGGCGACCGGCGCGACCGACGTCTTGGCCATCGCCTGGGTCCGGTCGCCCGTCGCCATCACGACCGCGGCGGTCGCCGGGCCGCCGATCGGCGCCTGGCCCCGCGTGAACCGCAGGAGGTCGGCGCGCAGGTCGTCGGCGGTCTGGTACCGCTCGTCGGGGTTCTTGGCGAGGCAGGTGAGGATGATCGCCTCGAGCCCGGGTGGGACCTGCGGAGCGCGTTGGGACGGCGCGACCACCGGCTCGCGCACGTGCAGGTACGCGACCGAGACCGCGCTGTCGCCGACGAAGGGCACCGCACCCGTGACCATCTCGTAGAGCACGACGCCGAGCGAGTAGATGTCCGAGCGAGCGTCGACCGCGAGGCCCTGCGCCTGCTCGGGGGAGAAGTAGGTGGCGGTGCCCATCACCGCGCCCGTCTTGGTGAGCCCGTCTCCGGCGCCGTTCGCGCGGGCGATGCCGAAGTCGGTGACCTTCACCTCGCCGGTGGGGGTGATGAGCACGTTGCCGGGCTTGATGTCCCGGTGCACCACGCCGGCACGGTGCGCCGCGCTCAACGCCTTGGCGATCTCACCGCCGATCTCGGCGGCCTGCGCCGCGTCCACGGGGCCGCGCACGATGAGGTCGCGCAGCGTCCGACCCTCCACGTACTCCATGACGATGAAGGACGTGTCCTGCTCCTGACCCCAGTCGTAGACCGCGACGATCGTCGGCTCGTTGAGGCTCCCGGCGGCTTGTGCCTCGAGGCGGAAGCGCTCGACGAACGTCGGGTCGCGTGACAGCTCGGCGGGGAGGACCTTCAGCGCGACGGCACGGTCGAGCTTGCGGTCGCGCGCCAGATAGACGTTGGCCATACCGCCCCGGGCGATCTCCCGGACGATCTCGTAGCGGTCGGCGTAGACGGTGGGGTCAGCCATGCAGTGGTTCCAACCTACCTTTCGTCACTTCGGGTTCCCCGACGCGTCGTCACGTCTGGAGCAGGTACTGGAGCATCGTGCGGGCGATGGGCGCGGCGACCCTGCCCCCGGTCGCCTCGTTGCGGAGGTCGCCACCGTTCTCGACGATCACCGCGACCGCGTATCGAGGCGCCTCGGCGGGGGCGAACGCCACGAACCAGGCGTGCGGCGCGGCCTCCTCCGACGTCTGCGCGGTGCCGGTCTTGCCGGCGACCGCGATGCCGGAGATCGCGGCGGCGGTACCAGTGCCGCCGCGGCCGTTCACGACCTGCACCATGTAGTCACGGACCTGCGCCGCGGTCTGGGGGGAGGTCGCCCGGAGCCACTCCTTCGGCTCGATGGTCTCGATGAGCTTCCCGGCGTCGTCTCGGACGGAGGTCCCGAGGTGCGGGCGCATGACGACGCCGCCGTTCGCGATCCCCGCCGCGACCAGCGCCATCTGCAGTGGTGTGGTGGCGACGTCGCCCTGGCCGATGCCCGCGAGTGCGAAGAACGGCTTGTTCTGCTCGAACGAGCCGGCCGCCGGCCCGGTGCTCGCCGCGGCACCGGGCGAGAGGTCGATCGGCGGCGACCTGAAGATCCCGAACATCCCCATCGCGGGCGGGAACGCGTCCCCGAGCTCGAAGCCGAGCCGGGCGAAGGCCGCGTTGCACGAGTGGACGAACACGTACTCGAGGTCGCCGCCGCAGGAGCTGCCACCGAAGTTGCTGATCGGGCGGGCCGCCTGCGGCGGCCGGAACGACCGCTCGGTCGGGAACGTCCGCGTCGTGACCCCGGGGATGGTGTCGAGCGCCGCGGTCGTGGTGACGACCTTGAACGTCGAACCCGGTGGGTAGATCTCGCGGTACGCGCGCGGCAGCGACGGGTTCGCAGGATCCGCGTTGAGGAGGCCGAAGTAGGTCTGCACGGTCTTGGGGTCGTGGCTCGCGAGCGGCGTGGGGTCGAAGCTCGGGTTCGAGTACATCGCGACGATGTTGCCGGTGGCCGGCTCGAGCACGACGACCGAGCCCTTCTGGTTGCCGAGGGCCTCCTTGGCCTTCTGCTGCGCGTCGACGCGGAGGCTCGTGACGAGGTTGCCGACGCGCTTGTGGCCCTCGAGGAAGTCGATCGCGTCCTGGAGGCCGATCGTGGACCGGCCGCGCCCGAGCAGGACGTCGTTGTAGTAGTTCTCGAGCCCGGTGGACCCGACGATGACCGACTGGTAGCCGACGGTCTGGGCCGTCAGCTCGCCGAGCGGGTACTCACGCTGCTTGCCGTACTCGTCCTCGACGTCGACCGAGCGCGCGAGCACGCGCTCGTCCGCGCTGAGGATCGTGCCCCGCACCGAGTTGAACTGGGCGAAGATCTCACGCGGGTTGCGGGGATCACGGTCGAGCGTCTTCGCGTCCACCACCTGCAGGTACGTCAGCTGGCCGACGAGTGCCAGGAGCAGCACGACCACGCCGATCCCCACGCGGCGGATCCCGACGTTCACGAATCGCCTCGCTCAGGCATGGGCCGCCTCGATGGCCTGGAGGCGCGCCGCGTCCTCCGCGTCGCGCTCGGCCTCGGCCGCGCTCTCGTCGGAGATGCGCAGGAGGAGCGCGAGGACGATGAAGCTCGCGACGAGCGACGATCCGCCGTAGGACACGAACGGCAGCGTCACGCCGGTGAGCGGGATGACCCGCGTCACGCCCCCGACGATGACGAAGGTCTGCACGCCGATGATCGTCGCGAGGCCGGCCGCGAACAGCTGGGTGAACGGGCGTGACGCCTGGATCGCGATCCGGTACGCGCTGCCGACCAGGAGCAGGAACGCGATGATCACCGAGATCGTGCCGATCAGGCCGAGCTCCTCGCCGATCGCCGCGAAGATCGAGTCGGTCGTGGCCACGGGGATCCGGTACGGAATACCGCGCCCGAGCCCGGTTCCCGCGAACCCGCCGCTGCCGAACGCGAACAGTCCCTGCGTGAGCTGGTAGCCCTTGCCCTGGATGTCCTTCCACGGGTCGAGCCAGTTGTGCACGCGGTCCTGGACGTGCGCGAACGCCTGGTACGCCACTACCACCGCGCCGGCGAAGAGCGCGGTGCCGACGAGCACGTACGCGGCGCGCTGGGTCGCGATGTAGAGCATCGCCATGAACACCGCGAAGAACAGGAGCGAGGACCCGAGGTCCTTCTGGCGCACCAGGATCAGGATCGACACGCCCCACGGCACGAGGAGCGGCCCGAGGTGCTTCGGGTCGGGGAGGTGGAGCCGGCCGAGCCGCCGGCTCCCCGAGGTGAGCAGCTCGCGCTTGTCCACCAGGTACGCCGCGAAGAAGATCACCAGCAGGACCTTCGCGATCTCGCCGGGCTGGAACGTGAGCCCGCCCATGCGGATCCAGAGGCGGGCCCCGTTGATCTCGGCGCCGAGCCCGGGCACGAGTGGCAGCAGGAGCGCGCCGACGCCGACGAGCAGGAACGTGTAGCGGTACTGCGCGAGCGAGCGGGCGTTGCGGACGACCGCGAGCGTGAGCACGAAGACGCCGATGCCGACCGCGATCCACACCGCCTGCGTGGGCGCGACGCGGTCCTTCACGTTCGGGCCGAGATCGAGGCGGCTGAGCATCACGAAGCCGATGCCGAGCAGGAGCGTGGCGAGCGGCAGCAGCGTCGCGTCCGCGCGCGGCGCGAAGCGGCGGACCGCGACGTGCGCGCACAGGAACAGCGCGACGAGCGCGGCGAAGAGGGCGGCGAGGTCGGCCGGCAGCGCGGGCGCCTTGGACAGTCCCAGCAGCACGTAGCCGCCGGCCGTGATGATCACGGCGAGGATCCCGAGACTCAGCTCGCGCGTGCGCCGGAACCGGGCGAGCGGCGACGACGGCCTCATGGAGCCGTCGGCGCCGCGGCGGTCGTCGACGGCGTGACCGGAACGGTGCTGACGGTCGTGCTCGTGGTGGAGGTCGTGCTCGCGACCTTGCGCCGGGCCCGCCCGACGTACGCGAGCGCCTCGGCCTCGGTCGCGAACTCCTTGCGGTCGTCGATGCCCTGCTGGAAGAACTCGGGCAGGTCGGCGCGCTGCAGCGTCGTGCGCCGGACGACCGTCGGGTCCCACCCGAACAGGCCCCCGGGCCGGCCCTGGTACACGACGACGACTCCCCGCTCGAAGGCCACGTAGTACGAGTTGCGGGCGTACCAGCCGACCGCGCCGATCGCGATGCCGACGATCAGCAGGATCGGGACCGCGAAGAGCAGGACCCGGCCCACGGTGCGGGCGCCGCGGCGCGCGCGCTTCGACTCGCGGTAGCGGGCGGTGTCGCGGGGCAGTGCGGGGGTCGGGGTTTCGGTGTCCGGCGGACTGCTCGTGGCGTCGATGCTCGTGGTGGTCGTCGTGACCTCGACTGCGGGTGGTTCGACCACCTCGACGGGGTCCACCGCGCCCGGCGGTCGGGGCCGGATCGCCGCGGCGAGCGAGCTCGGCAGCGGGTCGCGGGCCTCGGCGACCGCGTCGAGCACGACCACGGTGATGTTGTCCTCGCCGCCCGCCGCGTTCGCCGCGTCGACCAGCGCGTTCGCGGCCCGGGTCGGGTCGGACTCCTCGCGCAGGATCTCCGCGATCCGCGGCGCGCGCACCATCGACGTGAGACCGTCGGAGCAGAGGATCACCCGGTCCGCGGGTTCGAGCACGACCGAGTAGACGTCGACCTCGACCGTCGAGTCGACCCCGAGCGCACGCGTGATGACCGAGCGCTGCGGGTGGACCGCCGCCTGGTCCTCGGTCAGCTTGCCGTCGCGGACGAGCTCCTCCACCAGGCTGTGGTCGGTCGTGAGCCGCTCGAGCCGATCGCCGCGCAGGAGGTAGGCGCGGGAGTCGCCGACGTGGGCGATCGTGAGGGTGCCGTCGCCGAACGTCGCCGCGGTGAGCGTGGTGCCCATCCCCGCGAGGTCGGTGTCGCCCGCGGCCTTGTCCCAGACCGCCGCGTTGGCCCGGCCGACCGCGTCCGGGACGGGGCTTCCGCCCTCGATCGCGGTGCGGAGACCGTCGAGCGCGGTCGCGCTGGCGATCTCGCCGGCGCGGTGGCCGCCCATGCCGTCGGCCACCGCGAACAGGTCGAGACGGCGGTCGACGAGGTACGAGTCCTCGTTGCCGTCGCGCACCTGCCCGGTGTCGGTCGACGCGCCCGAGACGATCCTCACCGCACGAGCTCCGTGACGGTCTGACCGAACTGGACCCGGTCGCCGCGGCGCAGCCGCACCGGCTCCACGACCCGCTCGCCGTTCAGCAGCGTGCCGTTGGTGGACCCGAGGTCCTCGAGGTAGGGGTCGCTGCCGCGCACGAAGACGCGCGCGTGCACCTGGGACACGAACGTGTCGTCGGCGAGGACCACCGCGCAGCCCGCGCCGCGTCCGACGGTGAGCTCCTCGCCGAGGGAGAAGGCCTCGCCGGCGCGCGCCGGCGGTTCGACGATGACGAGCTCCCAGCGGTTCCCGCTGCGCTCGCGCTTGTTCGGCGCGGATGCGGCGACCGGAGCGGAGCCGACCGGGACGGCAACCGGAACCGGGATGCGGCTCGGCTTGAGCTCCGCGAGCACCGTGCGCACGACGCGGAAGAGGAAGAGGAAGATCAGTGCGAGGAAGCAGTACTCGAGGACGGTGAGGACGCCGGACGGCACTAGGACGCCTCGAAGCGGAGCGCGAGCGCCGCGACCCCGATCAGGTCGCCGTCGGTGAGGAGGTGCTCCTTCACCTTCTGGCCGTTCACCGTGGTGCCGTTGAGCGAGCCGAGGTCGACGATGCGGTAGCCGTCGGGCTCGGGCCGGATCTCGCAGTGGCGACGGGAGGCGAGCGCGTCGTCGATGGTGAGGTCGCAGTCGGGGAGGCGCCCGATGCCGAAGATCTTCTCGCCGAGGGGCAGGCGGGTGCCGTCGGTGAGCACGAGGGCTCCGACCCGGCCACCGTCGCCCTCCTTGAGGGCGGACTCGATCTCGAGGTCGCCCTTGCGGAGCTCGGGATCCTCGACGAGCTGGACCTTCACCGGACCGATGAAGTGGTAGCCCTCGGCCCGGGCGTGCTCGCGGGCCTCGGTCTCGAGCTCCGCCTCGAGCACGTCCGCGTAGTCGTCGAAGCGCAGCGCGTCCTCGGTGCAGAGCACGACCGTGTAGTGGTTGGGCACGACGGTGCCACGCACGCCGAGCGTGCGGCGGGCGTCCATCTCCCGCAGGAGCCGCTTGGCCACCTCGACGGGCTGGAGCCCGCTCCGGAACGCCTTGGTGAACGCGCCCTCGACCAGTCGCTCGAGTCGGCGCTCGAATCCCTGCACACCCATCGAAGCGAGTGTACGGCGCCCATGGCGCGCCGAACGGGCGTCTCGCGCCGGGGCAGAAGCCACGCGCGGGGCGCTTGCTAACCTCGGCGCTCCACTCGGGCGAGTGGCGGAATTGGCAGACGCGCAGGCTTCAGGTGCCTGTGTCCGTAAGGACGTGGGGGTTCAAGTCCCCCCTCGCCCACCGGTGATCGAGGCGAAGGCGACGGACGCGCGATGACCCGGTTCGACGCCGCGGCGGCGCTGGTGCGCGAGGGCGCGGACGCTCTCGGTGAGGCCGCCGAGCTCGTCGCCCAGCTGTCCGACGACGAGCTGATCGACCTGCTCGACGGCGATTGCCCGTTCTGGCCGGGTATCACCGATATGACTGCTGGTGGGTACTACACGCACGCCTGGCCGGCGGCGCGGAACGCCCGCCTCGGCATCCCCGGCATCGCCTTCACCGACGGCCCGCGCGGCGTGGTGGTGGGCAACGCCACGTGCTTTCCGGTGGCGATGGCCCGGGCCGCGACGTTCGACCTCGAGCTGGAGGAGGAGATCGGGCGGGTCATCGGTCTGGAGGCCCGCGCCGCCGGTGCGACCTACTTCGGCGGCGTGTGCGTGAACCTCCTGCGCCACCCGGCGTGGGGCCGCGCCCAGGAGACCTACGGCGAGGACCCGTACCAGCTCGGTGAGCTCGGCGCCGCGCTCACCCGCGGGGTGCAGGAGCACGTGCTCGCGTGCGTGAAGCACTTCGCGTGCAACTCGATGGAGAACGCGCGCTTCCGCGTCGACGTGACCGCCGACGACCGCGCGCTCCACGAGGTCTACCTCCCGCACTTCCGGCGCGTCGTCGAGGAGGGTGTCGCGAGCGTGATGAGCGCGTACAACTCGGTGAACGGCGAGTGGTGCGGACAGTCGCCGACGCTGCTCACGCGCATCCTGCGCGACGAGTGGGGATTCGACGGGTTCGTCATCAGCGACTTCATCTTCGGCCTGCGCGATCCGGTCGAGTCGGCGCGCGCCGGGCTCGACGTCGAGATGCCCTTCGCGCAGCAGCGCGCCGGCGCGCTGCGAGCCGCGCTCGCGTCCGGCACGGTCACGCGCGACGAGCTCCAGGCGCCCGCCACGCGCACGGTCGCGACGCTGCTGCGCTTCGCCGGCCTCGTGACCGGCGCACCGCCCCCGGCGTCGGTGATTGCGAACCCGGCGCACCGCGCGCTCGCCCGCCGGGCGGCGGCCGAGTCGGTGGTGCTGCTCACCAACCGCGACGAGCTCGTACCCGTCGACGCGCGGCGGATGAAGCGGGTCGCGGTGCTGGGCCGGCTCGCGGCGGTGCCGAACCTCGGTGACGGCGGGTCGTCGGCCGTCCACCCGCCCCACGTCGTCACGCCGCTCGACGGGGTGCGCGAGGCGTTCGCAGGCGCGGAGGTGCTGCACTCCGACACCGACGTCTCCGTCGCCGCCGGTGCCGATCTCGTGGTCGTGGTCGTGGGCTACACCAAGGCCGACGAAGGCGAGTACGTCGATCCCGGGACCTCCGCCGCGCTCGCGCACCTCTTCCCGCCGTTCGACGACCCCCGGGTCGGCACGGCGGCGCCGATGCCCGAGCTGCCGCCGGCGCCACCCGCGCGCCCGCTCGAGCGCGACGAAGCCGTGATGGCCACGGGCGGCGACCGTCGCTCACTGCGGCTCCACCCGGCCGACGAGGAGCTCATCGCCGCCGCCGTGGCCGCGAACCCGCGCACGGTGGTCGCGGTGATGGCGGGTTCCGCCGTGGTGATGCCGTGGATCGACGGTCCCGCGGCCACGGTGCTGCTCTGGTACCCGGGGATGGAGGGCGGCCACGCGCTCGGCGACCTGCTCGCCGGCGCGATCGCGCCGAGCGGTCGGCTCCCGTTCGCGATCCCCTTCGACGAGTCCCACCTCGTGGCCTTCGATGCCGACGCGACGACCGCGACCTACGACGGGTTCCACGGCCAGTGGCAGCTCGACCGCACCGGCGTCGCCGCCGCGTTCCCGTTCGGGTTCGGTCTCTCGACGACGTCGTTCGCGCTGGCCGACCTCGCGGTCTCGGCGAACGGCGGCGCGGTGACGCTCGCGGTGACCAACACCGGCGCGCGTGCGGGATCGACCGTCGTGCAGGTCTACGCGGGCTACCGCGACTCCGCCTACGAGCGGCCACCGTGGCGGCTCGTCGGCTTCCGGCGGGTGGAGCTGCCGGCCGGTGCGGGCCTGCACTGCGAGATCCCCGTCGACCTGCGCATGCTCGACGTCCGTGTCGACGGGGCGATGGTGCGCGAGCCGGGGACGGTCACGCTCCGCGGCGCGTTCCACGCCGCGGACCTCGGCGTGAGCGCCGAGGTCACCGTCTGACGCGCACGAGACCTTCCTGCGCCACCGTCGCGACGTGCTCGCCGCGCTCGGTGAACACGCGCGCGATCGCCATGCCGCGCGCGTTCGCGACGCCGTGGCCGGTGAGGTGGAACACCAGCCAGTCCGACGCACGGACGGGGCGGTGGAACCAGACCGCATGGTCGAGGCTGGCGCACATGAGGGAGTCCCACTCGCCTCCGAGCGAGTGGGGCAGCACCGCGACGCCGAGCAGGTCCTCGTCCGAGAGATAGGCGAGCGCGCACGCGTGCACCATCGGGTCGTCGCCGAGCTGCTCGGGCACGCGCATCCACGTGACCTGGTCCGGGAGCGGCTCGCGCGCGGACCGCACCACCCGGTGCTCGAAGAAGAGATCGGTGGGAGCTGCGGGGTGGTCGGCCGGCACGCCGACGTCAGCGGGTGGCCGGATCGCCTGCTGGTCCTCACCTTCCTCCTCCGCCTGGAAGCTGGCGATGAGGTTCAGGATCGCGCCGCCGGCCTGGTACGCCACGACCGCGCGGGTCGTGAACGAGCGCCCGTCGCGGACGCGCTCCACCTCGTAGAGCACCGGCTCCGCTTCGGTGCCGGCGCGCACGAAGTAGGCGTGCAGGGAGTGCACGCGGTGGGGCGCGTCGACGGTGAGACCTGCGGCCCGCAACGCCTGCGCCACGACCTGCCCGCCATAGAGGCGGCTCCAACCGATCTGCGGGTTGCCCGCGAGGAACGCGTCGGGCTTCACGCGGTCGAGCTCGAGCAGCGACGCGACGCTGTCGACCGGATGCAGCAGCACACTCACGCGGGGGACCCTACGGGTTGATCTGGGCGGCGATGAGATCGGCGTAGCGCGCCTGACCGTTGGCGTTCACGTGGATGCGGTCGCTGTAGAAGAACTCGGGGTGGATCGAGCCCTCGCCGTTCCAGTTGACGAGGACCGCGTTCCCGTACCTCGGGACCCAGCGCTGGAGCACGTCGTTGTCGCCGGCTTCCCACGAGCGCGGCACCTTGAGGTTCACGAAGATGACCCGCTGGCGGTCGGCGAGCAGCGGCTGGAGCGCGGCCATGTGGCCGTCGGTGATGACGCCGTTCGTCCCGAGCGCGATGACCACGACCGGACTCAACTGGTTCGCGGCCTTGAGCGAGCGGACGAGGTCGATCCCGTTGCCGAACTGACGGCTGACCACGGCGTCGACGCGGATGCCCGGGATCCGCGCCTCGAGGGCGCCCTTGGCGCCGAGCATCACGGAGTCGCCGATCGCGGTCACCTGCGGGGGCGGAGGCGGCAGCGTCGGCGCGGTGGTCGGACCCGGCGCGGGTTGGGTGGTCGTCGTCGTGGTGGAGCTCGTCGCGGAGGTGGTGAGGAACTGGAGCCCCGGCTCGATGCGGGGAGTCTGGGCCGATGCGAGCCCCACGCCCGCGATCGTCACGCCGAGGACGATGACGATGCTCGTGCCGAGCGTCCGGACGAGCATCTGGCGCCGGTCGTCGCCGCTCGCGGCCCGCAACGACCGGAACCACCGACCGAGCGAGCCGTGACGGATCGGCTCCTCGACCCACCGGTAGGACAGTTCGGCCGCGATGAACGTGAGCGCGAACCGCAGCGCCGTGTTCGGCCGGCCGGTGATGCCGGTGTCGAGGCCGGGTCGGGTGACCATGAAGATCGGCCAGTGCCACAGGTAGATCCCGTACGAGCGCTCGCCGATCCAGCGCAGCGGCTGCTGGGCGAGGATCACCGTCCCGAGCAGCGACGCCGGGTGCACCGCGATCGCGATCACGAGCGCCGACAGCAGCGCGATGCCCAGGAACCCGCCCCGGAACAGCACGTTGGACTGGTAGTGCGCGTTCACGAACGTGAGGACGAGCAGCACGAGGGCGACGACGCCGATGCCGTCGAGGAGCATCCTGCCCTCGCGCGGGATCTTCGGCGAGAGCTTCCACGGCGACCACACCATGGCGAGCGCCGCGCCGACGAGCATCGTGAACACACGCGTGTCCGAGCCGAAGTACACGCGCGACGGATCGGCGACGCGGTAGTCGTGCGCGAGCGAGAGCACGAACATCAGCCCGAACGACAGGATCACGATGCCGAGGGTGCCGAGCAGCATCGGCGTCCGGCGCCCCTTCCAGAGCTTCAGCATGCCCGCGAGGATCAGCGGCCACACGAGGTAGAACTGCTCCTCGACCGCGAGGGACCAGAGATGGCGGAGCAGCGGCGGACGACCCTGCGCCGCTACGTAGGACTGGTGCTGGAAGATCTGCCACCAGTTGGTCACGTAGCCGAGCGCGGCGACGACGTCGCCGCGCAGGGAGCGCACCTCGTCGGGGAGGAAGATCACCGCGAAGAGCGCGACGCACCCGAGCACGAGGAACAGGGCCGGGAGGAGTCGGCGCGCGCGGCGGAGATAGAAGCGGCCGAGGCTCACCCCACCGCGGCTGCGGTACTCGGCGAGGAGCAGTGATGTGATGAGGTAGCCGCTGATCGCGAAGAACACGTCGACGCCGAGGAATCCACCCGGCATCCAGCTGACGTCGGCGTGGTACAGGAGGACGGCGGTCACGCTGAGCGCGCGGAGACCGTCGAGCCCGGGGACGTACCGGAGCCGGCTGGACGTGGGCGTGATGTCGTCCGGGGCGCGCGCGGCCAGCGGCTCGTCGATCGACAACGGCGGCGCGGCCGAGGGCGCGGCGGTGGACATGAAGGGCCATTCTCCCGCACCGGAGCGCGCGATTGGTGTTCAGCGGGGAACCCCTACGATCCCCGGCCGTGGACTTCGCGGGCTACGAGCCGGTCGCCGACGCCATCCGGGACCGGCTTCCCCGAGGTGACGGCCCGGTCCTGCTCGTCGGGGTCGCCGGCTCGGTCTGTGTCGGCAAGACCACTGCGTGTGAGCGGTTGCAGGCGCTGCTGCATCCCGTGAGCGTCGAGCGGGTGACCACCGACGGCTTCCTGTACCCGAACGCGGAGCTCGATCGCCGGGGCCTCGGTCACGCCAAGGGCTTCCCCCAGTCCTACGACGTCGACGCGATCCGGACGTTCCTGGGCGACCTGCGCGGGGGCGCGGCCTCGGTCACGGTGCCCGTGTACTCGCACGTGACCTACGACGTCGTGCCCGGCGAGCGCCGTCGGCTCTCGGACGCCGCGGTGGTGATCGTGGAGGGGGTGAACGCGCTCCAGTTCCGTGAGCATCTCGATCTCGGCGTGTACATCGACGCGCCCGAGGCCGCCATCGAGCGGTGGTACGCGGACCGGCTCGTGGGCATGTTCGCCGACGCGCCGCCGGGTTCGTTCTACGCCCGGCTCGGCCTCGACGAGCGCGGCCAGCGCGAGTTCGCCGCCCAGGTGTGGGCGGCGATCAACCACGTCAACCTCGCCGAGCACATCCTGCCGACGCGCGCCGCGGCGGAGATCGTGATCGAGAAGGGGTGGGAGCACGAGGTCGTGCGCGTCCGCTTCGCGGGTGAGGAACCGTGAGCGACGCCCCATGCCGTCGATGCGTCCGGTGCCGCGGGCGGAGCGTGGCCCGAGCGGCCCGGCCCGCAGGGCCGAGAGCGGGAGAACCGTGAGCGACGCGCCGGTCGGCCGGCGGACCGTGCCCCTCGAGTATCCAGGCGAGCTGCGGGCGACGCTGAGCCCGCTCGCGCGCGGTCCCCACGACCCGTGCGTTCGGCTCGGACGCACCGAGGTGTGGCGGGCGACGCACACCCCGGAGGGACCCGGGACCCAGCGGCTCGCCGTGGTCGCCGGCGGTGTGGAGGTCGAGACGTTCGGACCGGGCGGCGAGTGGCTGCTCGACCACGCGCCCGCGCTCGTCGGTGCGCACGATCCGGCCGACTTCGCACCGGCTTCCGAGCCGTTCGTAGGGCTGTGCCGCCGGCATCCCGGCCTGCGGCTCACCACGGCGGGCAACCCCGTCGAGCTCATGGTGCCGACGATCCTCGAGCAGAAGGTCACCTCGGTCGAGGCGCACCGGGCGTACTCGCGGCTCGTGCGCACCCACGGTGCGCCCGCGCCCGGACCGCTGCCCGAGCTGCGGCTGCCGCCGACGGTCGCGGAGCTCGCCGCGCTCCCGTCCTTCGCGTGGCACCGCGTGGGGGTGGAGCGGCGCCGGGCGGAGACGGTGCGTGAGGTGTGCCGCCGGGCGCCCGCGATCGAGCGGATCGCCGCGAGCGGGTCGGCCGAGTTCCAGGCGAGGATCACCGCGTTGGCCGGCATCGGCGTGTGGACCGCCACGACGGTCGCGTGTGTCGCGTTCGGCGACGCCGACGCGGTGCTCGTCGGCGACTACCACCTGCCCGCGTTCGTCGCGTGGAACCTCGCGGGCGAGCGGACGGCCGACGACGCGCGCATGGCTGAGCTGCTCGAGCCCTACCGGCCGCACCGGGCGCGCGCGGTCGCGCTGCTCGGCCGCGAGGGTGTGCACCCGCCCCGCCACGGACCGAAGGCGGCGGTGCGCGACATCCGTTCCATCTGAGGTCAATGGCCCGGGGGTGGGAGAGCCCCGCCACTACGATCTGCCGTCGTGCCGCCCGTCGCCTTCTTCGGACCCGCGGGGACGTTCGCCGAGGAAGCGCTCCTCACCCAGCCCGACCTCGCCGCCGGCGAACGGGTGCCGATCGCGTCGATCCCGGACGTCATCGCCGCGGTCGAGGGCGACGAGTACGAGCTCGGGCTGGTGCCGATCGAGAACTCGATCGAGGGCTCGGTGTCGGTCACCCTCGACACACTGGCGTTCGAGAGCGAGCTGCTGATCCAGCGCGAGGTCGACCTGCCGATCTCCATGGGCCTGTTCGTGAAGCCGGGTACGAAGCTCGGTGACGTCCGCCAGGTGCTGTCGTTCCCCATCGCGGCCGCACAGTGCCGGGGCTACCTGCGCCGCAAGCTTCCGGACGCGACGTTCGTCGCCGCCAACTCCACCGCCGACGCGGCGGCGAGGGTCGCGCGATCCAAGCGGACCGACCAGGCGGCGATCGGCAACGAGCTCGCGGCCCGGCTCCACGGGCTCAAGGTGCTCGCGCACGACATCGAGGACCACCCGGAGAACCAGACGCGATTCGTGGTGGTCGGGCGTGGCATCCCCGCGCCGACCGGTCACGACAAGACGACGATCGTGTGCTTCCAGCGCGCCGACCGGCCGGGGTCGTTGCTCGCCATGCTCCAGGAGTTCGCGGCCCGCCGCATCAACCTCACCAAGCTCGAGTCGCGACCCACGAAGAAGAGCCTCGGCGACTACTGCTTCTTCATCGACTTCGAGGGCCACATCAGCGACGAGCTCGTCGCCGACTGCCTCCGCACGCTCGCCGCGAAGGTCGCGCACGTGAAGTACCTCGGGTCCTATCCCGTGGCCGGGCTCGATGCGCCGGCGCGACGGCACGCGGCCACGAAGGCGTGGCGCGACGCCGACCACTGGCTGGCCGACCTCCGGGCGCGGGTCCGGGACGAGTGAGCGGTCGATGATCGACCTGAAGCGGCTCCGCGACGAGCCCGCCTACCGCGCCGGCATCGAGCGCAAGCGGGTGCAGCCGGGGCTGATCGACGAGTTGCTCGCGGCCGACGCCGCGCACCGCGCGCTGCTCAACGCGGTCGAGGAGCTGCGGGCGCGCCAGAACGCGGCGTCGAAGGAGATCGGGAAGGCCGCGCCGGACGAGCGGCCCGCGAAGATCGCGGCCGCCGGCGCGCTCGAGGAGGAGCTCGCCGCGCGCGAACCCGACCTCGCGGCGGCGGACGCCACCGTGCGGGCCCTCGCGCTCGCGGTGCCGAACCCGGCCGACGCGGCGGTCCCCGACGGCGGCGAGGACGACGGCGAGGTCCTGCGGTCCGTCGGCGAGCAGACCGCCGCGCCCGCGCTCGACCACGCCGCGCTCGGCGAGGCGATGGGCTTCGTCGACGGTGAGCGGGGCGCCGAGGTCGGCGGCTCGCGCTTCGCGTACGTGCTGCGCGAGGGGGTGTTGCTGGAGCTCGCGCTGGTGCAGTGGGTCATGCGCACGCTCGT
>CAZXCB010000044.1:659-18626 GCA_964639075.1 uncultured Bifidobacteriaceae bacterium | reverse complement strand
CGGTCGATGATCCGGTTCAGCGCGTTCGCGACGAAGTGCTTGGTCATCGACACCTCGCTCTTGAAGTCCTCCTTGCGGTCGATCTTGTACGCCGCGTGGAGCACCATCAGCTTCGCCTGGTACAGCTCGATCGTCGACTCGGCGATCATCCACTGGATCCCCTGCTTCTCGGCGAGGATCGACCCGTGGGAGAAGCGGTTGAGCGACCGGTCGACCATCATGTCGAGCGCCATCTCGGCCTGCGCGATCCAGCGCATGCAGTGCGCGAGCCGGGCTGGGCCCAGGCGGTACTGGCCGAGCAGGTGCCCCTGACCGCGGCCGCCGAGCATCTGGTCGTCGTGCACCCGCAGGTCCTCGATGACGATCTCGGAGTGGCCGGTCGAGCCGTGCATGGTCTCGACCTCGCGCACGTCGTTCCAGCCTTCGTGGGGCAGGTCGATGATGAACGCGCTGTTCGCCGCCTGCTTGATCTCGGGCTGGTCCTCGGTGCGGCACACGAGGATCGCGAAGCTCGCGCCGCGTGCACCGCTGATGAACCACTTGTGACCGTTGATCACCCACTCGTCGCCGTCCTGGTACCCGTGGGTGCGGATCAGCGTGGGGTCCGAGCCCGCGACCTCGGGCTCGGTCATCGCGAAGCAGGACCGGGCGCGGCCCTCACAGAGCGGCCGGAGGTACTTCTCCTTCTGCTCCTCGGTCCCCCAGTGCAGCAGCGTGTGCATGTTGCCCTCGTCGGGCGCCTGCGCGTTGATGGCGAAGGGGCCGAAGCCCGACTTCGCCGCCTCCGCCTGCACCATCGCGAGCTCGACGTGGCCGAGCCCCATGCCACCCCACTCCGCCGGCATGTGCGGGAGCCACAGGCCGCGCTGCTGCGCCTCGGTGCGCATCTCGACGATGCCCTCGATCAAGGACTTCCTGTCACCCGCCTCGCGGATGCGGACCTCGATCGGCTTCACGACGTCGTCGATGAACTCGCGCGTGCGCTCGCGGATCGCTTCGAGCTCGGGGGAGAGGGAGAAATCGATGGCCATGCGGCGCAGCGTGCCCGGCGCTTGACCGAACGGTCAAACGCCCCGCAGGATGCGCGCCATGCGTGCAGCGATCGCCCGACGCGGGCACCTGGTGGTGGAGGACGTTCCCGAGCCGGTGCCGGCCGCGGGTGAGGCGCTGGTCTCGGTGCGGGCGTGCGGGATCTGCGGCTCGGACCTCCACACGCTCCACCACGCCGACTCCATGCTCGCCCTCGCCGACATGACCGGCGCCGAGGACGCGTTCGATCCGCAGGCCGACTTCGTGATGGGCCACGAGTTCAGCGCCGAGGTGCTCGAGCTGGGGCCCGGCACCGACGGCCTCACGATCGGGCCCGGCGACCTCGTCGTGAGCATGCCGATGGCGTTCGCGGCGACGGGCCTCGAGCTCCTGGGCTTCTCGAACCGCTACCCGGGCGCGTTCGCCGAGCGCATGGTGCTGACGGGTGGGATGTGCCTGCCGGTGCCGAACGGGCTCGACGCGCGCACCGCGTCGCTCACCGAGCCGATCGCGGTCGCGGTGCACGCGGTGAACAAGACGTCGATGCAACGGGGAGACGGTGCCCTCGTGCTCGGCGCCGGGCCGATCGGTCTCGCGCTCATCGCCGTGCTGAAGGGCCGCGGTGTCGCCCCGATCGTCGCGAGCGACTTCTCGCCGCGGCGGCGCGCGCTCGCGGCGGCGATGGGCGCGGACGCGGTCGTGGACCCGGCGGTCGAGACCGCGATGGACGGCTGGCGTGGAGCCGCGGGCGGCGCGACTCCCGTGGTGTTCGAGGCGATCGGCGTGCCGGGGATCCTCGACGACATCTGCCGTTCGGTGCCTGCACAGACGCGGGTCACCGTCGTCGGCGTGTGCATGGAGACGGACTCGTTCCTCCCGCTCGTCGCGGTGGCGAAGGAGCTGCTCCTCCAGTTCGTGATCTACTACGACCCGACCGAGTTCGCCGACACCTTGCGCGCGCTCGCGGAGGGCGAGATCGACGTGTCGCCGCTCGTGACCGGCGTGGTCGGCATCGACGGCATCGCGGGCGCGTTCGACGTGCTCGGCCACCCCGAGGGTCACGCCAAGGTGATCGTCGAGCCCGGCGCATCGCCGGTCATCACACTCGTCTGACCCGGCGTCGTTCCGAACCTGCGTCGGCTGCGCTGCGATAGGCCGCACAAGTGGCGCAGGTTGGGCCGAGCGTCAGTCGGACGGCGCCATCCAGGGGAGGCGGGGGGTCATCGTCGTGACGAGCAGTCGGCGGAGGGCCTCGCGATCGGAGCGGCCGAGTGGGGCGAGGAAGTCGCGTTCGGCGTCGGTGACGGCGCGGACCGCGGTCGCGTGGAGCTTGCGGCCCTTCGCCGTGATGCCGAGCCGGTGTCGCCGACGGTCCTCGGGGTCGCGCTCGCGTGTCACCAGGCCGCGGTTCTCGAGCTCGTCGACGAGCCCGACGACGATCGTCGGGTCGAGCCCGAGCCGGACACTCAGCGCCTGTTGCGACAGGTGCTCCTCGGCGCTCGTGAACGTGAGCACCAGCAACTGGCGGCCGGTGAGGTCGAGTGCGGCGAGGGCGTCGTCGACGACGGTGTGGAACTGGGTCCCGGCCTTCAGCAGCAGGTAGCCGGCGGAGGTCAGCATCGGATCCGGCGGGGCCACGACCAAAAATGTACAAGATCTAGATCATCGAAAGATTCGATGATCTAGAATGTCGACCATGACGCGTCTTGGACTTCAGATCCCGAACTTCACGTTCCCCGAGAGCGACGATCCCCTGTTCGAGCGGATCGTCGCGACGGCGGTCGCCGCCGAGCAGGCCGGCTTCGACACCGTCTTCGTGATGGACCACTTCTTCCAGCTGCCGCTCATCGGGCCGCCCGAGCTCGAGATGTTCGACGCCTACACGCTCCTCGGCGGGCTCGCGGCCCGCACCCAGAGCGCGCGCCTCGGCACGCTCGTCACCGGCGTCACGTATCGCAACCCGGCGCTGCTCGCGAAGGCCGTGACCGCGCTCGACGTGGTCTCGAACGGCCGGGCGCTCCTCGGCATCGGTGCCGCGTGGTTCGAGCTCGAGCACGAAGCGCTCGGTGTGGCGTTCCCACCCGTCGCCGAGCGGTTCGAGCGGCTCGAGGAGGCGATCCGGATCTGCCAGGGCATGTTCACGCAGCGCCAGACGACGGTCGCGGGCCGCTACTACTCGGTGACCGACGCATGGAATTCACCCGCGCCGGTCACGCCGGGTGGTCCGCCGCTCCTGATCGGCGGCACCGGTGAGCGCAAGACCGCCCGCATCGCCGCGCAGTACGCGGCGGAGTGGAACTGCAACGCGAACTTCGCGGAGATGCCCCGCAAGGTCGCCGCGCTCGCCGGACACCTCGAGGCCCTCGGCCGCGGTCGCGACACGATCACGATGTCCTGTCTCGGCTCGATCGTCGTCGGCGAGTCGCACGCCGCGGCCGCCGCCAAGCTCACCGACATGCTCCGCGGCCGCGGCATCGACGACCCGGCGCCGATCGTCGACGATCCCGAGACGCGCACGAAGGTCCTGCCCCGACTGTTCTTCGGCGATGCGGGGGAGGTGGTCGAGCAGGTGCAGGACCTGATGGCGGTCGGCCTCGACGGACTCGTGGTCAACATGCCGGCCGACGCGCACGACCCGTCGGCCGTTGCGCTCGCCGGAGCGACGCTCACCCGGGCGCTGGCGTGAGCCGACACCGGCTACCGTCCGCGCCCCCGAGTGGGAGGGCGTGCGATGACGGACCCGGGCGTGATGACCAAGGCCGAGCGGGAGGCGTTCCTCGCGGACGTGCACGTGGGCGTGCTCGCGGTCGACGAGGCGGGACGGGGACCGTTGGCGTTGCCCATCTGGTACCGCTACGTCGGCGGTGCGGTCGAGATCGGCATGGGCGGCATGTCGCGCAAGGCCGAGCTCCTGCGCGCCGCTGGCCGCGCGACCCTGACGGTCCAGACCGAGACGCCGCCGTACCAGTACGTGAGCGTCGAGGGCCCGGTCATCGTGGAGCCCGTGCCGCGCGACGACCTCGAGATGGCGTCGCGCTATCTCGGCCCCGAGCTCGGCCAGTGGTACGCGGACAACAACCCGAGCACGAGCGAAGCGGTGACGGTGATCCTGACGCCGGAGCACTGGCGCACCTACGACTTCGGCAAGGCGCTCAGCGAAGCCCGCGACGAGGCGTAGGCGCCGGGCGGAGTGAGCATCCCGCGGTGCCAGCGGCTCGGCGTGAGCACGACGGCGCGGGGGTAGTCCTCCCACCTCCAGCGGGCGAAGTTGCGCCGGGTCCAGGCCGAGAGGTCGACGATGCGCAGCGCGGCCTCGGTCGCGCGGGGGAACGCGAGGACTCGCTGCAACGCGCCCGCGAAGCCGAGGTCGCGCGCCAACGCGCCCACGACGGAGTCGCGGTACGTGGTGGCGACGGCTCCACCGCCGAGGATCGCCTCGGCCGCGAGGACGCCGGTCTCGAGCGCCTGCGCGATGCCCTCACCGGTCATCGGGTCGACCACGCCCGCGGCGTCGCCCGCGAACAGCACGCGGTCGCACGTGAGCCGCTCGGGGTCGAGGTGGCTCGGGATCGGCCAGGCGCGGTGCGGTCCCTCCGGCCGGGCGCGCGGGCCGAGGATCTCGCGGAGGTGGGGGCGATCGGCGAGCGTTCGCCACTTCGCCGCGAGGACCTTGCCCGTCACCGTCGGCCCGCGCAGCATGCCGAAGCCGACGTTGGCGCGGCCGCCCGGGAGGGGGAAGACCCACGCGTAGCCGGGCAGCAGATCGCGCTCGAACAGCACCCAGAGGCGCGCATCGTCGACGCCGGTCCAGTACTGGCGGAACGCCGACCACTCGCCGCGCACGGGCGGATCGTCGGGGTGCAGCAACCGGCGCGCGGTGGAGTAGTGACCGTCGGCCGCGACCGCGAACGGCGCGCGCACGACCGATCCGTCGGCGAGCGTCGCCTCCACGCCCGCATCCGTCTGCTCGAGCCCGGTGAGCTCGATGCCTTCGAGCACGGTCGCGCCCGTATGACGCGCGTGCGTCACGAGCGCGGCATCCAGGTCGATGCGGCGGACCACGCGCGCGTGCTCGCCGAGCTCGGGGAGTCGGAGCGCGATGCGACGACCCGAGGGCGCGACGAGCACGACGTCGTCGACGCGCATCGACGCGCCGAGGTCCGTGAGGGGCACGCCGAGTCCCTCCAGCATCCGCAGCGCGCCGGTGGTGAGCCCGTCGCCGCACGTCTTGTCGCGGGGGAACTCGGCGCGGTCGACCATCACGACGCGGGCGCCTCGCCTCGCCGCCGTGACGGCGGCGGCCGCACCCGCCGGGCCGGCACCGATCACGAGGAGGTCCGCGTGGGCGTCCATCGCCGGACGACGGTATCCGGCCGGTAGCGTGCGCCCTCCATGGCGGTGATCGAGGCGCAGGGGCTCCGCAAGGTCTACGGCCGCCGGGTCGCCGTCGCGGGGTTGGACCTCGACGTCCCGGCCGGCGGCGTGTTCGGCTTCCTCGGACCGAACGGCTCCGGCAAGACGACGACCATCCGCATGCTCCTCGGCCTCGCTCGGGCGAGCGCCGGGCGCGCCACGGTGCTCGGCGTGGAACCCGGACCCGCGCTGCACGCGGTGATGCCGCGGATCGGCGCGATCGTCGAGAGCCCCGCGCTGTTCCCGCACTTCTCGGGTCGGCGAAATCTCGAGCTGCTCGGTCGCATCCAGGGCATCGGTCCGCGCTCCGTCGGTGCTGCGCTCGCTCGGGTTGGTCTCGCGGAACGTGCGGACGACCGCGTCGCGAAGTACTCCCTCGGCATGAAGCAGCGACTCGCGCTCGCGGCCGCGTTGCTGAAGGATCCCGAGCTGCTCCTGCTCGACGAGCCGGCCAACGGGTTGGATCCGCAGGGCATGAAGGAGCTGCGTGACCTCGTGACGTCGCTCGGCGCCGAGGGCCGGACCGTGTTCGTGTCGAGCCACCTCCTCTCCGAGATCCAGCTCATGTGCGACCGCGTCGCGATCGTCGCGAGCGGGCGACGGATCGTGCAGGGCACGGTCGACGAGGTCCTTGCATTGGGTCGACCCACCGGCTTGCTCGTGCGGGTCGCGACGCGGGATCACGCGGTCGAGGTCCTCGCCGCGGCGGGGATCGTGGCGACGGCCACCGACGCGCCGGACCAGCTGCGCGCCGAGCTCGCTCACGACGCGGGCGCGCGTGTGACCGAGGTGCTCGCCGACGCCGGCCTCTACGTCTCCGAGCTCGTGGCCGACGAGGTCGACCTCGAAACGGTCTTCCTCGAGCTCACGCGCGCCGGGCCGCAGATCCCGTGACGCTTCTCGCGTTGACGCGATCCGAGGTCCGACGACTCGCGGGCCGGCGCGTGCTCCGATGGTCGTTCGCGGTGATCGTCGGGGTGATGCTCGCGTCAGTCCTCGTGAGCGCGATCCGGAGCACGGGTCCCGAGGTCGCGGACGACGTCATGCGGCTCGACCGGCTCTGGGGCCCGGGCGGCGGATCCCGCCACGACGCGATCCTGCAGCTGTCGGTCTACCTGTTCATCGCGGTGGTCGGGATCGGGGCGACGGCGGTCGGCGCCGACCTCCGCGCCGGGACGGTCGGGACGATCCTGACCTGGGAGCCGCGGCGGGTCCGGTTCTCGCTGGTCCGGCTCGGGGCGGTTGCGATCGTCGCCGCCGCCTTCGCGACGGTGGTGCTCGCCCTCTATGCCGGGACCTGGGCGCTCGGCGCCGCCCTGCGGGGGAGCACGGTGACCGCGGCCGGCTTCTGGACCGGGCTCGCAGGCCAGATCGCGCGGTCCGCGGCCGGTGCCGCGCTCCTCGCGGTGTTGACCGGCGCGATCGCGTTCCTGACCCGCAGCACCGTCGGCGCGGTGTTCGCCTGGTTCGGCTACCTGGTCGCGGTCGAGGGCGTCCTCGGTCAGCGCGTCCGGGAGCTGCGTGTCTCGACGCTGATCGCGAACTTCGCCGCGTTCGTGGGTGCCGAGGACGTCGAGATCTGGCGGGCGGAGCGGTTCGGCGTGGGCGGTCCGTCGGAGATCCACCGGGTGGTGGCGACCCCGGGGGCGGGCGTGCTCCGGGTGCTCGTGGTCGTCGCGATGGTCATGGCCGCGGCGGTCCTGGCGTTCCGGCACCGGGACGCGACCTGACCGGACGCCGCTCCCGGCTCCGCTTCGACATCCACGGCCCGGGCCGGTCAGAATCCACGCCGCATTTCCGGGGCCGCCGATCCGCTGGTGTGCCACGCCCTTCGCACAGGGAGACCTCCATGAACGTCGTCGTCTGCGTGAAGCAGATTCCCGACCCGGCCGTGCCGGGCGAGCTCGACAGCGACCACACGCTGAAGCGTGAGGGCAAGCTGATCCTCGACGAGTCGGACAGCTACGGCGTGGAGATGGCGCTCCAGCTCGTCGACAAGGCGGGGGGTGGCGAGGTCACGTTGATCTCGATGGCCCCGAACGGCGAGGTCTCGGGTCTGCGCACCGCGCTCGCCATGGGCGCGGCCAAGGCGATCCTCGTCTCGGACGACGCGCTCGCGGGAGCCGACGCGCTCACCACGTCGAAGGTGCTCGCCAAGTGCGTGGAGCGCGCCGGCGAGGTCGATCTCGTCCTCACCGCGACCGAGTCGACCGACGGCTACACGGGCACCATCCCCGCACAGATCGCCGAGCTGCTCGGCTGGCCGTCGTTGACCTTCGCCAAGGAGGTCCACCTCGAGGGCGGCACCGCGAAGATCCAGCGCCAGACCGAGGCCGGGTACGACGTCGTGGAGGCGTCGCTCCCCGCGGTCGTGAGCGTGACGGCCGGAGTGGTCGAGCCCCGGTACCCCAGCTTCAAGGGGATCATGGCGGCGAAGTCCAAGCCGGTCGACCAGGTGACGACGGGCGACCTCGGGCTGGCGGCGGAAGCGATCCGACCCAACCAGACCATCACGGCCGTCACCGCCGCGCCCGCCCGTGAGGCCGGCGAGAAGATCGAGGACGACGGCACCGCGTTCGAGAAGGTCGTCGAGTTCCTCGACGGGCTCAAGGTCATCTAGGGGCGGGGGAGAAGGACACCATGAAGATCTGGGTCTACGCAGAGTCCGAGGGCGACAAGCCCACCACCGCCACGCTCGAGCTGCTCACCAAGGCGCGTGAGCTGGGCGACGTCGAGTGCGTGTACGTCGGCCCCGAGGCCGCGACCGTCGCGCCGGTGCTCGGCGAGCACGGCGCCGCCAAGGTGTTCGTGGTCGACGCGGGCGACTGCCTCGCCGGCGTCATCGGTGCCGCCGCGATCGCGCAGCTCGTCGCGGCCGAGGCGCCGAACCTGATCCTGTTCGCCCAGACCTACGACGGGCGCGACGCGATCTCCCGCCTGTCGGTCAAGCTCGACCGGACGGTGCTCACGAACGGCATGAGCCTCTCGGTCGACGGCGACACCGTCACCGTCGGGACCGCGATCTTCGGGGGCAACACGCTCGTCGACACCGTCTTCGACGGCCCCGGTCCGCACCTCGCGGCGATCCGACCGAAGTCCTTCGTCGCCGAGCCGGGCGGCGCGGCGGCCGGTGAGGTGGTCGAGGTCGGCGCCGTCGACGCGGGCCGGGCGGCCGAGGCAAAGGTGCTCGAGCGCCACGTCGAGGAGCGCGAGGGTCCGAAGCTCGAGGAGGCGGCCGTGGTCGTCTCCGGCGGTCGGGGAATCGGCGCTGCCGAGAACTACGAGCCGCTCGTCGAGGAGCTCGCCAAGCTGCTCAACGGCGCGTCGGGCGCGTCGCGCGCGATCGTCGACGCGGGCTGGGTTCCCTACTCCAAGCAGGTCGGCCAGACGGGCAAGACCGTGAAGCCGAAGGTGTACGTCGCTCTCGGCATCAGCGGTGCCACCCAGCACATGGTCGGCATGAAGGGCTCGGACAACATCATCGCCATCAACAAGGACGGCGACGCGCCGATCTTCTCGGTCGCCGACCTCGGCATCGTGGGTGACGTGCACAAGGTCGTGCCGAAGCTGATCGAGGCGCTCAAGGCCCGCGGCTGATCGAGTGCGGCCCTGGCGTCGCCGCGGGGAGCAGTGACGAGCGAGGGGACGGTGCGTGGGCACCGTCCCCTCGCCGCGTCAGGGAGCGACCGTGGTGGCGGTGGTGGAGCTGGTCGGCGGGAGCGCGGCCGGGCCGATCGTCACGAGGTCCACCTTCCACGCGTTGTCGGTGAACACCAGGCGCATCGTGAGCGCGCCGCCCGGTCGGGTCGCGGTGCACACGCGTGTCGGCTCCTCCGCCCCGAACTTCTTGCAGCTCGCAGCGGTGATCGTGAGGCCGTCGGCGTCGCTGGGCTTGAGGGCCAGGAGCTGTGCGGTGCCCTGGCCGGTCGAGAGCGACCGGAGCTCCGACGTGCTCCCCGACGTGATCGCCGCCATGACCGCCTTGGCCTGGGCCAGGGCCGGCTTCGGCTCGTCCTTGCTCTGTGTGAGCTTGTACACGAGGAAGGCACCGCCGACGAGCGCGATCACGACGACGATGACGATCGCGGCGACGACGCCGGGAGATCGTCCCTGCTTGGCCGCGCCGTCGGCTGCGGGGGACTCGGGTGCGGGAGGTTCGGGCGTGGTCATGGCGGCTCAGGTTAGGGCGCCGGCCCTGTCCGAACCGGGTTCCCGCTCGGATCGGCCATCCGCCTGGGTTTCGGGCCTCAGTCGGTGAGGTCGACGACCACGGGGGCGTGGTCCGAGGGTTGCTTGCCCTTGCGCGCGTTGCGGTCGACGAGGGCCCAGGTCACCCGAGCGGCGACCGGCTCCGTGGCGAGGACGAGGTCGATCCGCATGCCGCGGCCCTGGTGGAAGTCCCCGCCGCGGTAGTCCCAGTAGGTGTAGAGGTGGTCCTGGTCGTACACCGTGCGGAAGGCGTCGACCATCCCCCACTCCTCCAACCGGCGGACCGCGGCGCGTTCCGGCTCGGTCACGTGGGTGGCACCCTCGAACGCGCGCACCGACCACACGTCGCGGTCCTCGGGCGCGACGTTGAAGTCGCCCATCACGACGAGCGGGTCGGTCGGCGCGTGGTGGTGGTCGATCCACTCCGCCAGCCGCTCGAACCACTCGAGCTTGCGGTCGTAGAACTCGCTCCCGACCTCACGCCCGTTCGGGACGTACACCGACACGATCCGGATGCCGGCGCACGTGGCCGCGACCACGCGGGCGTCGCCCTCGTACGGATCGACGACGTCGTCTCCGAAGCCGTCGGACGGATCCGCGATCCCGACCCGGGAGATGATCGCGACGCCGTTCCACTGGTTGACGCCGTGGTGCACGCTCTCGTAGCCGAGCGCCGAGAACGCCATCGACGGGAACGCCTTGTCGGCGAGCTTGGTCTCCTGGAGGCACAGGATGTCGGGCTGCGCGTACTCGAGCCACTCCTCGACGCGGGGCATCCGCGCCTTCAACGAGTTGACGTTCCACGTGGCGATGCGCACGCCGCTATGCCTCTCTCTCGTCGACGTAGGTCGGGTCGGCCACGGCCAGCTTGGCCCGGACCGATGCTCGCGCGACGGCGAACACGGACGCGGACCGATCGGCGAGCTCGCCGCCGCGGATCCGGCGGGCGAGCTCGGTCTCGAGGTCGCGCACGGTGCCGTCGGTCCCGAGCAGGGCGGCGAGCCGCGCGTGCGCCGCGGCGTGCTGTGCCGGTCCGATCGTGAGCTCGCGCTCGACCATGGCGAGGACGCGAGCGGCGACGCGCGCGTGGAAGCCCACCCGGCCCTCGACGACCATGACGTCGCGCTCGAGGTACTCGCGCACCGCCTCGACGAGCTCGGTGGCGGTGGGCCGGTCGTGCATGGTGGGGAAGAACACGGGCTCGGGTGTCGGCTCCGAGATCGCAGGCGCGGTGGGATCCAGCAGCTCGAGCAGGTCCCACTCGGTCTCGGCCACGCGCCGTCCGAGCGCGGCGAGCTCGACGGATCGGACCAACCCGTTCAGGTGCGAGAACGTCTGCATCTCGCAGATCACGCCCCACTTGAGCGTCCCGAACACCTCCCAGAACCGCAGATGGTCCTCGCTCACGGTGCGGCCGCTGGCCGCGGCGTAGACGGCGAGCAGCTCCTCGGCGGACCCGAAGCCACCGGCGCGCTGCTCGACGTGGCCGAAGCGCCACGACTTCACGCAGAACCAGCCGAGATCCTCGACCGGGTCGCCGAGGTGCGCGAGCTCCCAGTCGAGGACCGAGCGGAGTCCCTCGGGCCCGACGATGAAGTTCCCGGTGCGGAAGTCGCCGTGCACGAGGGCGGCCTCCGAGCGCGGGAGCGCGTCGACGTGGTCGTCGAGCCAACGAAGTGCGAGCTCGAACGTCGGATGGGGCTCGCCGAGCAGGTCGATGACGCCGCGGAACTGCTCGATCAGCGCGCTCGCGCCCTGGCTCGCCATCCTCGGGAGCGTCTCCGGCGGGATCGCGTGGATGCGCGCCGCGGCGCGGGCGCACTGGTCGACCATCCGCCCGCGGGCGGTTGCGTACTCGTCGTCACGGAGCAGCTTGCGTGGGATGGTCTCGCCGTCGATCCGGGCCATCACGAAGCCCTCGCCGAGCTCGTCGTCGGCGTCCAGGAGGAAGCACACCTCCGGCACCGGGACCCCGGCGGCGCCTGCGGCCCGGAGCAGCTCGTACTCGGTGGTCCGGTCGGTCGAGCCGATCGTCGCGCCGGGGTCACGCCGCAAGACCAGTGCCTCGACCGCACCATCCGGCGACGTGACGTCGAAGGACCAGGTCTCGCGGGATGCACCGCCGGACAGGCGCGCCAGCCCGCTGATCGCGACCGCCCGGCCGAGATGGCGCGTGCACGCGCGCGTCACGAGATCGGTGTCGACGGCGGGCACCGGGTCAAACTAGGCCGCGGACACGGCGCGCGTACCGTGGGGGGTGGTCCCGGCGGTCCGGGACGAGGAGGACGACGATGGCGAGCTGCGATACCCACCGGCTCGGCGGGGTACTTCGGCTGCGCGCGGCCGCGCGGTCGTACGTCTCGTGAGCTGGTACACCGAGCACGTGCTCCCGCACGTGGTGGAGCTCACGTGCGGCGGCGCGCGGATGGTCCCGGTCCGGCGGCCCGCGCTGGAGGGCCTGCACGGCACGGTCGTCGAGCTCGGGTTCGGCTCCGGTCCGAACGTCGGCCTGTACCCCGACGCGGTGGAGCGCGTGCTCGCGGTCGAGCCCTCGACGCGGGCGCGGGAGATGGCGGCGAAGCGGCTCGCGGCGCACCCGTCGCCGCCCGTCGAGTTCGTCGGCCTCGACGGCGCGACCCTGCCGATCGAGGACGGCCGGGCGGACGCCGTGCTGTCGACGTTCACGCTCTGCACGATCCCCGACATCGACGCCGCGATGCGCGAGATCGCGCGCGTGCTCCGCCCCGGGGGCGCGTTGCACTTCGTCGAGCACGGGCGGAGCGAGGATCCGAAGGTGTACGCGCGCCAGGTGCGGTTCGAGCCGATCCAGAAGCGGATCGGCGGCGGCTGTCACCTCACGCGCGACGCCGCGGAGCTCGCCGGGGGAGTCGGGCTCGCCGTCACCCGGCTCGACCGCTTCCGGCTCCAGGGGCCCAAGATCCTCACGACGATGTCGTGCGGGACGGCGGTCCGACCCGTCTGACCTGCACCGACGCCCCCGCGCCCGAGAATCGCTCAGGCCAGCGGGCACACTGGTCGAATCCCCGTTCGTCGTCACCGCGACTGAAAGACTGACCGCCTTGCTCTCACGCGCCTCTGCCCTTCTGGGTGCCGCGTGGTCCCGCCGCCCGAGCCGTCCTGCGGACGGACTCGCGCGGCTGGCCCCGGACACCGACTCCGACGTCCTCCTCGAGACGATGCACCGCGACGGTGGTCTCGTGATCGAAGGACTGCTCGACGCCGATGCGGTGGCGCGGATCGAGTCGGATCTCGCGCCCGCGGTCGCGCGGCGTCGGCCCGGGTTCCGCGAGGGATTCGACGACTCGTTCTACGGCCGGAACACGGTGCGCGTGCAGGGCGTCGCGCCGAAGAGCCGCGCGTTCGTCGAGTCGTACCTGCTCCACCCGACATTGCTCGAGCTCGCCGACCGGGTGCTGCTGCCCTACTGCGGCGACTACTGGATGAGCCAGTCCGAGACGATCTACATCGGGCCCGGCAACGAGCAGCAGGCGCTGCACCGCGACGACCTCAACTGGAACCTGGCGGCGAAGCTGCGGATCCCACTGCAGATCTCGTCGCTCGTCGCGCTCGGTGACTACGACGCCGAGGTCGGTGCCACGCACGTCGTGCCGCGCAGCCACCTCTGGCCGCTCGAGCGCCCGATCCACGACGCGGCCTCGATCCAGGTCGAGCTGGAGCGCGGCGACGCGCTGGTGTATCTGGGGAGCCTCGTGCACGGTGGCGGCGCGAACCGCACCGACGACCGGTGGCGCAAGGCCCTGTACCTGTCGTACCTCGTCGGCTGGCTGACGCCGGAGGAAGCGGTGCCGCTCGGGGTGGAGCCCGGGTACGCGGCGACGCTCCCGACCCGAGCCCGTCAGCTCCTCGGATTCGCGGGGATGCCCGAACGGGCCGCGGCCGACGACCCGGCCGAGGCGGCGCTCGCGCTGTGGCAGCTCGACGCCGACGATCCGAAGATCCTGAACGAGACCTTCAGGAATCGCTAGCTCAGGCGCTCCATCCGACCGGCTTGCCGTCGACGATCTGGTCCAGGTACTCCGACAGCCCGTACCCGGTGCGCCCGTCCCAGTGCCACTCGGTCATGCCCTCGGAGATGCGGGTCACCAGCTGCTCGCCCTCGGGCGACTCGCGCCGGTTCCGCAGCGGGATGAGGCTGAGCACGCTCCCGGTGATCTCGTAGTCCCGGCCGCCCGCGCCCGCGGTGATGCGCATCTCCTGGTGGTAGAGGTCGTCGCCGACCCAGTCGGTCTCGATGGTTGCCCGATCGACGTGGTGGTACTCGCCCTCGATGAACGCGACCCCGCCGATGCGCTGCGTGCCGTCGCGTGAGGTCACGATCGAGACGACGAAGCCCGCGTCGTCGTCGAAGTTCATCGTGAGCCACCGGTACCACCACGGGGCCTGCCAGTAGCGGGGGCCCCACGAGTGATCGCGCAGGCCGTAGCCGTCGACCGGCCATTCCTCGTCGCCGACGCGGATGACGCCGCGCGCTCCGACGTGCTGCTCGTAGTGGCCCCGTGCGAACCCTCCCGAGAGGTCCTCGGCGAGGGGGCTGCCGTCGTCGTTCACGGGTTCGCCGCCGTACATCGGCGCGATGCCGCGGTAGTCGAGCTCGACGGTGCAGTCGACCCACGGGTTCTCGGTGAACGCCTTGCGGGGGCTCGCCATCTGCAGCGGCTCCTCGAGCAGCGCGACCTTCCCGGTGTAGGTGGTGCGCAGCGCCTCGAACGGTGTGACGACCTCGAAGCGCATCCCACCAGCGTCGAACGCGTCGTTGGAGGAGATCTCCGGCCGGCCGAACATGAAGCCGACCCGGCCGTCGGGCAGGTAGAGACATGTCGTCATCTCGGCGTAGCCCTCGTTCGCGCGGTTGCCGAGCCGGAGGAACCCGCCGACGCGATGCTCCGGGTCGTAGACGTTGAAGTACATCGACTCGTTGAAGTTGCTCGCGTCCTCGAGGGGGTGCAGGTACTCGTCTTCGGGATCCAGCTTGATCTTCACGGGCGCATCTTGCCCGCTCCGGTCCCGGTGCGCTCTGATGCCGCCGGCGAGACGACCCGGCAGCGAGGAGCGACCCGTGGAGATCACCGAGATCGCGACCGGACTCGAGTTCCCGGAGGGTCCGGTGTGGATGCCGGACGGCACGGTGCTGTGCGTCGAGTTGGCCCGCCGCACGGTCGATCGGGTCCACCCCGACGGCCGCATCGAGACGATCGCCACGCCCGGCGGCAGCCCGAACGGCCTGGCGATCGGCCCCGACGGTGCCGGCTACGTGTGCAACAGCGGTGGGTGGGCCTTCCGCGACGTGTTCGGCACGACCGTCACCGAGACGCTCCAGCCGGCCGACTACTCGGGGGGCCGGATCGAGCGGGTCGACCTCGACACCGGGGAGGTCTCGGTGCTCTACACGGAGTGCGACGGCCATCCGCTCATGGGCCCGAACGACCTCGTCTTCGACGCCGCGGGCGGGATGTGGTTCACCGACCACGGCAAGATCCGCGAGCGGGAGCGCGATCACGGTGGGGTGTACTACGCCGCGCCCGACGGCGGCGCCATCCGCGAGGCGATCTACCCGCTCGAGTCACCGAACGGCATCGGCCTGTCGCCCGAAGGTGACCGCGTGTACGTGGCCGAGACGCACACCGGCCGTGTGTACTGGTGGCCGGTCGAGGGCCCGGGCGTCGTCGGGCGGCCGAGCCCCGTGGGTCACGGAGGACTCCTCCTCGCCGGCCTTCCCGGTATGCAGCTGCTCGACTCGCTCGCGGTCGACGCCGGTGGGTACGTCGTCGTCGGCACGATCGTCAACGGCGGGCTCACCGTGATCGCGCCGGACGCCGATCCGACGGCCGCGGGTGGGTCGGGCGGGGGCGTCGAGCACGTGCCGCTGCCTGACCTGCTCGTGACGAACGTGTGCTTCGGCGGCGAGGACCTCTCGACCGCGTTCGTCACGATGTCGGGCACCGGCACGCTCGTGTCGCTGCCATGGCCCCGACCGGGGTTGCCGCTCGCGTTCTGAACCTTCGCCTCACCGCTTCCGGCGGTTGGTCCTGGACCAGGTCGTGGCCCACCCGTCGAGTGGTTCGAGGGCGGCGCCGAGCGAACGGCCGAGGACGGTCAGCGTGTACGCACTTCCCGGGTCGCGCGTCACGAGGTGCGCGTCGGTGAGCTCGCGGAGGCGTTCGTAGAGGACGCTCGAGGACAACCCCTCGCAGCGATCGAGCAGTGCCCGCGCCCCGACCGGTCCATCACGGAGCTCCCAGAGGATGCGCAGGGCCCAGCGTCGTCCCAGGAGGTCGAGCGCCGCCATGAGGGGCCGGCCGGTGGTCGCTCCTGTGGAGGCGCCCGACGCGCCCGACGTCGCCGAGCGGTTGGCCGCGATGATGCCCCCGGGCGTGCCGCCGATCCGGTTGTTCCGCACCTTCGTGCACAACCTGCCGATGGCCACGGCGATGGATGGATGGGGACGGTACGAGCTCGGCCGCGATCTCTCCCTGACGATGCGCGAGCGCGAGATCGTCATCGACCGTACGTGTGCGAGGTGCCGATGCGAGTACGAGTGGGGCGTGCACGTGGCGTTCTTCGCCGAGCGGGTCGGGCTCTCGGACGCCCAGGTGCGGTCGCTCACGCACGGCGGGGCATCGGACGCGTGCTGGACCGAGGATCGCGATCGGTTGCTCATCGAGGCGGTCGACGCGTTGCACGTGCACGCGGATCTCGGTGACGCGTTGTGGAGTCGGATGCGACCGATGTTCGACGATCGGGAGCTGCTCGATCTCCTCCTGCTGTGCGGGTGGTACCACGCGCTCAGCTTCACCGCGAACGGGGCCCGGGTCGCGCTCGAGGACGGTGCGCCCCGCTTCGCCGACGTGATCTGACGGGCGCGCGACTGCCCGCGTAACGTCGACGTCGAAGCGTCGTCCGCCGTCGAGGGAGTCGTACCGTGTCGGGACCGTTGTCGGGAGTCAAGGTCGTCGAGATCGCGGGGATCGGTCCCGGCCCCTTTGCCGCGATGATGCTCGCCGACATGGGCGCCGACGTCGTGCGCGTCGACCGGGCGCAGGCCGTGACCGGCAACTTCGACCGGCCGAACCTCGAGATCCTCAACCGCGGGCGGCGCTCGATCGGGGTGGACCTGAAGCACCCCGACGGCGTCGAGACCGTGCTGCAGCTGGTCGAGCAGGCCGACGCGCTCGTCGAGGGATTCCGGCCCGGCGTGGCCGAGCGCCTCGGCATCGGGCCCGACGCATGCCTCGGGCGCAATCCGAGGCTCGTCTACGGACGCATGACGGGCTGGGGCCAGGAGGGCCCGTACGCGCAGGCGGCGGGTCACGACATCAACTACATCGCGCTCGCGGGCGCGCTCGGCCACATCGGTCGCGCCGGGGGCAAGCCCACGCCGCCGATCAACCTCGTCGGCGACTTCGGTGGTGGGGGCATGCTCATGGCCTTCGGGGTGGCGTGCGCGCTCGTCGAAGCCGGCCGCAGCGGCGAGGGTCAGGTCATCGATGCGGCGATGGTCGACGGCTCGGCGGCCCTCATGGCGATGATGTGGGGCTTCCGCGCCCTCGGCATCTGGGGGCCGTTCGGGACCAACGTGCTCGACACGGGCGCGCCGTTCTACGACACGTACGAGACGAGCGACGGCAAGTTCATCTCGCTCGGTTCGCTGGAGCCGCAGTTCTACGCCGAGCTGGTCGAACGGCTCGGCCTCGGCGACGACGTCGCCCTCCCGGACCAGATGAACCAGTCGACCTGGCCCGACCTGCGCGCGCGGTTGACCGAGCTGTTCCTCGGCCGGACCCGCGACGAATGGTGCGAGGTGCTGGAGGCCACCGACGTGTGCTTCGCGCCGGTGCTCACGATGGACGAGGCCGCAGCGCACCCGCACCTGCAGGCTCGCGAGACCATCGTCGAGTTCGACGGGCTCCTGCAACCGGCGCCGGCGCCGCGCTTCAGCCGGACGCCCGGCGCGATCCAGCGCCCACCGGCGTGGCCCGGCCAGCACACCGACGACGTGCTCGAGTCCTGGGGGTTCGCCGCCGACGCCGTTGCCGCGCTGCGCGCATCGGGCGCGATCGCCTAGCTACTGGAGACCGGTGTCGCCCGCGCGGCGGCATGCCGGCTCGCGGTGCGGATGCGCTCGGCGCGCTCGTCGATCGTCGGCGGGCGCAGCCGTGCGCGGGGCGGGGCCGACTCGGCGGGCTCCGGCGCAGCCGCGACCTCGGGTTCCGAGACCGGCTCTGGTGCCGCGACGCGGGCGGCGCGCGCCGCTGCGGGGAGCCGAGACTTGGTCTC
>CAZXCB010000044.1:0-649 GCA_964639075.1 uncultured Bifidobacteriaceae bacterium | reverse complement strand
TCTCGCGCGGCTTCGCGACCGCGAGGCCCCGCACGCCGGCGAGGAACACCACGAGGGTCGAGACGACGACGACCATCCAGCGCGCGATCTCGTTGCCGGCGTCGGTGCCCGCGGCGAAGAGGTGCACCGACGCGAGCACGAAGAGCGGGAACGACAGGAAGTGCACGCGGCGCCACCACCTCCGGGGCACGCGCGTGCCGAGCAGCGACGTGATCTCCACCGCGAGCAGCAGGTACATCGCCACGATCCCGATCGCGATCGGCACCGGATGCCACCTGCTCGCCATGGGGACGAAGAGGTCCCGCCAACCCCAGTCGGTGTAGGTGTCGAGCGGGAGCGCCGCGAGGTGGACGCCGACGAACACGACCGCGAGGCCACCGAGGTGACGGTGGAGGTCGAGCACCCACGCCGGCGGCGTGCTGCGCACGAGGGTCTTGTTCGTGATGAACAGGCCCCACAGCACCGAGGCGGCCAGCAGCGCCCACGCGACGAAGCCCGTCGCGCGCGTGAGGTACCACCAGGTCTTCGGATCGATGGGCACCGAGGTCAGCTCCCCTGGGTCACCGGGGGCGGGGGGGAGGTCGCGGGCGGAGTGGTCGCCGGAGGGCTGGTCGGCGGCGGCGCGGGTGCCGCGGTCGGCGCGGGCGTG
>CAZXCB010000043.1:6590-18802 GCA_964639075.1 uncultured Bifidobacteriaceae bacterium | reverse complement strand
GCACACCTACCGGGTGACCGGCAACCTCGACGGCGCGGTCTACACGTCGTTCACCATCGAGGAGGGTGCCGGCGACGGCAACTTCCCCGATCGCACCGGCGGGGTCTTCAACGACTCGGAGTTCGCCGTCGACGCCGACGGCAACTACGAGATCTTTCTCGGCGGGCCGCCGCGAGCGAGCAACTGGATGGCGCTCACCGCCGCGGCGATGCGCATCACGACGCGGCACTACTGGGAGGAGCTGTGGAGGCCGGGCGCGATGCCGGTCCGGAACCCGCGGCTCACGATCGAGGTGCTCGATCCGGTCGGGCCGCCGCCCCCACCCGACGATGCGTCGATCGCGGCGGGGTTCCGACGGGTCGCGAACTACGTGCGGTCGCGTTCACTGGGGATCGGTCCGCCGGCCGACGCGCCCCAACCCGCCTTCGTGTCGCGCGAGCCGCACGTGTTCCCGCCGCCGACGCCACCGCTCGACCACGCGCTCGCCGCGATCGACGCGTCGTACAGCATGGCCCCGTACCTGCTCGGCCCCGACGACGCGCTCGTGATGACGGCGCGGTGGCCGCACTGCCGGTGTGCCAACGTCAACCTGTGGACGCGCCACATGCAGACCTTCGACTACGAGCACCGGACCGTCGCCCTGAACCGGGCCCAGACCGTGCTCGAGGCCGACGGCTCGTTCCGGGCCGTCATCGCGCACCGTGACCCGGGCGTGCCGAACTGGCTCGACACCGAGGGTCGCGAGTTCGGACTCGTGTTCTGGCGGTACTTCCTCCCCGAGGGTCCCATCGACACTCCGGTCGCCGAGGTCGTCCGGGTCGAATCCCTGCGCTGAGGCTCACTCCTCGACGATGCCGTAGTGGGCGACGTAGCGGGCGAAGGTCGCTCGCAGGTGGTCGTCGTCGAGGCCGACGTCGGCGAGGGAGTACCGGTGCTCCCCGTGCTTGCCCTTGGGCTTGGCGGCGAGGTAGTCGCGGATGCGCGCGTCGTGCCCCGCGGGCCAGTCGAGGCCGAGCTGCTCGTAGAGGCCGCGCACGTTCCCGACGGGATCGGCCATGAGGTCGAGGAAATGGGAGTCGACGACTCGCGCCGCGGGGACCGAGCCGTCCTCGCGCGCGGCGATCGCGCCCTCCAGGAACATCTGGTACGTGACCTCGAGGATCGGTCCCATCGCGGCCGGGTCGACCGCGTCGCTGCGCATGAAGCGCAGCGTCGAGAGGATGCTGACGAGCGAACCCATGAAACGGCGGGGATCGCGGTGGGTGTGGATCACGAGCGCGTCGGGGTACTCCGCGAAGAGCTGGGGCAGCGTCGAGACGTGCGCGGGTGACTTGAGCAACCAGCGACGTGGCGCGCCGTCCGGGAGTGGTCCGCGCGGATCACCCTGGGCCTGGAACGTCTGGAGCATGCGGCGGTGCAGCCGGTAGACGCGGCCGAGTGTCTCGAGGTGCTCGAGCTGCCAACCGGTGAAGCTCGGCGTGTCGTACTGCATGCCCCAGTACGGGCTCGTGAAGTCGTACGCCAGGAAGTGCACGCACTCGCACGGCAGGTCGCTCGCGAGCTCGTGCATGGTCATGAACGCGGGGTGGATGTCGGCCCAGAGCTCCTGCTCGCTCTCCGCGAGCCGGAGCCGCTCGGCGCGATCGGCCGCCGGGTCGGTGGTGGGATCGTCGAGCCGGGGCAGTGGCTGCACGGCCTCCCACGCGATGGGCGCGCGCAGGTGGGGGTCGAGCGCGAGCAGCTCGAGCAGGATCGTCGTGCCGGTGCGCGGCGGTCCGACGACGAACAACGGGGCCGTGACGGTCTCGGCGAGCACCGCCGGGCTCGTCCGCCAGTGCTCCTGGAGGCGGAGCCACGTCTGGAGCATCCGCGTCACCTCCGCGCGCGTGAGCACGCGCCCGAGCAGGTGCAGCCGTGCCTCGGTGTCCGCGGCCGTCACGAAGCCGCGGTAGGCGTCCTCCCATCCCGGCCAGTCGGCCTCGCCGAGGTCCGTGAGCCCGGTGCTCGTCCGGGCGGTGGCGAGCATCTCGTCGGGTTCGAGGCCCACGAGGAGCCGGGGATCGCCCACCGCGTCACCGAACAGGTTGAGGCGTCGGACCCAATCCGGGTGGGTCATCTCCATGCGGTCATTCCGATCGATTCGGCGGTTGTCGGGCGAAGGGTCAAGTTTCGGCACGTTCCCGGCCGATGGGAAGGAGACAGCAGCAGCGAGAGGGCCACCCACCGACCCGTCAGAAGGGGGGACCGCTGAGTACCAGCACGGATTCCCAGGCGACCGCCACGCCGACCGCTCCGCCACCCGGGTCGGAGAAGAAGACGCTGGACGAGTTGGTCGCGAGCCGCACCGCGTCGAAGCTACCGGCCCCGCCGGTGTTCCGGCAGGAGCTCGTGACCATCGAGCCCGGCGCGACGAAGGGCCGCAAGGCCGCTACCGAGTTGGAGTCGGCGGCGCGTGCGAACGCGGCCGCCGCGGAGGAAGCCCGTCGGGTGGCCCTCGCGCAACGCCGGGCGGTGGAGGAGATCGCGACCGAGCGCGCCGCGACCGAGAAGCTGCTCGCGGCGGCGCGGCGCGAGCTGCTCGAGGAGCGCGCGGAGCACGAGCGACTCGTGGCCCAGGCGCGCTTCCGCGCGCAGCAGGAGGAGCGGCGCCGCCTCGGGACACCGGTGGTGGTCGACGTCACCAAGGACGGTGCTCCGCCCGACGCCGCGGGCGCGTCGAGCCCGCCGCCGGCCGCGACCTTCGGGCCCGAGCTGCGCACCCTCCAGAGCGAGATCCACGAGCGTGAGCAGCTGAGTGAAGCGCACCGGCAGCGCCTCCTCGAAGCCCTCCGTGAGCGCGACGCGGCACGCCTCGAGCTCCAGCGGGTGAGCGACGCGCGCATGCACGCCGAGCGTCGGCTCGAGAAGATCACCGAGGTGCTGCACCGCGCGACGAGCAGCGGGGGCCCGCGCCCGACCGGCGGCGACGGCGTGGAGGAGCAGTACGTCCGCGAGCTGCGCGACGAGCTCGCCATCGCCATCGCACGCGCGAAGTCGGCCGAAGCCCGGACCAACGAGTTGCGCGACGAGGTCGAAGCCGCTCGGGCCCAACGCACCGCGACCAACGACACGCTCGAGGCGACCCGCAGCGATCTCGACTCCGCCCACGAGGAGCTGTCGGGGCTGCACGCGCGCCTGCTCGGGCTCGAAGCCCATCAGCGCACGGATGACCGGACCGAGGTCGTCGCCGCCGCCGAGGAGCACGCCCGCGAGGTCGAGCGGGAGGTGGTCGAGGCGAGGAGTCGCGCCCTGGAGGCCGAACAGCGCGTGGCCGAGCTCACGAAGACGCTCGCGCTGGCAACGACGCGTGCCGACGAGTCGGATGCGCGCCTGGCCGGGCTGCGGACCGAGGTCGACGACATCCGTGCCGGTGCCGACGCGGCCGACCGGCGGTCCGCCGAGGTGCAGGCGCGTCTCGAGCGGGCGCAGGCGGAGCTGGCCGACGCCGACGCCACGCGGGACGAGCTCGACGAGACGCTCGACTCCCTCCGCACATCGGTGGCGACGGCCGAGGCACGGGTCGGGGCGCTCGAAGCCGAGCTCGCGGTGCTGTCCCACGAGCACGAGCAGCACGCGGTGGACCTGCGGGCGACCCACGCCGCGACATCGGCCGAGCTCACATCGGCCTCGGCCCGGTCCGAGCATCTCGCCGCGGAGCTGGCCGACGCCGTGGCCGACGGCGACCGCCTGCGCGCCGAGGTGGCGGACCTCACGGCCATGCGGGACGCGCTCGACGAGCAGCGGACCGGCCTCGCCGAGGAGCTGGACGCCTCGGTCGCACGCGCCGGCGCGCTCGAGGCCGACCTGGCGGAGCAGTCCGCGCGTGCCGCGGAGCTCGAGGCCGACCTGGCGGAGCAGTCCGCGCGTGCTGCGGAGCTCGAGGCCGACCTGATGAGGGAAGTCGGCCGCGCCGGCGAGCTCGAGATCGACCTGGCGAAGGAGGCCGCGCGCGCCGCGGAGCTCGAGACGCGGCTCGCGGCGAGCGTCGGCTCGGACGAAGCACTCGACGCGCTCACCGGCGAGCTCGCCGATCTGGCGACCGACCGCGACCGGCTCCTGGGCGAGCTGGCGTCCACCGAAGCCCGGGCCACCGAGCTCTCCGAGGAGCTCGCGCTGGTCCGCGACGATCTCGCCGCCACGCAGTCAGGACACGCGGTGGTGGGTGATGCACTGGCGACCGCACGCGCGGAGCGCGACGTCGCGGTCGCCAAGGCCGACTCACTCGCGCTGGAGGTGAGCCAGCTCCAGGACGCGCTCGGCGAGTCGGGGACGCGTATCGACGAGCTCGAGTCGACCCGGTCCGGCGACCGCCGAATCGCGGAGCAGGCGCTCGATGCGCTCCGGACGAAGGCCGAGTCCGCGTCCGGGCGGGTCCGCGTGCTCGAGGAGGAGGTGGCCGAGCTGCGCTCGCGGCACGCGACGGAGCTCGAGCGCATGGCGCAGGAGCTCGACAGCGCGCGGGCGCGCGTCGCCGCCGTCGACCTCGAGGTCGGCGAGCGCCGAGAACGTGAGGAGCAGCTGCGCAAGGCCCTCGCCGAGGCCGAGACGCAGCGGCGCCGCACCGAGTCCGCGGTGGACGAGCTGGCGGCCGTGGCCGCCGTTGCGGCCGCGCCGCGGGAGCCCGAAGCGGAGCCGCCGCCGGAGCCGGAGCCCGCCGCGGCAGCGCCGCCGGCGCGAACTCGGGCCCGTCGTCCGGGGGGGCCGCGCCGGGCCGATCCGGCCCGCGAGGGAGCTCACACGCCGGTTGCGGCGGTGGTCGAGGCCCCGCGGGCCGAGCCCGCACCGTCGGACCTGCGCCGAGCGGTGTTCGCCAGCCTCACCGAGCTCGCAGGGGAGTGAGTCAGCGGGCGACGCCCTCGTCGAGGACGGTCCTCGCCAGGGCGGGGAACACCCTTCCGACCTTGCCGAGCAGGTACTCGCCGTAGGTCCCGACCGGGCCGTGCACGCTCGTGCCGTCCCAACGCGTGGCCGCGTCGTCGAGCGGCTCGATCCCGGGCAGCGTGTCGATGCGCGCGTCCCAGTCCGGGTCGAAGAAGAACGGCACGGCGATGCGGTCGCGTCGGTCGTGCGCCGCTCCGGTGGACGACGGCGGTCGCACCCGGTGCGGGGTCGACCGGTAGCAGCCGCCGGTCAGCCGGTCGAGCATGTCGCCGATGTTGCAGACGAAGGCCTCGCGGTCGGGCGGAACACCGATCCAGCCGTCGTCGGTACGGACCTCGAGCCCACCCGACTCGTCCTGCCACAGGAGCGTGAGGAACCCGTAGTCGGTGTGCTCGGCGACGCCGTACGCCGGATCGCCCGACCGCGCGGGCGGGTAGCGGAACAGCCGGAGCAGGATCACCGGGTCGTGGAACCAGCGCCCGCCCAGCTCGTCGGCATCGAGTCCGAGCGCGACGCTGATCACGCGGGTCAGGCGTTGTCCCAGCGCTTCGAGCGCGTCGAGGTACTCGAGCATCGTGCGGCGGAAGCGCTCACGGAGCTCGGGCGGCCCGGCCGGCCAGATGTTCGGGCCGTGGAGGGGGATGCCGGCACGCACACGGGGGTCGTCGGCCGGTACCTCGCGCCCGAGGTAGTAGCCCTCCTTGTGATCCGGGGTTCCCGAGGTCAGCTCGCCGTGCAGCGGGAACCAGCCGCGCCACGCGGGGCCGCCGTGCGCCATCGCTGCCGCGGCCTTCTCGGCCTCGGGGCGGGCGAAGAGCTCCCGTGCGAGCCCGTCGACCCGCGCGCACAAGCCAGGGTCGACGCCGTGATGCACGACCGAGAAGAACCCGACGTCCCGACAGGCCGTGTCGACCTCCCGTGCGACGCCCTCGATCGCCCCCGGACCCCCCGCCACGAGCGCGCCGAGATCGACGACGGGGACCGCGATCACGCGCGGACCATCACGCGATCATGCCGTCGAGCAGGGTGCGGAACATCACGAGGTCGTCGGGGTCCTCGGGTGCCTCCATCTGGCCGTACGCGATCCCGCGCGTGCTCGTGCGGACCGACACGATCGCGAATCGCAGCGCCCCGAACACCTCGTACCAGTGCAGGTCCTGCGGCTCGTAGCCGGTGAGGTCGCGGTACGCAGCGCTGGCGTCCTCGGCCGTCATGAAGTCCGGGATGCCGGGCATCTCGAAGCGCACGGCCAGGTCCTGGAAGAAGCGGTGGAGGAAGACCATCCACGCGAGATCCACCTCACGCGGGCCGACCGTCGCCATCTCCCAGTCCAGGACGGCGACCGGCGTGAAGTCGCGGTACAGCAGGTTGCCGATGCGGCTGTCCCCCCAGTTGAGGACCGGCTCGGGCTCGGTGGGCCGATGCGTCTCGAGCCATTCGAAGGTCCGCTCGATCAGTGGGTAGCGCACGCCGTCGCGCGCCCACTCGTAGTACTCGCGCTGTGCGTCGAGCTGCGCGCCCATGGCCGAACCGTCGCCGACGGCGGCGACGAAGGAGAGGTCCGCGTTGGCCGGGGTGATCCGGTGCACCTCGGCGAGCACCCCGACCGACGAGCGCATCAACGTGTCGCGTTGCTCGGAAGTGGCGTCCATCACCCAGCCGCCGAACACGTACGGGGGGACGTCGGCCGGCGCCTCACCGTCGATCCGCTCCATCACGAGGAAGGGGGTGCCGAGCCACTGCGGGTCGGACTCGAGCCAGCGGCACACCGGTGCCGGTGCGGCCGTGCGCTCGCGCACGAGGTCCATGCACCCCCGCTGCATCGCGAGGTCGTAGGTGCGAAAGACGGGGAACACGTCGGGCAGCGGCGCGAGCCGGGCGACGAGACGCTCGGCGCGCCCGTCGGGGTGGGTGACCGTGAACAGCGCGGTCTCGCTCGACAGCCCGTTTCCGGGCTCGCCCACGTCCGACACCGTCACTCCGGCGCCCATCGTGTGCTCCGCCCAGCGCTGCAGAGCCGGCGCCGTCTCGGCCGCATCGCGCCGCCACGGTGTGGTCATCGTCTCCGGATCGAGGTCGGCCATCGCCGCAGATTGCCCGGCCCCACCGGAAGCGGTCAACATCGCCCGTCGTGGCGCTCGCGACGATGCTTGCCCTCGCGGCGGCGTTGCTGCACGCGGCGTGGAACCTGCTCATCAAGACGGCCGACGATCGCGATCTCGCGGCGTGGGGTCAGTTCGTCTTCGGTGGGATCGTCCTGCTGCCCATCCTGCTCGTCGTCGGGGCGCCCACGGCCGCCTCGGTCCCCTACCTCGCGGCCTCGGCCGGGGTGCACGTGGCCTACGTCGCTGCGCTCGTCGCCGCGTACGAACGTGGCGACTTCTCGCTCGCGTACCCGCTCGCCCGGGGCGGCGGTGCGATGGTTGCCGCGCTCGTCGGGGTCGTCGCGCTCGGCGACGGCCTGGCGGGCGCGGGCTGGTTCGCGCTGGCGGTCGTGACGATCGGGCTGGCCTCCTTCGTTCGTCCCGACACGCCGTTCACCGAGGTCAAGTTCGCGCTGCTCACCGCCGTGCTCATCGGCGTGTACACCGTCATCGACACCGCCGGCTCGCGCCACACGACCGACGGGTTCGTCTACGGCGTCGCGCTCACCGCGTGCAGCGCGCTGGCCCTGTCGATCGTCGGGGTGGCGCGCGGGCGGGGTCCGGCGTTCGTGGCGTCGGTGCGGTGCTCGTGGCGCCGGCACCTCGTGTCGGGAGTGTGCCTGGCCACGGCGTACTCGCTCGTGCTCGTCGCGGTGCGCTCCGCACCGGTCGGCTACGTCGCGACACTCCGCGAGTCGTCCGTGGTGCTCGGTGCCGCGCTCGGCTGGCTGGTGCTGAAGGAGCGACTCGGTGGCCGCCGCCTCGTGTCGGCGATCGTCGTGACCGCGGGCCTGGTGGCCCTGGTCGTCAGTCAAAGGTCCTGATTGCTCGTCCGCTCGATGGCGCGGCCGCCGACCGCCTTGGGACGCTTCCTCGCGGCTCGCCTCCGCTCCGCTCGGGAGTGGCTCGGTGGTTCACTGCCTGCCCTCAGGTCCTCAAGACCACTGGCAGCTCCTTCAGCGCGTTGTTGAGGTTCGAGCGCTGTCGCTTCGGCTCGCCGACCAGCTCGATCGTCGGGAAGTGGGCGAGCAGCTCCTCGAAGAACACTCGGCCCTCGAGGCGCGCGAGGTGGATCCCGAGGCAGAAGTGCTCGCCGGTGCCGAAGCTCAGATGGGGGTTCGGGTCGCGGTGGACGTCGAACTCGTGCGGCCGGAGGAACACGGCCTCGTCACGGTTCGCCGAGGTGTACATCATGGCGACCTTGTCGCCGGCGCGGATCGTGACGCCGCGGAGCTCGGTGTCCGCGGTGGCGGTCCGGCGGAAGTAGTGGAGCGGGTTCGCCCAGCGCAGGATCTCCTCGACCGCGCCGGGGATCAGGGACGGGTCTGCACGCAGCTCGGCGAGCTGGTCGGGGTGCTGGAGCAACGCGAGCAACCCGGACGACAGCATCGTGCGCGTCGTGTCGTTCCCGGCGGTGACGAGCTGCACGAAGAAGCTGCCGAACTGCACGTCCGTCATGGCCTCGCCGTCGACCTCGACCGCCAGCATCAGCGTCGTGAGGTCCTCGGCCGGCTCGACGCGGCGCCGGCCGGCGAGTTCGATCGCGTACATCGCCATCTCGACGGTCGCGCTCATCGCCGCGTCCGCGGCGTACGCGGCCGCGACGTCGGGGTCCTGGCCGCCGGTGTTCATCTCGGACCAGCGGTGGATCCTGGGCCAGTCGTCGCGCGGGATGCCCATGAGCTCGCCCACGACCTGGGAAGGGAGCTTGGCGCAGACGTCGTGGACGAAGTCGACCGGACGGTCGCCGACCCCGGCCATGATCGAACGGCAGATGTCGCGGATGCTGCCCTCGAGGCGCGCCATGACCTTCGGCGTGAACTCGGGCGAGACGTTGCGCCGGTAGGCGAGGTGCCGCGGTGGATCCATCGCGAGGAGCATGTCCTGCATCATCGCCAGGCTCTCGGGAGGCAGGTCCTCGAGCACCACTCCGCCGGTCGCGGCCGAGAACAGCAGCGGTTCGCGCGCGACGCGGGTGAGATCGGCGTGGCGCAGCACCATCCAGTACCCGGTGCCGTCCGGCATGTCCTGCCACGCGACCGGTTGCTCGCGGCGGAGCCGGGTGAACACCTCGTGCGGCGGTCCGGCGACGTAGCCGTCGGGGTCGTAGAGGTCGTAGGCCTCGGTCATCGTGCTGCTCCGGGTTCGGGAAACGCGCGCACGCTACCGGCCGGGCCGCCGGCTCCTCTACGCTCGTCCTCTCGGCCACTCAGGGGGACGTCCGATGCATCGTGTCCGCAGGTTCGTCGCGCTCGGCGCGACCGCACTCGCCGTCGCCAGCGCCATCGGCGTGCCCGGCGCCGGCGCGGACGGTGCGGGCTCGCACTCCGAGCACGCGCAGCACGCGAAGTCGAAAGCCGCGAAGGCCAAGGCGGCGAAGGCCAAGGCGAAGCGACGGAGTGCGCGACACGGCGCGGGCGCAGCCGGGCGGATGGGTGTCGACGACAAGGGCCTGTCGTTGCTCAGCAACGGACACCACGACACGATGACGACGGAGCAGCCGCTCACGCCGGCGGAGCGGACCGCGCTGTCGGGTCAGATCGAGGCGACCATCGCGACGGCGAAGCGCTTCCCGACCGTCGCCGCCGCGCTGGCGGCCGGCTACGTCCAGACCGGTCCCTACATGCCGGGCATCGGTGCGCACTTCATCCGCATCAGCGGCCAGGGTCTGAACGCCGACGGCGTGATGGACGCCGCCGACCTCGCTGATCCGCTCGCGATCGTGTACGCGGGGACGGAGCCGACGGCGTCGATCGCGGGCTTCATGTACTACTCGATGAGTGCCGACGAGCCCGAGGGCTTCGCGGGTGCGAACGACGTGTGGCACTACCACGAGAGCCTCTGTCTCAAGTACGGCGGTGCGAAGGGCATCGAGGCGCCCTATGGCCTCGACCGCTCGGCCACGCCGAAGCAGTGCGCTTCGGTGGGCGGCCAGATCATGAAGCAGTCGCAGTGGATGGTGCACGTGTGGTCCGTGCCGGGCTGGGAGTCCCGGCAGGGCCTCTTCGGCGAGGTGAACCCGGCGCTCATGTGCCCGGACGGCAGCTACTACCAGTACCCGCCGTCGAAGTGGAAGGACCACCAGGACAACGTGTGCACGAGCGCGGACTGACGCCGTGCCGGCGCGGCGACGCGCCGGAGGTCACCGTCGGGGTGGTCCCGCGGTCCAGCGCCACGACACCGACACGCGCGGTCCCGATCGCGCGATCTTCGGCACGGAGTGCTGCCAATCGCGCTGCGCGGCGCCGCCCATCACGAGGAGGTCGCCGCTGCCCGGGACGACGTCGATCGACGTGCCGCCGCCGACCGGCCGCACGAGGAACGGGCGACGCGCACCGAGCGTGACGATCGCGACGATCGTGTCGTCGAGCGTGCGGAGCTCGCGGTCCGCGTGCCAGGCGACGCTGTCCTGGCCGTCGCGGTAGTAGTTGAGCCCGGGGCCGCGCAGCCGGACGCGGTAGCGACGCTCGAGCGCCGCCCGCATCGCACCGAGCGCGGGGTGCGCGTCCGGATCGCCGGCGCGGCACCAGCACGACAGCCGCGGATCGTCGACCATCCGGTCCCACATACGGCGCCGACCCCTCCGCCACGGGACCTCCCGGATCAGCGTCTCGGCGAGCACGTCGGCGCCCAGCCACCACTCGCGCACGACGTCGATCCACGACTGCGCGTCGAGCGCGACCCGCTCCCACGCAGGCGCGTCCGCAGGCCGCGGCTCGAGCGCGCCGAGCAGCGTCGGCTGGTGCACGCACTCCCGGGAGGCCGGCGACGACGGGCTCACCCGAACAGGGTAGCGAACAGACGTTCGATCATGCCAGGATCGGCGTCGCAGGCGTGTGGGAGAGTCGGGCGATGGAGCAGCGCATCTCACTGATCACGCTCGGCGTCGCCGACGTGGCGCACAGCCGGAAGTTCTACGAGGCGATCGGCTGGAAGGGGACGTCGCCCGACGGTGACGTCGTGTTCTTCCAGGCGAACGGCATGGTGCTCGCGCTGTGGTCGCGCGCCAAACTCGAGGCGGACAGCGGCGTCGGCGACACCGGCGGGTGGGGCGGCGTGACGCTCGCCTACAACGTGAGCACGGAGCGCGCGGTCGACGCGGTGCTCACCGAGGCCGAGCGCGCCGGCGCACGGATCTCACGACCGGCCGCGGCCAACTTCTGGGGCGGCTACTCCGGTGTGTTCGTCGACCCCGACGGACATCCGTGGGAGGTCGCGCACAACCCGCACTGGGAGCTCGACGCCGAGGGCAACGTCCACCTGCCCTGAGCCGGTGTCGCTCGCCCGGTTCGTCACTCGGGGACGAACCGCCATGCGTCGCCGTCGACGACGACCCGCCCGGCGGGACGGGAGGGGAAGTGCGTGCCGAAGAACAGCACACCGGTCTCGGCCGCGACCGTGAGCATGCGGTGGCGCGTCTCGCGGGCGAGGTCCGCGTCGGCGTCGCCGATCTCGGCCCAGTCGGGTTCGGCGCACTGCACCGGGTGGTGCAGGAAGTCGCCGCTGATCATCGCCCGCTCGCCGGCCGACCCGATCCACAGCGACACGTGGCCGGGGGTGTGTCCCGGGGTGGGCTCGAGTCGGAGGCCGTCACCGAGGTCGGCGTCGTCGGCGACGATGTCGGCGAGCCCGGCGTCGAAGATCGGCTGGACCGATTCGCGCTCGACCATGTCACCCGGGAGCGCTCGCGAGAAGTCCAGCTCGCCCGCCGTGTAGAGGTGGCGGGCACGTGTGAACGTGGGGACCCACGCACCGTCGACGCGGTGCGTGTCCCACCCGACGTGGTCGGCGTGCAGGTGCGTGTGCACCACGGTGTCGATCTGCTCCGGCGCGAACCCCGCGGCCGCAAAGCGATCCATGAACGGCCATTCCTGGTCGTTCCAGAACGGCAGCGCCAGCGCCTTGAAGTTCCCGACGCACGGGTCCACGAGCACCGTGCGCGAGCCCGTCTCGACGACGAGCGCCTGCACCCTGAGGGTGACGTTGCCATCGGGGTCGGCGTAGTCGTCGAGCACCCAGGGGTGCGCGGCGACTGCCGTGGCCGTCGCCGCGGGGAAGAAGAGCTCGGGTGGGATGTGGGCGATCTCGTCCTCGACGACGCTCGTGATGGAGGCGTCACCGACCTGCCAGCGCCGGGTCTCGGTGGTC
>CAZXCB010000043.1:0-6580 GCA_964639075.1 uncultured Bifidobacteriaceae bacterium | reverse complement strand
GTGGTCACGACCGCCCAACCTAGCGATCACACCGAGGGCGCCGAGCTCTGCGGTGCGCGCGCCCGCCGCGGACCCGGTGCGGTCACCCTCGGCTACCTTGGCCTGCGGGCCGGTCGGCGCGTGCCAGACGGGGTTGTCGAGTTGGGTGCACGGCGGGATCCTCCTGGGTCCGACGGCGATGGAGCGACGATGAGGCCAGTCGAGACCGCGCCCGCTCCGCCGGGCGCGTCGCGGATCCCGCCCCCGGTCGGCACCGCTCGGCGGCGAGCCGTGACTCGGCTCACGGTGGCCGCGGTGCTGTGCGCGGTGCTGCTCATCGGCCTCACCGCGTTCTTCGTGGCCACACGGACCGGTCAGCGGCTCGACGACGCCGCGCTGTCCGGACGGGTGGTGCAGCACGACCGCAGCGCCGAGCGATCCGACGAGCTGTTGCGCACGATCTCGGTCGGATCGCTCGCGGTCTTCGGTCTCTCGCTGATGGCCATCGCCCTCGTGCGGGGCCGCTGGTATCTCGCGCTCGGCGTGGGCGCGGTGATCGTCGGGGCGAACGTCACGACCCAGGTGTTCAAGGCTGCGGTCACGCGTCCCGACCTGTTGGACAACGGGATCATCCCCTTCAACACGTTGCCGAGCGGCCACAGCACGGTGGCGGCGTCGCTGGCCGCGGCGTTCGTCCTCGTCGTGCCGCACCGCATGCGGCCGCTCGCCGCGACGGTCGGCGGTCTGTACGCAGGCGCCATCGCGGCGATGACCCTCGCCGCCGGCTGGCACCGACCGAGTGACGCGGTCAGCGCGTTCGCGGTGGTGGGGATCTGGACGTTCGGCGTCGCCGCGCTGCTCGTCGCGTGGCGCGGCCCCGGCGCGCCGCGAGAGCCGGAGGGCCTGCCGGGCCTGCTCGTCGGGGCGATCGTCGTGCTCGGCATCGGCTTCGCCGTGATCCTCGCCACGACGACGATCAACCGGGCCGACGGCATCCACGTGGTGAAGATCGGACTCGCCTACGTGGTCGCGGCCGGCGGGATCGTCGCGGTCGCGGTGACGTTCATGGTGGCCGAGGTGCTGCTGCTCCGCGGCGTCAGCCTCGACGCGCCGTTCCGCCGCCGCCGGATCCCCGCACGCGCCTGACGCTCGGTCGCGTTCCCGACCTGCGCCACTCGTGCGGCCCATGGCAGCGCAACCGACGCAGGTTGGGCACGACGCGGGTGCGGGCCTGAGGCGTGTGCGGCACCCGACCTCAGCGCTCGATTCGTGACCCGGCGGACTCGGCGAGCTCCTTGGCCCAGCGGTAGTCGGGCTTGCCCGACGGGGAGCGAACGATCGTGTCGACCACGTGGAGCTCGCGCGGGACCTTGTAGCCGGCGATGTGGTTGCGCGTGTGGGTGCCGAGCTCGTCGAGCGTTGCGGTCGTCCCCGGCACGAACTGCACGATGGCGGCGACCTTCTGGCCCCACCGCTCGTCGCTCACCCCGACGACGGTGCAGTCCTGCACCGCAGGATGCGCCTTGAGCGCCTGCTCGACCTCCTCGGGGAAGATCTTCTCGCCACCGGAGTTGATCGAGACCGAGCCGCGACCGAGCATCGTGATCTGACCGTCGCCGGCCCACCGGGCGGCGTCACCGGAGACGACGTAGCGCTTCCCGTCGGCCGCGACGACGAAGGTCTCGGCGGTCTTGACCGGGTCGTTGAAGTAGCCGAGCGGGATGTTGCCGCCGCGGCCGAGCCTGCCGATGCGGTCGTCGCCCTCGGGGATGAGCCGGAGTTCCTCGTCGAGGACGACGACGTCCGCGCCGGCCTTCACGGTCGGCCCACCGGCCGCGGGCTTCGCCCCCTTGGATGCATAGGTGATGCCGTTGAAGCCGGACTCGGTCGATCCGATCGAGTCGGTGATGATCAGGCTCGGGAGCCGATCCAGGTAGCGGTCCTTCACCGACTGGGAGAACAGCGCCGCGCTCGAGGACAACGAGATCAGCTGCGAGAGGTCCCAGCGTTCGGGCTCGGCCTCGAGCGCCTCGATGAGCGGCCGGGCCATGGCGTCACCGGTGATGAGGACGGAGTTCACACCGTGCTCCTGGAAGGTGTCCCACACGCCCTCGGGGTCGAACTGGCGCACGAGGACGAGCGTGCTGCCGAGGAACCACTGGCTGAGGGTCGCGATCTGGGCCGCGCCGTGCATGAGGGGCGGGATGATGCAGAACACGAGCGGGATCTCGCTGGCCGCGGCCTGCTCCGCGCGGAAGTGCTCGTGTGGGACGCGCTCACCGGTCTGGGAGTCGATGCCCTGGCCGAGCGCGAAGAAGATGTCCTCGCTCCGCCACATCACGCCCTTGGGCATGCCGGTCGTCCCGCCCGTGTAGATCACGTAGAGGTCGTCACCCGAGCGTTCCCCGAAGTCGCGGACGGGTGTGCACCGCGCGAGCGCGTCCTCGAACTCGATCGAACCGAGGCTCGCGGTGTCGAGCCCCGAGTCGTCCTCGATGTGCACGAACGTCGTGAGCTTCGGCGAACGGTCCGCGACCGCGGCGAGCCGCTCGGCGTACTCCTGGTCGTAGACGCACCCGACCAGCTCGGCGTTGCCGATCAGGTAGGCGAGCTCGTCGGTGACGTACCGGTAGTTGACGTTGATCGGCACCGCGCGGATCTTGAGACAGCCGAGCATGGCTTCGAGCCACTGGTGGGAGTTCTTCGCGTAGATGCCGACGTGGTCGTCCGCCCCGATCCCGCGGGCGGCCAGGAAGTGCGCGATCCGGTTGGCCCGTTCGTCGAGCTCGCGGTAGGTGAACCGTCGATCCCCGTCGACGACCGCGACGCGGTCGGGAACGACGTCCGCCGTGTGCTCGAACAGATCAGCGATGTTGTATGCCACGGAGAGGATCCTCACAGTCGATGGTCACGGACGGACAGGCGGTCAGCAGCTGCGCACGAATGCCGCGACCGCGGGCCCGATCCAGCGGCGGAGGTACACGCGGAACTCCGCGGGAGACCGCGGGGGATCACCGGGATCGACGACGAAGGACTGCAGCGTGCGCAGCATCAGCTCGACCAGCTCGTTCAACTCGTCGTCGTCGTATCCGGCCGCGCTCCAATCGACCGGCAGGCGCTCGAGAATGGACCTCCCGAGTGCGAGCGACGTCTCCGAGGTCACCTCGTGGGCGGAGCTGCCGCTGGCGGCGAGCAGGAGCGAGAGATCGGTGCGACGATGCATCTGCTCGTAGGTGTACGCGATCCCTTCGATCACCGCTTCGGCCGGCGACGACTCGTCGCGCAGGTGGCGCGCGATGTCGTCGAGGAACTCGGCGACGCCGTCGTCGACCGAGGCGACGAGCAGCGCGTGGCTGCTCGCGAAGTAGCGGTACACGGTCTGGCGGGTGACCGAGAGGCGATCGGCGACCTCCGAGATGGTCGGCGCCGAGCTCGGTCGCTCCCGCAGGAGCGCCCGCGCCGCGGCCAGGATCCGCGCGGTCGCGGCGGCATCGTCCGCGGGCATGTCCCCGCCCCAGCCATGACGCCTCATGCGGGGACGGTAGACCTTTGACGGAACGCAGAGCCAATCTGTATGGTCACGGTCTCGTACCGACAGGAGGCCGCGACCATGGGCACGAACCAACGATCGCAGATCGTGATGGACGACGACGAGATCGCCGAGTTCGTCGACCGCAGCCGCACCGCGACCATGGCCACGATCGGTCCGAACGGCACGCCGCACCTCGTCGCGATGTGGTTCGCCGTCATCGACGGGCAGATCTGGTTCGAGACCAAGGCCCGCGCGCAGAAGACCGTGAACCTGCGGCGAGACGACCGGATCACCGTCATGATCGAGGACGGACTCACCTACGACCAGCTGCGCGGCGTCTCGATCGAGGGCACGGGTGCGATCGTCGAGGACCCCGACTCGATCTGGAAGGTCGGGGTGAACGTGTGGGAGCGCTACAACGGCCCGTACACCGACGAGGTGAAGCCGCTCGTGGAGGTCATGCTGCACAAGCGCGTCGTCGTCCGCGTCGACCCGATCCGCACGCGGTCCTGGGACCACCGCAAGCTCGGCATGGATCCGATGCCCGTCGCGGGCTCCACCGCCGCCTTCCTGGGCGCGGCGCCGCGCTGACGAGCGAGCGGCTCAGGTCGCGGTCGGCTTGGTCGCCTGCAGCTTGTGGACCAGCCGCCGGGTCACCGGCCGGGGCGTGAACCGGATCGACGCCGCCATCACCTTGTTCACGAGCCCGAGCACCGCCACGACGTCGCCGTGCTCCATCGCCTTCACGCCGTAGGCCGCGACCTCGGCGGCCGACGGCAGCTTGCGGTTGGCGACGAGCGGCGAGAGCTCCATCTCGGCCGCGGCCTGGAAGCCGGACGCGGTCGGTCCCGGGCAGAGCGCGGTCACGGTGACGCCGCTGCCGCGCGTCTCCTCCGCGACGGCCTCGGAGAACGACAGGACGTACGCCTTGGTCGCGTAGTACACGGCCATGAGCGGTCCGGGTTGGAACGACGCGGTCGACGCGACGTTCATGATCCGACCCTCACCGCGTTCGAGCATCCCCGGCAGGAAGTGGCGCGTCAGCGCCGTCAGCGACGTCACGTTGAGTTGGATCATCGCGAGCGTCTTGTCGAGATCGACGGTCGCGAACTCGCCGAAGTCGCCGACGCCCGCGTTGTTCACGAGCACGTCGGCGGCCGGGACCTCGGCGACGACCTTGCTCACGCCGGCGGGATCCGCGAGGTCGGCCGCCACGACCCGCGCGCCGCCGAGCTCGTCGGCGAGCGCCTCCAGCTTGGCGACCGAGCGCGCCACCAGCACGAGGTCGTGATCGGGCGCGAGTGCGCGTGCGATCTCCATGCCGATGCCGCCCGACGCCCCGGTGATGAGCGCCGTGCTCATGGGCCGTCGCGCTCGACCGTCGGGACGGGGGCTTCGCCGGCCACGGTGGTGCGGTGCATCGCGCGGCGATGCCCGGAGACGTCGCCCATCGCCATGTGCTGCACGACGCGGTTGTCCCAGAACGCGAGGTCGCCGACCTCCCACCGCCACCGGCAGGTGAACGAGTCCTGGGTCGAGTGCGCGAAGAGATGATCGAGGAGCGGTCGCTGCTCGGCGGGCCAGAAGTCGGCGAGGCCGATCGTGTACTGCTGGTTCACGTAGAGCGCGTCGCGCCCGGTCTCGGGGTTGCGGCGCACGACGGGGTGCACCTGGGCGCGGTTCGCCTCCTCGCTCGTGTGGACGGTCATGCCGGCGAAGAGGTCGTGGACCTTCTGCATCTTCGGCGAGTAGGCGTCACGCGCGCTGTGCACGCCGGCGAGGCCGCGCAGCATGCCGCGCATGCCCGGCGAGAGCGTCTCGTAGGCGAGGTACTGGTTCGCCCACAGGGTGTCACCGCCGTAGGGCGGGACCTCGAGCGCGTGGAGGATCGAGCCCATCGGCGGTTCGGGGAGGAACGAGAAGTCCGAGTGCCAGATGCCGCCGAACGCGAAGCCCTGCGTCTCTGTCGCCTCGCGCACGACCGCGATCACCTCCTCGTGGTCGGTGACCGGCTCGATGAACGGCACCGGGCTGTACGGGCCGAAGCGGCGGCTGACCGCGACCTGGGTCGTCGGGTCGAGCGTCTGACCGCGGAAGAACACCACGAGGTGGTCGAGCAGCGCACGGCGGATCTCCGCGACCGTCTCGTCGGCGAGCGGCGCCGCGAGGTCCACCCCCGAGATCACCGCACCGCACGCGCCGGCCCAGGGTTCGACGGTGATCCGCTGGTACGTGTGGCCCGCCGGCACTGCGGGAATCGGGATGAGCGGGAGCTCCGCGACCGTCACGGCGACGAGCCTACGCGGCGCGTCGTCGCGTAGGGTCGGGGTCTCATGACTTCTCCACCGTCACCAACCGTCGCGCCCGCCGACGGGCGCCTCGGCGTCCTGTGCATCGGCCTCGGCGCGGTCACCACCACCCTCATCGCCGGCGTCGAGCTGGCCAAGCGGGGTGACGAGGTCCCGGTCGGCTCGCTCACGCAGCTGGGCACGATCCGGTTGGGCAAGCGCACCGAGGACCGGGTGCCGCTCATCCGCGACTTCGTGCCGCTCGCGGCGCTGGACCAGATCGTGTTCGGCGCGTGGGACCCCTACCCGGACGACGCGTACACCGCGGCGAGCCGAGCCGGCGTGCTCGACCAGGGCCGTCATCTCGAAGGCATCGGCGACGCGCTGCGCGCGATCCGGCCGATGCCCGCGGCGTTCGATGCCGACTACGTGAAGCGCCTCGACGGCACGAACGTGATGCCGAGCACGTCGAAGCGGGCGATGCTGGACCGGATCCGGGCCGACATCAACACGTTCAGGGACGAGAACCTCTGCGACCGGCTCGTGATGATCTGGTGCGGGTCGACGGAGATCTACATCGAGCCCGGCCCGGCTCACGCCGACCTCGACGCGTTCGAGGCTGCGATCGACGCCGAGGATCCGGCGATCGCCCCGTCGATGCTCTACGCGTACGCGGCGCTGCTCGAGGGAGTGCCGTTCGCGAACGGCGCACCCAACCTCGCCGTCGACACGCCGGTGCTGCGCCGCTACGCAGAGGAGCGTGGCGTCCCGATCTCGGGCA
>CAZXCB010000042.1:5140-18894 GCA_964639075.1 uncultured Bifidobacteriaceae bacterium | reverse complement strand
GTCGATCGAGGACGGCATGGCTGAGGACGACTGGGACGGCTGGGCGGCGCTCACCGCGGCGGTGGGCGACCGGGTGCAGCTCGTCGGCGACGATCTCTTCGTGACCAATCCGGCCCGGCTCCAGCAGGGCATCGACCTCGGCGTCGCGAACTCGATCCTGGTGAAGGTCAACCAGATCGGCACGCTCAGCGAGACGCTCGACTGCGTCGCGCTGGCCGGGCGTCACGCCTACACGGCCATGATGTCGCACCGCTCCGGCGAGACCGAGGACGTGACGATCGCCGACCTCGCGGTGGCAACGAACTGCGGGCAGATCAAGACGGGCGCGCCGGCGCGCAGCGACCGGGTGGCGAAGTACAACCAGCTGTTGCGCATCGAGGAGGGCCTCGGCGAGGCGGCGGAGTACCTCGGCGGCCGCGCCCTGGCGCAGGGCGCTCGCGGATCGTGACCGCCGCGTCGACGCCCCGCTTCACCGCCGAGCAGGTGCGCCGGCGGCGCGCGGTCGCGTTGCGGTGCGCCGTCGCGGCCGTGGTGTGCATCGGTCTGCTCTTCGTGGTCGTGTTCCCGGTGCGGTCGTGGCTCGACCAGCGCGCGTCGCTCGCCGAGTCCCAGCACCAGCTCGACGTCCTGCGACAGCAGCGCCGGAGCCTCGAGCGGGAGTCGCAGCGGCTGCAGAGTCCGGCCGAGATCGAGCGCCTGGCCCGCGCGCGCTACGGCATGGTGCGCCCGGGCGAGCAGGCCTGGGCTGCGGTCCCCGGCGCGGATCCCACGACGACCACGACGCTGCCACTCGCCCCGTAGCCGCGCCGCGGTCGTCACCTACGCTGGCGCCCATGGCCGATCCCGACGACGCCGCGCGCGTGGCCGCGCTGCTCGGACGGACGCCGCGCGCCGAGTTCACGGTGGTCGTACGCGGTGCCGACGGCGCCCCGGTCGTCATCCGCAACGCGCCGTTCCTCGACGACGGCACACCCCTGCCGACGACGTTCTGGCTGGTCGATCCCGACCTCGTCCGCGCGGTCAGCCGGCTCGAGGCCGCGGGTGGTGTCGCGGCCGCCCAGCAGGCCGTGGACGGCCACGCGCTCGCGGCCGCGCACGCCCGGTACGCGGCCGATCGCGACCGGACCGTCGCCGCCGACCACGAGGGTCCCCGGCCGTTCGGCGGCGTGGGCGGGACCCGCGTCGGCGTGAAGTGCCTCCACGCCCACTACGCCTACTTCCTCGCGGGCGGCGACGACCCGGTGGGTGCGTGGGTCGCCGATCAGCTCGCGGCCGAGGTCACCGTCCGGTGAGAGCGGCCGCGGTCGACATCGGAACGAACTCGACCCGGTTGCTCGTCGCCGAGATCACCGGGCCCGGTGCCGAGCTCGTCACGCTCGACCGGCGGATGACGATCACCCGGCTCGGGCAGGGTGTCGACTCGGCGCGCCGGCTCGCGCCCGAGGCCATCGACCGCACGGTCGCGACCCTCGCCTCCTATCGGGAGGCGATCGACGCGATCGGCGGCGTCACCGCGGTCCGTGCCACGGCGACGTCCGCGGCGCGCGACGCCTCGAACCGTGACGATTTCTTCGGCCCGGCGACCGATGCGCTCGGCGTCCCGCCCGAGCTGCTGACCGGGGAGGAGGAGGCGCGCATCTCGTTCCTCGGCGCGACCACCGGCCTCGCCGAGGTCGCGCCCGCGCCGTACCTCGTGGTGGACATCGGCGGCGGCTCCACCGAGTTCGTCGTGGGCACGAGCGAGCCGACGGGACTCGTCTCGGTCGACATCGGGTGCGTGCGCATCACCGAGGCGTGGCTGCACGGCGACCCACCGACCGCCGAGGAGCTGAGCCAGGCGGTGCACGTCGTGCGCGAGCACCTCGCCGACGTGCTCCGCGAGGTGCCCGAGGTCAAGGCGGCGCGCACGCTCGTCGGGCTCGCGGGCACGGTGTCGACGTTCGCGATGATCGAACAGGGCCTCGCGACCTACGACCGCGACCGCGTGCACCACTTCTGGCTGACCAAGGAGGCGGCCGAGGACGTGTTCCGGACGCTCGCGACCGAGGCGATCGCGGACCGGCGGCACAATCCGGGCCTCGAGCCGGGTCGGGTCGACGTCATCGTGGGCGGCGCGGTCATCCTCGTCTCGATCCTGCGCACGTTCGGCTTCGACCGCATGCTGACGAGCGAAGCGGACATTCTCGACGGTTTGGTGCGGGATCTCGCCGCCCGGTGAGGTCGGCCGCGGCCGCGGAACCACTCAACCGACCCGGCGAAGGTGTCGTAGCAACTGGGCATGGAGCTCGTGGTGTTCGTCGAGATGCTGCGCCGGCTCGGTCCCGACGACCTGAGCGCGGTGGCCGAGGCGATCGACGCGTCCCACCAGACCGCGGCCGACGAGGTCATGGCCTGGGAGGACCTCATGCGCATCGACGACGCACTGCGCATCCGCGGCCGTACCCGCGTGGCAGCACGTGCTGCGCACGACGCGGTCACAGCCGTGCGCGCCGCCGCCGACTCGGCCGCCGTCGCGCTCCCACCGAGCACCGTCACCCGGGTGGCCCGGGAGGCTGCACTACTCGCGCGGGCGATGGTCGCGGACGCGAGTGAGGCCGTCGCCCACCTCGAGCGCGAGTTCGTCGCCATCCACGCGTAACGGCCTCTTCGGCGGCTCCGCCTTGTCGGCGGCTCCGCTCGCGCCTCTGCGCGGGTGCCGGACGGGGCTCGCTCTGCCGCGGCTCGCCTCCGCTGCGCTCCGGCTCGGGTTGCCGTGACCGTCGTCGTTGCTCTGCCGATCGGCGCTGGTACTTCTCGTACGATCCGGGGATGTCGCTTCCTGATCGGCTGCTCATGGGGCCCGGCCCGTCGAACCCGTATCCCGAGGTCGTGGCCGCGTTCGCGCAACCGCTGCTCGGCCACCTCGATCCGGAGTTCCTGGCCATCCTCGACGACACCTGCGACCGGCTCCGGCTCGTGTTCGACACCGCCAACGAGCTGACGTTGCCGATCTCGGGCACCGGCTCGGCCGGGATGGAGGCGTGCTTCGTCAATCTCGTCGAGCCCGGCGACGCCGTGATCGTCGGTGTGAACGGCGTGTTCGGTGAGCGGATGTGCGAGGTCGCGCGGCGCACGGGAGCGACCGTCGTTCGCGTCGAGGCCGAGTGGGGCATGCCGATCGACCCGCAGCGCCTGCTCGACGCGCACGCGTCGCACCCTGCGGCCCGGGTCCTCGCGGTCGTGCACGCGGAGACGTCGACGGGCGTGGAGAACGACGTCGCCGCGCTGCGCACGGTGACCGAGACCGACACGCTGCTGCTCGTGGACGCGGTCACCTCGCTCGCGGGGGTGCCGGTGCACGTCGACGCCTGGGGGATCGACGCGTGCTACTCGGGGACGCAGAAGTGCCTCGGAGCTCCGCCCGGCCTCGCGCCGGTCACGTTCTCGTCCCGCGCCGTCGAGCGCATCCGCTCCCGCACCACACCGGTGCAGTCCTGGTATCTCGACCTCGGGTTGATCGGCGACTACGTCGGGGCGGAGCGCAAGTACCACCACACCGCGCCGACGGGAATGATCGTGGCGCTCCACGCGGGCCTCGGCGTCGTGCTCGACGAGGGCCTCGACGCGGTGTGGGCTCGCCATCGGGCCGTCGGCGAGTCGCTCCAGGGCGCGCTGGTCGAGCTCGGGTTCTCGCTGATCGCACCGGTCGGCAATCGGCTCCCGCAGCTCACCTCGACGCGGCTCCCGAACGGGCTCGACGAGGCCGCGCTCCGGCGGCGGTTGCTGCTCGAGCACGGCATCGAGGTCGGCGGCGGGCTCGGCGCGTTCGCCGGGGTCGCCTGGCGGATCGGGCTCATGGGTCACACCGCCCGCGCGCGGTCGGTGGACGCGCTGCTCGGCGCGCTCCGTGAGCTGCTCTGACGGGACCGGTCAGTCGCCGCGCTCGGCAGCCGCCGCGAGCGCGACGAGCGTCTGCTCCATGCCGGCGCGGTTGTGCGTCGCCCGGTCCGCGACGCCGCTGGCGAGCTTGCCCGCGAACTTGGCGAACCCGCCGCGCTCGTCGGTCCAGGTCTCGGTGACGTGGCACCCGGTCGCAGTCGGTTCGATGCGATAGTTCCAGTGCGCGATCTTGAGCCCGACCGCGGTGACCCGGAAGCCGAACTCCTGAGCCTGCTCGCACTCGGTGACGACGCAGTTCGTGGACCAGGACTTCTTGCCGTTGGCGTTGGTCCCGGCGAACTTGGCGCCGACGGCGGGGCCCGACGCGCCGTCCTTCCACGAGCCGCCCGTCGACTCGGGCGACCATTCTCCCATCCGGGTGATGTCCGACACGAGCGCCCACACGCGCTCGGGTGGTGCGGCGATGTCTCGGTCCACGCTCACGGTCTCCATGGGCGGGGCAGCGTAGCGAGCGATTCGGCGTGCCGTAGGCTGGCGAACGAACTCGGAGGTCGGGATGCGCGAGCGGGCAGGGCTCACCGTCGTCAGCTGGAACGCACAGGGCAGCCAGGGGATGAACGTGCCCGCGGTCGCCGACGCGCTCGCCCGCTTCGACGCCGACGTCGTGCTGCTCCAAGAGATCCAGCGCCGACAGTTGGGTGCGTTGCGGAGAGCCGGGAGCTGGGTCGACGCCCGCTGGCGGTTCAAGCACTGGCCGGTGCGGATCCCGGCCGAAGGGCTCGGGGTGCTCAGCCGGCTCGCGCTCGTCGACGTGCACGTGCAGATGCTCGCCCGCGCGCTGCAGTTCTGGAGCTGGCGGCGCCGGATCGCGCTCCACGTCGGCGTCCCGCGTGACGGGACGATGCTGCGGTTCGTCGACGTCCACCTCGGCGCGGGAGTGACCCCGGAGGAGCGTACGCGCCAGGCGCGTGCGGTGCTCGCGCACTCACCCGACGCAGCGGTGGTCGGAGGTGACCTCAATGCCGCGCCCGGCTCGCTCGAGCTGGAGACCTTCGCGCGCGCCGGCCACCGCGATGCGGAGCGCCGGAGGTGGGCGGATCGGCCCGCGCCGGCGACGAACTGGGCGCCGGGACCGCGCACGGGTCCGCCGACGCAGCGGCTCGACTACCTCCTCGTGACCGACGACGTCGTGGTGCTCGACGCCGAGGTGCCCGACGACTGGCGTACCTGGGCCGCCTGGAGCGATCACCTGCCGGTGGTGGCACGACTCGGCCTCTGAGTCGCCCGACCGGCGTCGCGCTACGCGGCCGGTGCCGGGGGTGCCGGCAGGGTGAGGAAGTGGTCGCGGTAGTAGCGGAGCTCCTCGAGCGACTCGCGGATGTCGTCGAGCGCGCGGTGGGTCTCGGCCTTGCCCGGTCGGCCCTTGTGCACCGACGGGTTCCAGCGGCGGCAGAGCTCCTTGAGCGAGCTGACGTCGATGCTGCGGTAGTGCACGTACTGGTCGACCGCGGGCAGGTACCGGTCGAGGAAGCGACGGTCGACACCGATCGAGTTCCCGCACAACGGCGCGGCGGCGGGCGGTACCCGCTCGCCGAGGTACTCGAGCACCTGCACCCCGGCGGCGGCGAGGCTCGTCGTCGACGCCTCGATCTGGGGCAGCAGTCCGGACTTCGTGTGCATCGCACGCACGAAGTCGTCCATCCGGTCGAGCTCCGCGGGCGACGCGTGGATCACGAGGTCGATGCCGTCGTCGACGAGCTCGAGGTCCGAACCGGTCACGAGCACCGCGATCTCCACGATCGTGTGGCGCGCGGTGTCGAGACCGGTCATCTCCAGGTCGATCCACACGAGTCGGTCGGCTGCGCCCGGCGGGGTGCTCGCGGCCGCGTCCGGGCCGGCGGGAGCGTTGGCGTCGGTCATGCCCGGCACCCTACGCGGGGCGCGCCGGTATCCTGCGCTGCGTGAGCGAGGCGCCGACGCTGATCGAGCGAGACCGCACCCGCCGAGCGGGGCCCCTGCGGCCCGGCCCGTAGGGCCAGGAGCAGACACGATGGCTGGATCCGACGCCGCCTGGCGGCCCACTCCCGACGATCTGACCGCGAGCAACGTCGGCCGGTTCATGACCGCGCACGGCTTCGACTCCTTCGACGCTCTGCGGGCGCGCTCGATCGCCGAGCCCGAGTGGTTCTGGGACGCGTTCGTCCGGTTCTCCGGGATCCCGTTCGCCGCGCCGTACTCGGAGGTGCTCGACGAATCGCGGGGCATCGAATGGGCGACGTGGTTCACCGGTGGACGGATCAACGCGGCGTCGGTCTGCGTCGACCGCTGGGCCGACGACCCCCGGCGCGCCGATCACCCCGCGATCGTGTGGGAAGGCGAGGAGGGCGCGCCCCGCACCGTCACGTACTCCGAGTTGCGTGAGCTGACCGATGCGATCGCCGGTGGCCTCGCCGCGCGCGGCATCGGCGAAGGCGACGCGGTCGGCGTGTTCCTGCCGATGTTGCCCGAGACGGTCGCCACGGTGATGGCCGTCGCGAAGCTCGGGGCGATCTTCCTGCCGATCTTCTCGGGCTACGGCGCGGAGGCCGTCGGGGTGCGGCTCGCGGAAGGTGAGGCGAAGGCGCTCGTCACCGCCGACGGCACGACGCGCCGCGGCAAGGTCACGCCGATGAAGGAGACCGCCGACGAGGCGCTCGCGACCCTCCCGGGCGTGACGACCGTCGTGGTCGTGTCCCGCCTCGGGCGCGAGGTTCCGATGACGCCCGGCCGTGACCTCACGCTCGCGGAGCTCGGCGCGCTCGGCCGCGGTGGACCCGTCGCCGCAGTCCCGCTCGACGCCGAACACCCGTTGTTCATCGCGTACACGAGCGGCACCACCGGCACGCCGAAGGGCGTCGTGCACGTGCACGGCGGGTTCGTGGTCAAGATCGCCGAGGAGGTCGGGTTCCAGGCCGACTGCCGGTCGACGGTCACCGGCGGAGACCGCGACGACGTGCTGTTCTGGCTCACCGACCTCGGCTGGATCATGGGACCGTGGCAGATCTTCGGGACGCTCGCCTGGGGCGCCACCATGTTCTGCTACGACGGCGCCCCCGACCACCCCGGCCCCGACCGGCTGTGGGCGATGGTCGCCCGCCACCGGATCTCCATCCTCGGCATCTCACCGACGCTCGTGCGCGCCCTGATGGCCCACGGTGACGATCCCGTGCACGCGCACGACCTGTCGTCGCTGCGCGTGCTCGGCTCGACGGGCGAGCCGTGGAACGAGGGCCCGTGGTGGTGGTACTTCACCACGGTGGGCGGGGAGCGGTGCCCGGTGATCAACGTGAGCGGCGGGACCGAGGTCGGTTGCTTCCTCGCGCCGCACGTGGTGGAGCCGATCGCGCCCTGCTCGCTCGGCGGCCCGGCGCTGGGCTGTGCAGTCGACGTCGTCGACGACGACTGCCGGCCGGTGCGCGGCGTGGTGGGCGAGCTCGTGTGCCGGCGCCCGTGGCCGGCGATGACACGCGGCATGTGGAAGGAGCCCGACCGCTACCTCGAGACGTACTGGTCGCGGTGGCCGGGCGTCTGGTGGCACGGCGACTGGGCGTCCATCGACGAGAACGGCCAGTGGTACCTGCACGGTCGTTCCGACGACACGATCAAGCTCGCCGGCAAGCGACTCGGTCCGGCCGAGGTGGAGTCCGCGCTCGTGGAGCACCCTGCGGTCGTCGAGGCCGCGGCCGTCGGCCTCCCCGATGAGCTCAAGGGCGAGACGCTGGTCTGCTACGTGGTGGTCGCGCCGGGCACCGCGGTCACCGACGACCTGCGCGCCGAGCTGCGGGCGCAGGTCGGTCACGCGCTGGGGAAGGCGTTCACGCCCTCGGCGGTGCACGTGACCACCGCGCTGCCCAAGACGCGGAGCAACAAGATCATGCGCCGGACCATCCGCGCGGTCGCGCTCGGCCAGGCGCCGGGAGATCTCTCGGGGCTCGAGGACCCGGCCGCGCTCGACGCGATCGCGAGCGCGCGATGAGGCGGCACGAGCCGCTGCAGCTCGAGGGCGGAAGGGTGTTCCTTCGGCCGTTGCGCGCGCAGGACTTCCCCGAGTGGCGCGAGGTCCGACTCGCGAGCCGCCACTGGCTCGAGCGGTGGGAGCCACGGCCCGAGCCGGGATCGGCGGATCCCGTCGCCGACGTCGACGCGTTCCGGGCGCGGTGCGCGGCGTGGGACCGGCAGCGCCAGTTCGACGCCGCGCACGGCTTCGGCCTGTTCCTCCGAGCGGGGGAGCAGCTCATCGGTGAGGTCAGCCTCGGCACGCTCCAGCGCGGGCCGTTCCAGTCGGCGTCGATCGGGTACTGGGTGGACGAACGGCACGCCGGTCACGGGTACGTGCCCGAGGGCGTCGCCGTCATCATCCGCTACGGCTTCGAGGAGCTGCGCCTGCACCGGTTGGAGGCCGCGATCGTGCCGCGGAACGCGGCGAGCCGGCGGGTCGCGACCAAGCTCGGCTTGCGCGAGGAGGGCACGTCGGTGCGCTACCTGCAGATCGACGGCGTCTACGAGGACCATGTGCGCTACGCGATCACCGTGGAGGAGTGGCACGCGCGGCGCGAGGAGTTCGACGCGCTCCTCGTGCCCGCCGGTTGAGCGCCGGGTGGTCTCCTCTCCCGCTCATGGCGCCTGCGGCGCCGGGCCGCTCCGGCCACGGGCGCGCCACGCGGTCTCGAAATCCCGGAGCCGCCTGGTGCCGATCGGTCTCGAATCCCGGAGCCGCCTGGTGCCGATCGGCGCGCCCTCCTCAGGCGCCGAGGATCGAGAAGGACTCGGCGAATCGCTTGAACGGTGCGGGATCGGAGCTCGGCAGCCGCCCGACGATCGTGTACACGCGGTCCTTCATGAGCTCGAGCCACGCGCGCCAGTACGTGTCGCCCTTGCGGAACACGATCGACTTGAAGACCAGCTCGCCGAGCACGATCGGCTTGCTCTGCTCGACGATCTCGCCGTTCACGCCGCCGGCGAGCTGACCCGCGAGCGTGTTGAGCGCAGCGTCGTAGTTCTCGACCGCAGTCGGCGGCTGCGGAGTCTTCGTGACCTCGAACTCGTAGTCGCCGACGCGGTCGGTGACGGTGACGGTCTGACCCCATTGGTTCGTTCCGAGGGTGCGGTGCCACTGCGTGGGCGTCACGACGCGGAAGCCCGCTCCCGGATCCTCGAACACGACGCCGGACTCCTTGTGGACGTAGCGGTCGATCGTGCCGCCGACCGAGGGATCGATCCACCGGGTCCAGATCCAGAACGCGACGCCGGCGACGGCGACGACGACGAGCATCCACGCGACGACCGTCGTGATCGGTGAACCGGCTGCGGTCTCGACCGGGATGGCTTCGAGCGGCTCTCCCGCCGGGGCGTCGTCGGTCATCACCGGCGGCGAGCGTAACGCCGCGGCCCGCCGAACCCCGCGTCCACCGACCGGGGGCCACTGCGGACCCCGCTGATCAGTGCCCCGGCCCCGCACCGCGGCGCAGCGACCACACCTGGTGGGTCAGCTCCTCGCGCATGGCGGCGTCGTGGTCGATCGGACCGGCGGCGTGGCGCAGCGTCGCCTTCGTCCGGATCGCCAGCTCGCGGGGGATCTCGGCGGCCCGGGTGGCGTGCTCGACGGCCCGGTCGAGGAGCTCGGCGTCGGGCACGCATTCCCACGCGAGACCGACCGTGGCCGCCCGCTCTCCGTCGAGCCGTGCGCCGAAGAGGTCCATGGCGGCCGTCGCCTGCGGACCGGCGGCCCGATGGAGCAGCCAGGTGTGACCGCCACCGGGGTGGATCCCGATGCGGAGGAACCGGGCGTCGAACACCGCGCCGGTTCCGGCGATCCGCAGATCGCACGCGAGCGCGAGGTTGCACCCGGCGCCGACCGCCGGTCCGTTGACCGCGGCGACGGTCGGGAGTGGCGATTGCAGGATGCGCAGGAACCCCGCGTAGATGTCGCGGACGTCGGCCGGCTCCTGCGTGCCGTCGGCCATGGCCCGGAGCGCGTGCACGTCGGCGCCGGAGCAGAACGCCGGCGGCGCGCCGGTGACGACGACCGCACCGATCTCGGGATCGTCGTCGAGCGCGTCCATCGCGGTGACGATGTCCGCGACCAGGGGCGCGGTGAGGGCGTTCCGCCGCTCGGGGTCGTCGAGGGTGAGGATCGCGACGCGGTCGCGGCGGTCGACGTGCAGGGGCATGCGTGCGTTCTACTCGCGCAGGACCGCCGGCGAGTGCCGGAAGAACGTCTCGACGTCGCGCTCGTACTCGTAGGCGGGCCGGCTGCTCCCGACCGCGGTCTCGAGGCGCAGGCTCCGGGCGAACGCGTTGACGGTCCCGGCGGTGGAGTAGCGGTAGTGGAATCCCGTGCGCTTGAAGCGGCTGTTGTCGACGGCGCGGCCGTAGCGCAGCAGGGACAGCATCTCGGGGGGCAGGTCGATGACCCGCGCCATGCGCAGCGGCTCGGCGGCCCATTGCGTGAGCAGCGGCGGCAGCGCGATGCGCCGCTTGCCGACGATCGCGCAGACCTCGCTCCACGGCAGCGAGCCGTCGCCCGCCACGTTGAACACGCCCGGGACGTCGTGGAGCGTGGAGAAGACCATCGCCCCGGTGACGTCCTCCTGGTGCGTGAACTGCAGGCGCGGGTCGAACCCGAAGATCTCCGGCACGAGCGGGAGGCGGAGCGCCTTCGAGAACGGGGTCATGACGTCGTCACCGAGCACGTTCGTGAACCGCAGCTTGGTGACGGTCACGTGCGGGTTGTCGATCGCGAAGTCGCGCACGAACGACGCCGACTCGATGAGCGAGCGCTCGACGCGCGTGCGCGGGGCGCGGGTGCGTGGCATCGACTCGCGGAAGAAGTACGGGTCCTGGTAGTTCGAGCCGTAGGTGAGCGTCGAGCTCTTGACGATCACCTTGCGCACCGGGCTGCCGGCGGCCCCCGCGGCGGCGAGCAGGTTCATCGTGCCGATGACGTTGATCTCGTGGAGTGCCCGACCGGGAAGCTCCGTGGAGTCGACGATCAGGTGGGTGTGCAGGATCGTGTCCACCTGGGTCGCGCGCACGATGCGGTCCAGGATCGAGTAGTTCGAATCGGCCCGCACGAACTCGGTGCGCTCGAGCGGCAGGCGCGGTGGGTCGGTGTCGAGACCCACGATCATCTCGACCTCGGGGATCGCCTCGAGCCGCTGCGCGAGGTGGCTGCCCCAGAACGTCCCGAGCCCGGTGACGAGGACGCGCACGGCTCAGCCCCGCCACACGCTGCGGCGGGTCCGCAGCATGTCGTAGAGGGCGTCCTGGATCGCGTCGCGGATGCGGTCGGCGTCGTCCATGACCTGGGCGCGCGGGTAGCGCTCCTGGTCGGGAGCCACGTCGAAGTACACCGGCGGAAGGACGCGGATGCGGAACTTGGCCGGGAAGTACACGCCGAGCCCTGCCGGACCGAACGCGAGCATGTTCGCGGTCACGGGGAAGTAGGGGATGTTCAGCAGCGCGGCCATGCGGCGGCTCTTGAACACGATCGGCATCGCTTCCTCGTTGCCCACGACCGCGATCGGGATGACGGGCACGCCCGAGCGCATCGCGATCTCGACGAAGCCGGCGCGTCCGAACCGGTGGAGCTTGTAGCGGTCGCGGTAGGTCTTGCCGGTGCCCTTGGTGCCTTCGGGGAACACGAGCACAAGCTGCTTGTCGTCGTGCAGGAGTCGGAACGCGTTGTCCGGGTGCGCGGCGACGCCGCCGAGCCGCGACCACATCGTGCCGACGAACGGGATCGCGCGGAACAGGTTCTCGGCGAGCCCGTACACCGGTCGGTGCAGCTCGGTCTCGATGCCGTGCATGATCACCGGCGCATCGGCGGGGATCGCGCCGGCGTGGTTCGCCACGAGCAGCGCGCCCCCGTCGGTGGGGATGTGCTCGAGCCCCTCCCATTGGGCGCGGAACCAGTGCCGGTACATCGGGTCGTACAGACGGCGGGCGAGCTCGCGCATGTGCTCGCTGCGCCCGTACGCGTCGACGTCGCCGCGCCGGATCTCCTGCTCGCCGTCGGTGAGGTCGAGGCGCTCGGGCCGCGGTGACGGGACGAGCGCGACGCGCCGGGCGCTCGCGTCCTCGCGGTCGTTCAGGTCGACGACGGCGCCGCGCCGCTCGCGCGTGACCTCCGAGGCCGCGACGGGTGCGTCGGGCCCTTCGTACGCGTCCGGTCCGTCGGCCACCGGTGGCTCGGGTGCCGCGACCAGGTGCGGTGGCGGACCTCCGGTGTCGTCGGTGGGCGTGGGCACCCCGAGAGGAAACCGCGTCGAGGGGGGCATTGCAACTCGGACATCCGGGACGTCGCGGTCGGTGGTCAGGGAGTGCGCACGGTGCCGGTCACGATCCACCGGTCGGTGCGGAACCTCAGCGCGAGACCGACCCAGCGCAGCAGGATCCACACCGAGAACGCGGCCCACAGCCACAGGAGCCCGGCGCCGGCCACGGCCAGACCCGCCAGCAGGATCCCGTAGACCACCGAGGCGGCGACCATCGCGGCGGCGAGGTAGCGCGCGTCGCCCGCTCCGATGAGGATCCCGTCGAACACGAACACGGACGCGGCGACGGGTTGGAGGACTGCGACGAACCACAACGCCTGCTCGGCGAGGTCGCGCACGGCCTGGTCGTCGGTGAACGGGATCACGACCCACTGCCGGGTCACGGCGAGGAGCACGCCGACGGCGACGCCGACCGCGGTCCCGAGCTCGAGCATCCGGCGCGCAACGGTGCGCGCGCCCGGACCGTCGTCGGCGCCCAGGTAGCGGCCCACGAGCGCCTGACCCGCGATCGCGATGGCGTCGAGCCCCAGTGCGAGGAAGATCCAGACCTGGAACGCGATCTGGTGGGCCGCGAGCGCGGTGTCCGAGATCCGGGCCGCGACCGCGGTGGTCGCGAGCAAGGCCGCGAGGAGGGACCCCGTGCGGACCACGAGCTGGCTGCCGACGACCGCCGCCGCGCGGATGCCGTCGCGGCGGGGTGCGGCACGAGCTCCGAGCGGCCGGACCCGGTGTCGGATGATCACGAGGAACGCCATCGCCGCGCCGATCTGCGCGACGACGGTTCCCCACGCGCTCCCGGCGATGCCGAGGTGCAACCCGTAGACGAGCGCGACCTCGAGCGCGAGGTTCAGCGTGTTCGCGCCGACCGCGATGTAGAGCGTCGTGCGGGTGTCCTGGGTGCCGCGCAGGTAGCCCGCGCCGGCGAGCGCGATGAGGACGAACGGCGCGCCGAGGAGCGAGATGCGCAGGTACTCGGCGGCGTACGGCTCGACCCGGGCCGACGCGCCCATCACCCGCATGACGAACGGCACCGCGACGATGCCCGCGACGAGCAGGGCGATTCCGAGCCCGGTCGCGAGCCAGATGCCGTCGATGCCGTGCTCGGCCGCGGCGCGCGGGTTCCGGGCACCGACGTGGCGGGCGACGGTGCCGGTGGTGGTGTAGGCGAGGAAGTTGAAGATGCCGAACACCGCCGTGAGCACGATCGCCGAGATCGCGATGCCGCCGAGCTGGGCCGTGCCGAGGTGCCCGACGATCGCCGTGTCGGCCAGCAGGTAGAGGGGCTCGGCGATCAACGCCCCGAAGGCCGGCAGCGCCAGGCGCACGATCTCCCGGTCGTGCGGGCTGCGCCAAACCATCGCTCACTCTCGCATCTCGCTGGGACCGCCCGTGTCGAGTTCGCCGAAGAGCCGAGCCGGAGCGTCAGCGGAGGCGAGCCGCGGCGGAGCGAGCCTCCGTCGGGTCGACCGCGCAGAGGTGCGAGCGGAGCCGCCGAAGAGCGGAGCCGCCGAAGAGCCGAGCCGGAGCGTCAGCGGAGGCGAGCCGCGGCGGAGCGAGCCT
>CAZXCB010000042.1:4375-5040 GCA_964639075.1 uncultured Bifidobacteriaceae bacterium | reverse complement strand
CCGTCGGGTCGACCGCGCAGAGGTGCGAGCGGAGCCGCCGAAGAGGTGGTCACACCCCCGTGGGAGGCTCGCAGGGTGGAGGGGGTGCCGGCGACCGGGTTTGCGACCATGGCTCGCTTCCTCGCGGCCGAGAGCCGGGAGGCCGGGCTCGTGGTGCCCGCGTTCCGCAGCCCGCCGCGCGTCGCCGGAGTGGCCCGCACGATCCGTCATCTCCGTGACGGCGCGGTCGTGGCGGTGCAGTTGCGTGGGCGCGATGCGGCGGCGGTCGCCGCCGACATGATCGAGGGGATCGTCGTCGCGAACCGCCTCGATGCCACCCGGGCCGAGTCGGTTCGTCGGCGGCTGGCCCGGGCCATCGCCCCGGTGGAGATCGACCTCGTCGCGATCGAGTCCGCGGAGTCCGGTGCCGGCCCTAACCTCACCCCGCACGCCCGGGTGGCGGAACGGCAGACGCAGGCGGCTTAAACCCGCCGGTCCCCTCGGGGGCGTAGAGGTTCGAATCCTCTTCCGGGCACTCGTGATGTCTGAGGGCATCCCGGGCAGACCGACACTCCCCCGTCCAGCTGGTCGGCGGATCGCGTTTCGTGGGCCGCCTGTCCTCGGGGAGTGCCGAACGTGTCCAGAGAATCCAACGCCGGCCTCGTCTCCACCCTGGGGCGACGCAC
>CAZXCB010000042.1:0-4365 GCA_964639075.1 uncultured Bifidobacteriaceae bacterium | reverse complement strand
TGTGTTCACGAAGGCAGACGCGGCGCGGGTCGGACTCGACCGCAAGCAGCTCGCAGCCTTGATCACCGCCCGCGTCATCGAGCGGCGACATCCGGGGGTGTTCACCACCGTCGCGATCGCCGACTGCGCTGAGCAACGGTTGCGCGCGGCGTTGGCGTGGGCAGGCCCCGAGGCGGTCGCGGTGGGGAGCTCTGCCGCAGCGTGGTACGGCCTCGAAGGTGTCTGCGCACCCGCGCCGGTCGATGCCCAGGCGCTCGAGATCGCGGCCGAGGACGCGCGCCGTCGACGGCTGACCTCCGTGCCGGCAGTTCGGGCGTACCTCGAGCGCTTCGGTCGTTCCGGTCGACCAGGTGGTGTCGCACTCCGGCGCCTCGTGGACGAGGTCGACCCCGTCCATCCAGCCCGTTCGAAGCTCGAGGTGCTGACGCGTCGTCTGCTCTGCGACCACGGCCTGACCGGCTTCGTCCGGGAGCACGCATTCGTCGATGACGGTCGGGAGTACTGCTACGACTTCACGTTTCTCGAACAGCGAATCGTCCTCGAGGTCAACGGCCGTCGGTATCACGACGACCCCACCGACTACGAGTTCGACCACCAGAAGTGGAGCGTGCCGGCCCGCAGAGCGCCGTTCCGGTCCAGAGAGCCGGGTGAACGGCGAAGCCTCGAAGCGGTCGGGCGTCAGATGCTGAGCTTCGCCGGATCCGGGTGGTGGTGGTCGCCGTGGTGGTGTCGTCCCGCCCCGGACCCGTCCGCGTGCGCGCCGCGACCGCGTGCTCGCTTCGCCGTCAGCGCGACCGCCCACGCGAGGAAGGCCAGCGTGACGATGCAGAAGCTCGGCGGGAGGTTGAACATCACCGACACCACCAGTCCGATCCAGACCGCGGCGAGACCGATGAGGGTGCCGATGGCGACCACGGCGCCGGGGCGGGCGGTGATCACGAGCGCGGTGGCCGCGGGGGTGACGACGAGCGCGAACAGGAGCAGCGTCCCCACCACCTGGATCGCCATCGTGATCGCCAGCGCGAGGAGCACCATGAAGAGCGCGCCGAGAGCACGCACCGGCACGCCCTTCGCCTCGGCGACGTGGGGGTCGACCGACGAGAAGAGCAACGGGCGCGCGACGAGGACGAGCGCACCGGCGAGGACCACCGTGAAGACGGCGAACGTGGCCAGCTGATCCTCGGAGACGGCGAGCAGGTTGCCGAAGAGCACGCTGGTGATGGCATTGGTGTTCTCGGAGGCCAACGAGGCGAACAGCACGCCGAGACCGGTCGCGAACGCCAGGATCGTGCCGGTCGAGACCTCGCGGTTGCCGACGCGTTTGCCGAGCGCGCCGATCGCGAGCCCGCCGCTCACGCAGAAGAGCGCGAGCCCGAGGGTGACCGGGATCCCGACGAGGACGGCGAAGGTCGCGCCGGGGAATCCGATGTGCGCCAGCGCGTGCGCGGCGAACGCGTCGCGCCGGATCACGACGAAGTAGCCGACGAGTCCGGACGCCACGGCGACGAGCGTGCCGCCGATGAAGGCGTTGCGCATGAAGCCTGATTGCAGGACGTCGAACCAGTTCGACTGGTAGCCGACGTCGGCGAGGATGTGCACGCCTCAGCTCCGGGTGAACAGGTCGCCCTGCGCGGTGCGCACGACCTTCACCGGCGTGTCGTAGAGGTGGGTGAGCAGCTCGCTGTCGACGACCTCGCCGACGGTCCCGTAGTGCGCGTGGCCGTCGAGGAGGTAGATCGCGCCGTCGAGGATCGAGAGCAGCGGGTTGAGGTCGTGGACCACCACGAGGATCGTCACTCCGCTCGCGGCGTGGAGGTCGCTGAGCAGCGTGACGATCTCGTGTTGGTTCCGGACGTCGAGGTTCGCGAGCGGTTCGTCCAGGAGGAGCAGGTCGGGATCGCCGACGAGTGCCTGCGCGATCGCCACGCGCTGCTGCTGACCGCCCGAGACCTCCGAGACCCGCCGGCGGGCGATGTCGTCGGCGCCGACGGCCGCGAGAGCGGCGACGACCCGCCCCCGGTCGTCGCCCGATCGCCGTCGGAGGCCCCAGTGGGTACCCGTTCGCCCGAGGCTCACGACGTCGCGGCATCGAATCGCCTCGCCGATCTCGGCGGTGTAGTTCTGGGGCACGTACCCGATGCGCGCGTTGCCGCGATGCGGCGGCTCGCCGAGCACCGTGAGCCGCCCCGTTTGCACCGGCAGCAGGCCGAGGATCATCTCGAGCAACGTGGTCTTGCCCGACCCGTTGGGGCCGATCACGCCGACGATCGCGCCGCTCGGGACCGAGAAGGTCCCCTCCGACCAGATCGTGTGGGCGTCGCGCCCCGCCGTGACCTCCTCGAGGACGAGCGCGTCGGTCACGTTCCGAGCGCCTTCGCCAGATCCTCGAGCTGGCTGACCTGCCATGCCGCGAAGGTATCGAACTCGGGTGGCACGCTCTCGGTGACGTTCACGATCGGGACGTCGGCGTCCCTGGCGCGGTCGCGGATCTGCTCCGGGATCGCGCCCTGGGTCTGGCGGTTGAAGACCAACACGGTGATGTCACCGTCCGCGAGAGCCTGCTCGAAGGCGTGCATGTCGCCGGGCGCGGGTTCCGACTCGTTGTCGGTCGCGTGGCGGTAGCCGCTCGGGGTGCGGTTCTCGAGCCCGACGGCGTCGGCCATGTACGAGAAGATCCCCTCCGTCGCGCCGTAGGTCGTGCGGGCGGCGACCGCCTTGATGCGTGCGACCTCGTCGAAGTACGGACGCATCGAGGTCTGCCACGCGCTCCGCCGCCGCTCGAAGTAGTCCTTGGCGCGCGGTGAGAGGCGTCCGAGCTCGGCGGTGACGGCATCGGCGATCGCGGTCACGTGGTCCGGGCCGTACCAGAGGTGGGGGTTGGCACCGTCGCGGAGGCCGACGACCTCGCCGCCGTCGACCACGGCCGGCCGCTCGTCGACCGTGGCCAGGGCCCTCGTCGCCCACGAGTCGTAGCCGAGGCCGTTGACGACGACGAGCTTCGCGTCGGCGAGCTCGGCGCTGTCGGCCGGCGTCGGTTCGTAGTCGTGCGGGTCGGCCGACGAGCTCCTGAAGATGGTCGACACGTCGCCGCAGTCGCCGGCCAGCTGGTCCACGATGTCACCCCACTGGTCGACGCTGACGACCACCGGGACCGGTGCCGTCGGGCAGCCGCCCTTCGGGGTGTCCGTCGCCGATCCGGAGCCCGAGGAGCCGCACGCCGCGATCACGAGAGCGCCGATCATCCCCACGATCGCCGTCGATCGAACTCGCATGGCTCCTCGTCGCGCCGCGTGCGTATCGGGTATGATACTCATTCTCAATACACCGTGCAAGGAGGTCGACCGGTGAGCCGACGGAGCGCTCGCAGTCTGGATCCCGATCTCCGCGAGCGGATCGCGGCGCGCCTCGCCGCCGGCGAGCAGCGGTTCACGCGTGGACGCGAGTCGCTGATCACCGTGCTCGCGGTCGCGGCGCGACCGCTCACGATCCCGGAGATCTGCGCCGCGGACCGGTCCCTCGCCGCGAGCTCGGCCTACCGCAACCTCACGGGTCTCGAAGCGGTCGGCGTCGTGCACCGCATCGTCACCGACCACGAGTTCGCGCGGTACGAGCTCGCCGACGATCTCACCGAGCATCATCACCACCATCTGATCTGCTCGGAGTGCGGCGCGGTGGACGACGTCGAGGCGTCGGCATCACTGGAACGTGCCGTGCGCGACGCCGCCCGCGTCATCGCGCGCCGGTCCGGCTTCCGGACGCACCGCCACTCGGTCGACCTCATCGGCGTGTGCGCCGACTGCTCCCGCCGGTCCGGAACGAGCTGAGCCGCCACGTCACGGCGGGTGATCGCACGAAACGTGGCTGATCAGCGGGTGCGACGGTCGCGGAGCCTCGACGCCTACGCTGCTCGGCGATGGACGTGACCACTGCGATGCTCGCCGACTTCGCCCAGGTGCGCGAAGGGCTGCTCTTCGTCTCGTCGGGTGGCATCACCCGCTGCTACCGCGAGCAGCTCCCGGCCCCGCTCGGTGTCCACCTCGCGATCGTGCTCGAGCTCGACCGGCTCGAGGCCGAGCGGCCGCAGGAGGTGCGGGTGGTCGTGGTGGACGAGGACGGCGGCGAGCTCGCGGAGATCGCGGGTGAGATCCAGCTCGGCGAGACCGAGCTCATGGTCAACGAGAACCTCAACCTTCCGATCACCTTCGACCTGCGCAACGTGCCCGTCGAGCGCTTCGGCGTGGTCGAGGTCAGGTGCTACGTCGGGGGCGAGCACCGTTCGACCCTCCCGCTCTGGGTCCTCCAGACACCGACTTGATGGCTCGTCCGCCATCTCGGCGTCTCCGCTCGCGCCTCTGACTGAGGGGT
>CAZXCB010000041.1:0-19153 GCA_964639075.1 uncultured Bifidobacteriaceae bacterium | reverse complement strand
AACCCCGCGGCGCTGCGCGGCGGCGCCGCGCCGGTCCGCGCGTACTTCCCCGCGCAGGTCGACCTCGGCGTGCTCACGAGCTCGCTGCCGCCCGGATCGCTCGCGTCGGTGGACACACCGTGGGCGACGTTCCCCGGTCGCTATCGTGCCGAATGCCGGGACGAGAACGGGGCGTCCTGGCTCCAGGTCGACGAGTCCCGGAACCCGGCCGACACGCGCCCCGCGCTCGTCGACAGCCTCGGGCCCACCTGGGGCCTGCACCTCGTCGACGCGAACATCGCGATCGGCGACCAGGTCGCGCTCGTGAGGCAACAGGCCCGCGCCTGGGCGCAGCAGCACTCTTCCGACGGGAGCACGCGATGAGCAAGACCGTGATGATCACCGGGGCCGGCTCCGGCTTCGGGAAGGGCGCGAGCCTCGCGCTCGCCGAGCGCGGGCATCGCGTCATCGCCACGACCGAGACCGATGCCCAGGCCGAGGAGCTGCGCGCCGAGGCCCCCCAGCTCACGGTCGAGAAGCTCGACATCACCACGGCCGACGTCGCGAAGGCCGACGACTGGGACGTCGACGTCCTCATCAACAACGCGGGAGCCGGGCAGACCGGGCCGATGGCCGACGTGCCGATCGACCGGGTGCGCCGGCTGTTCGACGTGAACGTGTTCGGCACGCTCGCCGTGACCCAGCACGTGCTGCCCCGCATGGTCGCGAAGGGAGCGGGCCGCGTGATCATCGTGTCGTCGATCGCGGGGGTGATGTCCGGGCCCTCCTTCGGTCCCTACTCGATGACCAAGCACGCGCTCGAGGCGATGGGCAAGGCCATGCGCGCCGAGCTCGCGCCGCAGGGCATCGACGTGACGCTGCTGAACCCGGGCCCGTACCTCACCGGGTTCAACGACCGCATGGCCGACTCCATGTGGGAGTGGTTCGGCGAAGGCTCGCTGAACGCGCCGGCGACGCCGATGTTCGAGATGATGCGAGAGTTCGTCACCGGCGCACAGATGGACCCGGCCGAGGTCGTGACGCGGATGGTCGAGCTCACCGAGGCCGACACCACGACCGAGAACAACTTCGTCCCGCCCGACATCCTCGGCGCGGTCGCGGCCGCCGCGCCCCGGTAGCTCGCGCTACCGGCGGTGGGCCGCGGCATCGACGCCGCGCAGCGCGACGACGATCGGCTCGGCCCGGTCGGCTCCCTGTCCCACGTCGACGGTGATGCCTTCCTCGCCGGCCCGCCACGGCACCGGCGCGCCGGCGATCGTGGTCACCACCGTGGTGGCCGTCGCACGCACCTCGGGCAGGGTGACCGCACCGGTCGCGCCCGCCACGAACGCGAACACGACGTCGTCGCGCGCCGTGTAGCGGATCGGCACACCCGCGCCCGCGGTCGACCCTGCCGTCACCCACGGTCGCGTCCCGGTGAGCGCGCCGCGATGGACACCGACCCACTCGGCGAGCCCGTCCAGGCGGGACAGCTGCTCCGCCGGGATCTGCGCGTCGGTCCCGCGCGGGCCGACGTTCAGCAGCAGGTTGCCGCCCTTGGCCACGATGTCGACGAGCATCCACAGCAGCTCGTCCCGGCCGACGAAGTGCTCCGGCGTCGACTGCCGGTTGTACCCGAAGCTGCGGTCCATGCCGCGCACGGACTCCCACGGCTCGCTGCGGACGTCCTCGAACGTGAGGTACTCGGGCGTCCGGTGGTCCCAGTGCGGCGGCCGCGGCGGCAGCAGTCCGCCGTCGCGCTCCACGCGGCGGCGTGATCCCGCGTCGACGATCCGGGCCCCGACGCTCGTGCGGGCGAGGGCAAGCAGCGGGTGCCACGGCATCCACCGGTCGTTCACCACGCCGTCGGGCACCTGCGCGTAGTAGTCGGCGAGCAGCGGCCACAGGCGCGCCGCCGGCGCGGGCCACGCGACGTCGTTCCACAGCACGCTCGGCCGGTAGCGCGCGACGAGCTCCCGCACCTGCGCTTCGGCGTACTCGGGATAGTCGCCCCGCGGGATCGCGGCGATCGTGCCCGCCATCGAGCCCATCGGGCGCGCGTCGAAGCTCCAGTCGAGCCCCCCGCAGTAGTAGAGGCCGAAGCGCATGCCCGCGCCGCGCACCGCCTCCGCCATCTCACCGACCACGTCGCGCGGCGAGTGCCAGCGCTCCCGGTGCGGATGACGCACCTCCGTCGGCCAGAGGCTGTACCCGTCCGCGTGCTTCGCCACGAGGACCACGTACCGCGCCCCGGTCGCGGCGAAGCGCGCCGCCCAGGCGTGCGGATCCCAGCCGGCGAGGCCGGCCTCCCAGTCGCGTGCGAACTCGGCGTAGGGCCGGTCGCCGTGGACCGCTCGGTGGTGACGCGCGACGGAGCTGCCGGCGAAGCGCAGCGAGTTCTCGTACCACTCGGTGTAGGGCACCTCGGCGAGCGCGTCCGGCGCGGTCGATCGCAACAGGTCGCCGATCTCCGCGTCGACGGGCGCGAACGCCGGCACCGACGCCGGGGTCCAGTGCACGAAGATGCCGAGCTTCGCGTCCCGCCACCACGCCGGGACGGGACGCCGGCGCAAGGCCCGGAGCTGGTCCTTCGCCCTCGGCATCGCCGCACTGTACGGGCCCGTCCGGGACCATCGACACGCCGGCCCGGGGACGTCGGACTCTCGCGCCGAGCGGTGCGCCGCCCGAGCATGGGCGCGTGATCAGCAGCCCTCGGCCCGGCCCCGCGGTCCTCGACCGACCCTCCGGTCGACGCCTCGGCCTGTTCGCGCTGGCCACCGGGATGGCGGTGTCGGCGTTCGGCGGCTCGCTCGGGCTGATGTGGGGCTTCCTCGACCTCGGTGACGAGGTCGACGCCCGGCTGCCCTTCGGCTCGCCCGTGCTGGCCGGGCTCGCGCTGGCAGTGATCGTGTGCCTCCCGTCGACCGTGGTCGCGGTGCTCGCCTGGACCGGCGATGCCCGCGCCGCGCCGGAGTCGGTCGCGCTCGGCTGGCTGATCATCGGGTGGATCGCGGTCGAGGCCGCGTTCATCCGCGAGTTCAGCTTCCTGCAGGTGATCGTCGTCGCGTGCGGTCTGGGCTTCCTCGCGCTCGGCCGGCGGCGCGAGACTCGACCGCCATGAGGCGCAGCCTGCTCGCGGTCGCGGCCACGCTCGCGGCCTACCTCACGGTGTACCGGCTCGGACGGACCTCGGGAGCGACACCCGAGGAGCGCGCGGCGGAGCTGCCCGGCGACGACCTCGTCGAGGATCCGTTCGTCGTGACCGACCACGCGATCACGATCGCCGCGCCGCCCGAGCACGTCTGGCCCTGGCTGGTGCAGATGGGTTGGCACCGCGGCGGGTGGTACACCGCCCGGTGGGTCGACCGGTTGCTGTTCCCGCGCAACGCGCCGAGCATCGAGTGGATCGTGCCGGCGTGGCAGGACCTCGCCGTCGGCGACTGGGTCCCGGACGGTCCTCCGGAGTCGGGGTGCGGGTTCCGCGTGACGCACCTCGAACCGGACCGCGCGCTGGTGCTCCACTCCACGGATCACCTGCCGGCGCGGCTCGCGGCGCGCCGGGATGCATGGATCGACTGGTCGTGGGCCTTCGTGCTCCGCCCCGTGGGCTCCGACGCGACGCGCTTCGCGTTCCGGACGCGCGTGCGCCTCGGGCCGCGCTGGCTGGCCGTCGCCTACCGTGCGCTGCTGGTCCCCGCCGACTTCGTCATGGGCCGGCAGATGCTGAGGGGTGTCCGCTTCCGTGCCGAACGGTCGGTGCCCGTGCCGGTCGCGAGCTCGCCGACGGTCGTTCGCCTGCGGGTGCCGGTCACGGCCCCCGACTAGCGTCCGGCGCGGCATCGACGTCGACTCGGCGAGGAGATCGCAGATGCGCGCAGGTCGGATCGTGCTCCTGGTCATCGGCAGCCTGTGCGCGCTGCTCGCGCTCGGCCTGCTCATCGGCGGGATCGGGCTCGGCGCCGCGCTCGCGACCCAGCGGGACTCCGCCGGGTTCTTCACCACGGGCAACGAGCGGTTCCACACGCGGACCGCGGCGGTGACGACCGAGGAGATCGACCTCGGCAACCCCGGACCCGACCGGTGGTGGGCCGAGCGCGAGCTCGCCACCGTGCGCATCCGGGCACGCGCCGCCGGTGGTGCGCCGCTGTTCGTCGGCATCGGCCACACCGCCGACGTCGAGCGCTACCTCACCGGGGTCCCCCACGACGAGGTCACCGACGTCGACTTCGATCCCTTCACGGCCACCTACCGGCGTCAGAACGGCTCCGGTTCTGCCCGACCGGCCCCACCCACCGCGCAACCGATCTGGTCCGCCCGCTCGAGCGGCGTCGGCAGGCGCACCGTCACGTGGAGCCTGCGGCCGGGCCACTGGACCGTCGTCGTCATGCACCCGACCGGGCGCGCGGGCGTGCTCGCCGACGTCGACGTCGGCGCGAAGGTCAAGTACCTCGTCCCGCTCACCTGGGCGCTGCTCGGTGCCGGTGTGGTGCTGATGGCGATCGGGGTCGCACTGATCCTCGGTGGGGTCCTGCACCGCGGCGAGCCGGGCGGACCGGCGCCCCCGGGCGCCGTCGCGACGGCCGCCGGTGCAGCCACGCACGCGTACCCGCTCCGGATCGAGGGTCGGGTCGACGCACCGCTCCGCCGCTGGCTGTGGCTGGTGAAGTGGATCCTCGCGATCCCGCACTTCATCGTGCTCGCGTTCCTCTGGATCGCGTTCGTCGTGCTCACGTTCGTCGCGTTCTTCGCGATCCTGTTCACCGGCCGCTACCCGCGTGGCATCTTCGACTTCAACGTCGGCGTCCTGCGCTGGTCGTGGCGCGTCGCCTTCTACGCGACCCATGTGCTCGGCACCGACCACTACCCGCCGTTCAGCCTCGCGGCCGACGACGGTGCCGCCACGCTCGACGTCGTCTACCCCGAGCACCTCTCGCGCGGGCTCGTGCTCGTCAAGTCCTGGCTGCTCGCCATCCCGCACCTCGTGATCGTCGGGCTCCTCACCGGCAGCGCAGCGCAACGCGACGGCGTGCCCGCGCTCGGGTTGCTCGGCGTGCTCGTGCTCGTCGTCGGGGTCGCGCTGCTCTTCACGGACCGCTACCCGCGCGGCCTGTTCGACTTCCTCATGGGCATCAACCGCTGGGTCCTGCGGGTCGTCGCCTACGTCGCGCTGATGACCGACGAGTACCCACCGTTCCGCCTCGACCAGGGCGGCGCGGAACCACCGGCCGAGACTCCGACGTCGAGCCGGACCGCACCGGCCGAGTAGCGCGTGCGCATCGAGGTCGAGCCGGGGGTCCGGCTGTTCGTCGACACCGCGGGCTCCGCGCTCCGGTCCACCGACGAGGCGATGGTCGAGCAGCCGACGCTGCTCCTGCTCCACGGCGGGCCCGGCTTCGACCACTCCGCGTTCCGCCCGTACTTCGACCGCTTCGCCGACACCCATCAGGTCCTCTACCTCGACCATCGGGGCCAGGGTCGCAGCGACGGCCAGACGGATCGGAGCAGCTGGAACCTCGACACGTGGGCCGACGACGTCGTCCGGGTCTGCGACGCGCTCGACGTGACCGCGCCGGTCGTGCTCGGCAACTCGTTCGGCGGGTTCGTCGCGATGCACTACGCCGCGCGCCACCCCGACCATCCCGCGCGGCTGGTGCTGATGAGCACCCAGGCGCGACGCCACCGCGAGCACACCGCCGCACGGTTCGAGGCACTCGGCGGTCCCGAGGCGCGCGACCTCTACCTTCGGATCTTCGACGGCGGCACCGCGAGCGCGGCCGACTGGATCGACTTCGCCCAGCGCTGCGTACCGCTCTACAACCGGCGGCCGTCGGACTTCGGCCCCGCGCGGGCACGCATGAACCTCGACGTGATGGCCGACTTCACGAGCACGTTCGACGACTTCGACATCCGTGCCGACCTCGGCGCGATCCGGTGCCCGACGCTGGTGCTCGTCGGCGAGGACGACCCGATGACCCCGGCCGAGGCCGCGGAGGAGATCGTCGAGCTGCTGCCACCGGGCGTCGGTCGCCTCGAGCGGTTCGCCGACTGCGGCCACGGCACCTACCGCGACCGGCCCGAACGCACCGAAGCCGTCCTGCGCGCGTTCCTCTCCGAGTGACCGCGCGTCAGCTCGCGGCGGCCGACTGGCGCAACAGCTCGCGGAAGTAGCCGGGATCGGCCACCGACGGCTCCGTCTCGAGGAAGTCGAGGAGCAGGCGCGTGAGGAGGTCCGGGTCCTCGCTCTGGGGGAAGTGCCCCACGCCCTCGAGGATCTCGAGGCGGCTGCCCGCGATCGCCTCGTGGGCCTCGTACGCGTGCGACACCGGGATGATCGGGTCCGCGTCGCCCCACACGATGAGCGTCGGCATCGCGGCAGCCAGGTACAGCCGGTTCTTCGCACTCACCGCCTGGCCGCCGGGCTCGATCACGGCGCGCAGCGTGCGGAGGAACGCCACCCGGTGCGCGGGGTCGGTGAGCGATGCGTACGCGTCCCACATCTCCGCGACGCGCGGCGCTCGCACGCCGAACCGCGAGACCGTCCGCGCGACGTCGTCGCCGATGCGCCGGACGAACTCCGGGAACATGACGGGCGCGACGTACTCGGACCCCGGGAAAGCGAGCGCCCGCAGGATCCAGTTGACCTCGCGGCCGAGGCCGCCGCTGCAGACGAGCACCAACCGCTCGACGAGCTCGGGGTGCTGGTAGGCGAGCTGCATCGCGATTCCACCGCCGAGGCTCTGGCCGACGACGGTGACCCGTTCGACGTCGAGCGCGCCCAGCAGGTCACGCAACATCGCGGCGAAGCCGCCGAGCGAGTAGTCGCCGGGTGGCGTCGCCGAGTCGCCGTGACCCAGCAGGTCCGGCGCGATGACCTGACACTCCTCGGCGAGCCGGGGCATCACCTCGCGCCACGTGCGCGAGCTCCCGGCCATGCCGTGGACCAGCAGCACCGCCGGGCCCTCGCCCGCCATGCGGTACGCGATCTCGTGACCGTGCAGCGTGATCCGGCGGACCCGGAACTCGTCGCTCATCCGATGGCCTTCCTCGGCGATTCCTCGGCGATGGGGAACGGGCGATGGGGAACGGGAGCGCCACCCCCACGAGGTGGTGGCGACACCACGGCCAGTCTGCACCGATCCCCGGGCGGATGCACCGGTCGAAGGTCCTCACCCTGAAATCGGTCACATCCGGTGGCCGGTCGTCGCGATCCCGTGCGCCACCGGCGCCGGAGCACGGTGTCGGGATCTGTTCGCGGAGTCTTCACTCGCTGCGCCCGATCCCGTCACGCCGGCGTCCGTAGCCTGGCACCGACGAGACCGGCCACCGACCACGCCGGTCATCGAGACAGGGAAGGGACGCACGGGCATGCGAGGGCGTATCGGCGCAGGGCGACGACCGGGACGAAGGGCAGCAGCGGCGGTCACGCGACCCCGCGACGAGATCACGGCGCCGATCGGCGCGATCGGCACCGCGCCGTCCCTGCGAGGGGTGGAGGCCCCGCGCGACGTCGCCGACGCGATCGAGCCGGTCGAGCGTGCCTTCGCGTTCCTGGACCTCTGCGGGTTCACACCGTTCATCGCGACCCACGGCGAGCACGCGGCGATCGACGCGATCACGCGGTTCCGGTCGCTCACGCGCGACCTCGCGGTGCGGCGCGGCGTGCGCGTCGGCAAGTGGCTCGGCGACGGCGCGATGATCATCGGCGTCGATGTCGGACCGACGATCGCCACCGCGGCGGAGCTCATCGCCCGCTACGACCGGCATCCGCTCGCACTCCGCGGCGGGGTCGCCCACGGCGAGGTGCTCATCATCGACGGCGACGACTACATCGGACGGCCGGTGAACCTGGCGGCGCGGCTGTGCCAGAACGCCCGGCCCGGCGAGCTCCTCGCCCTCGGCTACCAGGCTTCGGCGCTGCCCGGCTGGGTGACGGTGGTCGGCAACCGCTCCGTCAGCCTGCGGGGCATCGGTCGGCTCCCCCGCGTGCAGCAGCTCGGCATCCTCTCGGGCGTGGAGCTCCCCGAGCTCACGACCCCGGCCACCCCCGTGATGGACGAGCGCTCGGCGTAACCGGTCCGCCGGCCGTCGAACCGGCGGATGCGGCCGGCCCACGCAGCGCGCCAGACTCTCCCGATGGCCCTCTCGATCGCGCTGGTCGGCGTCAAGGGCGGCGTCGGCAAGACGACGACCGCGGTCAACCTCGCCGGACTCGCCGCGATGGGTGGGCTGCGCACGCTGGTGTGGGATCTCGACCCCCAGGGGGCGGCCTCGTTCGCGCTCGGCTTCGACAAGAAGGGCAAGGGCGCCGTCCGCCACCTCGCCCGCAAGCGGCCGGACCTCGACAGCGCCGTGTTCCGAACCGGTGTGCCGGGGCTCGACCTCGTCCCGGCCGACGTGTCGCTGCGCACCCTGGACCTCGCGTTGGCCGAACGGTCCCGCCCCCGTCGCAAGGTCGGCGACGCGCTGGCGTCGGTCGACGAGGCCTACGACGTCGTGTTCATCGACTGCCCGCCGGGGATCACGCTCGCCAACGAGAGCGCCATGCGCGCGGCGGCGGTGTACCTCGCGCCGATCGTGCCCTCGACGTTCTCGATGCGCGCCTTCGACCAGCTCGCCGCGTACGTCTCGAACACGCCGAAGGCGCAGGGCCAGCTGCTCGCGTTCCTGTCGATGGTCGACCGGCGCAAGGTCGCGCACCGCCAGCTGACCACGAGCCTCGCCGTCGACCACTCGCAGTTCCTCCGCACGGCGATCCCGGCCTCGGCCGCGGTCGAGAGCTCACCGCAGACGGGCGAGCCATTCGTGCGCATCCGACGGTCGAGCCCGGCCGCGATCGCCTACCGGGACCTGTGGAACGAGGTGCAGAGCCGCGCGCTCGGTCGCCACATGGCGAGCTCCGACGACTGATCCTCACCCCCACCCCCGGGTCGAACCGGGCATTCCGGACGGACCACCACGGAGTGTGACGGCTTCCTAGGTCCAATGCCCCAGACGCGGGCCGCGCTGCTTACCCTGGTCCCCGGACGGAGAGGGCGCGGCGGAGCGCCCCCGAGGGCTCGGACCGTCCCGACCAACGCCTCTGGGGGCCGACCTTGCATCCTCGTGCTCTTCCTCGTACGTCCCGATCCCGTCGCGCGCGAGCCGCGAGATCGTCTCGACTCGTCGTCACGCTGGCCGCGCTCGTCGCCGTCGTCGTCGCCGCGGGCTGCAGCCCGAAGTACCAGGCGACACCGCGCAGCTGGTCCCTGTCGGTCGGCACGGTCGGCGGCGCCGAGGTGCGCTCGCGCGCCGGGCTGTCGCCGGGTGTCGGCATCCTGTGGGAGTCCGACGCGGACCAGACGCGTGACCTCGACAAGATCGCGGCCACGGGTGCGAAGTGGACGACGCTCGACATCGACTGGAACAGCATCCAGGGCGACGGTCCGCAGAGCTTCCGGTGGGACCGCGCGACGGACCGGGCAGTGCTCAACATGCGGGCGCACGGCCTCACGATCCTCGGCGTGGCCGCGTACAGCCCGTCGTGGGCGCGTGGTGCGAGCTGCCCGCGGGGCGAGCTGCACTGCCTCCCCGCGAACCCCGACGACTACGCGCGCTTCATGGCCGCCGCCGCGCAGCGGTACGGCTCTCGGTCCTCGAACCCGTTGCTGCGCGGGTCGATCACGAACTGGCAGATCTGGAACGAGCCGAACCACCGCCCGTTCGCGATGCCGAAGCCGAACCTCGACGCGTACACCGCGATGTTGAAGGCGTCGTACCGCTCCATCAAGTTCACGGACCCGAGCGCAACGGTCGTGACCGGGGGGACGGCACCCGCGCCCGACGCGGCCGACGGCTCCGACTATCAACCCGAGACGTGGCTCAAGGGTCTCTACGCGCGCGGCGCGAAGGGCAGCTTCGACGCGGTGGGTCACCACCCGGCGAACTACCCCAGCGACCCGCTGGAGCCGCACCCGTGGAACGCGTACACCAACACCACGCGGCTCCACGACGTCATGGCCCTCTACGGCGACGGCGCCAAGAAGGTGTGGGGCACGGAGGTCGCGGCACCCACGGGCACGAGCAGTCAGGCCCTGACCGACGCACTGCACGCCCGTCACGTGCGCGAGTACTACCTCGGTTGGAACACGCAGCTGCGGGGGATCACCGGACCGCTCATCTGGATGCCGGTGCGCGACGCCGGCACGAACCCGGCCGCGCGGGAGGACAACATGGGGCTGCTGCGCCGCGACTGGTCGGCCAAGCCCGCGTACACCACGTTCTCGTTGCTCATGGCCGCGGGCGTGTAGCGAGCGGCGACGCGGGTCAGCGGTGCTCGGTCATGATCCGGTCGAACTGCTCCCAGGTGAGGCTCGTGCCCGTCTGCGCGTGGCGCGGGTACCAATCGATGGTGCCCTGACTGACCCGGAGCTCGCCGAGCTTCTCGTCGTCGCTGCGGATCTCGAACACGACGTCGGCGTGCATCACCATCTTCGTCGTCGGGATCCGCATCTCGACCTCGTGACGCGCCATTCGGACCTCCTCGTCCCGCCCACTGCGGCGGCCGGAGCGTAGGCGCCTGCCTCGCCGTCGTGCCCGGCGCGATGGGCGTCGTCGGACGCCGAGGAGCCTCGGCGTCAGGGCGCCCGGCGCCACTTGCGCAGTGCGGATGCCAGCTGCGGTCGCGGCGGCGCCGCGCGCGACGGCGCCGCGCGCGACGGTGCCGCCACCGGCCCGCCGCGCCGGACCCGGTCGGCCCAGTCACGAAGCTGATCCGTCCAGTGCTCGCCCGCCAGCGGAACCGGTCGTCCGCCGATGATCTCCGTCATGCGCTGCTCGATCACCTCCGGTGAGAGCTCCTCGGCGTTGACGACCGTGAGATCACCGGGTCGCAGCGCCCGCGCGAGCTCTCTCGTCGCGTACGCCGCGATGAGACAGCTCCGCTCGTCCGTCGCGTCCCGCGCGTACACGTAGAGGTAGCTCGCGACGTGGCGGACGAGCTCCGAGGGAACGGCGGGCTGCTTCGGGAAGACCGACGCGCTCGCCTTCACCGACGCGAGCACGAGTGTGAGGGCGACCCGGCGCGACACCTTGAGCCAGGTGCCGTGCAGGATCACTCGCGGCAGCATGACGTCGTCCTCGGTGATCAACTTCCGCGCGTTGAAGTTCAACACCGAGGCGGCTTCGGCCCGGACGCCCTCGAGAGTCGGGTCGGCGTAGGTGTCGAAGACGCAGTCCAGGACGGCGAGTGCACCCGCGACGGGCAGGACCGGGCTCGACGGGTCCGACCATCGCTGGTCGAGCAGCGAGACGGCGAGTGGATGCTCACCGAGCGTCGCGAGCGCCTGGAGCGCGCCGACCTGCCGGGCGACGCCCGCGTCGCCGCCGTCGTCGGTCGAGAGCAGCTCGACCGCGTGCAGGACCGTGTCCTTGCGCAGCCGTTCCTGTTCCAGGACCTTCAGGTTGTGGTCGCGCTGGCTCTCGGCCTGGAGGCGCTGTTGCTCGAAGCTCGCGAGTTGGAACGTGCGCACGTCGAGCGAGTGCTTGACGATGAGGCCCGCGGCCACGAGCAATTCGGTCAGCAGCGTGCCGACGAGCACCAGCACCGCGGCGAGGACGTCGCTCTGGACTGCGTTCTCCGGCTTGTCGAACAGCCCACCCCGGTACATCAGCCCCGCGATCAGGGCGAAGAGCACCAGGCTCCCGATCACGACGTTCACGGCCAGTGCCGGGCTCGGTGCCTCCGGGACCGGCGGGACCGGCGCGGTCTCGGGAGCCGGTGCGGCTGGCGCCATCATCTTCCTGCCTCCCTCGTGCCCTGCCGACGACCCGGGCGACAGCCGCACCCTTCGTCGATGGTCGCGGGAAGACTGCCGCGATCCCTCCAGCGGTTCAAGTGCGCCGCTCGAGCTCACGCGCGCCACTCGAGCGGATCGTCCCCGCGATGCGTGCGGCTCGGCCCGGACATGGTGCGAGCCGCGGCGCGTAGCGTCGCGTGCATGGAGTCCGCGGAGACCGTGACCGAGGCGATCGAGCTGCTCGAGGCCGACGGCTACCGGACCGACTTCTCCTTCGCCGACGGCTCCGTGCACTGCCGATCCTGCGGCACCGCGCACGAGCCGGCACGGCTCGTCGTGCGTCACACGTTCCGCTTCGAGGGCGACACCGACCCGGGCGACGAGGCGATCGTGCTCGGCGTCGAGTGCCCGGCGTGCGGGACGCGCGGCGTCGTCGTCTCGGCCTTCGGACCGGACGCGAGCCCGGAGTTCACCGAGCTGCTGCGTCATCTCGACGGCTGACCGGCCGGGCACGCGCTTGGCAACCCGTGCCGGGTCAACCATGATCGGGCCATGAGCAGCGACGGTACGGGCGCGAAGAGCCTCCCCCTCATCCTGGCCCGCGAGTTCGCGGCCAACCTCGCGACGCCGATGTTCCTCATCGACGCGCGCGGCGTGCTGGTCTTCTACAACGACGCGGCCGCGCTGCTGCTCGGCAAGCCGTTCGGCGAGCTCGGCGAGATCCCCGCCGAGGAGTTCGGCGCGGCCCTCGACATGGAGACGCCGGACGGCGAGCGGGTCCGCCGGCGCGACTCGCCCGCGGGCGTCGCCCTGTTCGAGCAGCGCCCCGCGCACGCGACCGTGCTCGCCACCTCCTTCGACGGGTCCCGCCGGCTGTACGAGGCGACGGCGTACCCGCTGTTCGCGACCGAAGGCGAGATGCACGGCGTGATCTCGGTGTTCTGGGCCGCGCCGGCCGCCGAGGCCGGCGGCTGATGCAGGCGCGCATCTGGGGGTGTCGCGGCTCGCTCGCGACACCCGGTGCGGACACGGTCCGTTACGGGGGCAACACGTCGTGCGTCGAGGTTCGGCTCGCGAGCGGGCACGCACTCGTGCTCGACGCGGGCACCGGGATGCGCCCGCTCGGCGTCGCGATGATGGACGACCTGCCCGTCGAGCTCCACGTGCTGCTGACGCACCTGCACCTCGACCATCTCCAGGGGCTCGGCTTCTTCCGCCCGCTGTTCGCACCCGAGCTCGCCATCACGGTGTGGGGTCCGAGCTCGCCGGTGCAGCGGCTCGAGGAGCGCATCGCGCGCTACTTGTCGCCGCCGCTGTTCCCGGTGCACCTCGACGACATCCCGTCCCGGCTCACGTTCCACGACGCGCCCGAGACCGCGATCACGATCGGCTCCGCGACGGTGCGCGCCGCCAAGGTCACGCATCAAGGACCGACGGTCGGGTATCGCATCGAGGAGGACGACCAGGTGCTCGTCTACCTCCCCGACCACGAGCCGTCGATCGGTAACGACCTGAGCCGGGTACCGGCCGACTGGATGAGCGGCTACGACATCGCCCGCGAGGCCAGCGTGTTGCTGCACGACGCGCAGTACCGCGACCACGAGTACGGCGCGCACATCGGCTGGGGCCACTCCGCGATCCGCGACACCATGGAGTTCGCGAGCAAGGCGGCGGTCCGGAGGGTGGTGCTGTTCCACCACGACCCGTATCACAACGACGCCGACCTCGAGACCCTGCTCGGCGAGGCGCGTGCACTGTGGACCGGCGGCGACGACGAGGTGCAGCTCGCCTCCGAGTGCATGACGATCACGCTCGAGCACGGCGCGGTCCAGGTGACCGAGACCCTCTGACGGTGCGCGCCGCACGCGGCGCGCACCCCGGACTCAGCCGATCACCTCGAGGAAATGGCCGCTCGGGTCCAGGATCTCCGTGAGGAAGGTCGCGGACTCCTCACGATCCTTGACGGCCACGATCGTGTGATCCAGCTGGACGACCATGGCAACTCCTCGGTGCTCAGGCGGCGTAGGGGACGGCGGCGCGGGCGGTGCGGAGCGCGGTCGCCCACCACACGAGTTGGTCGAGCATGAGCTTCGCCGCGGCATCGACCGTCTCCGGATCGGTCGGCTGACCCGCGGCGTCGAACTGGCGCCAGGCGTTGGTGAAGCTCACGGAGTTGCGGATCGTCACCGCGTGCACCTCGGCGAAGACCTGGCGGAGCTGCTCGACCGCGCGCAACCCGCCGGAGATGCCGCCGTAGGCGACGAAGGCGACAGGCTTCGCGTGCCACTCCGCGTGCACGAGGTCGATCGCCTGCTTCAGCGGCGCCGGGTAGCCGTGGTTGTACTCGGGGGTGACCACCACGATCGCGTCGGCGCGGTCGATGCGCGCGCGGTACTCGTCCACGCCCGGATGCGGGCCGGTCAGGTACACCGCCGGCAGGTCGATGTCGGCGAGCTCGATCAGGTCGACCGAGAGCTCCGGGCGGGTCGCGCACTGCGCCACGAACCACCGGGCCACGGTCGTGCCGAAGCGACCCGGCCGGGTGCTCCCGACGAGCACCACGACGTGCAGCGGGTGGTCGGTCATGGCCTCGCCTCTCGGGTCGCGGGACGGTCCGGGTCCAACTTAGAGGTTCAAGTGAACTTGAAGTCAACCCCCGATCGCGCCTAGTTTCCGGGCCCATGGAGCACGATCTGAGCATCGGCGCGGTGAGCGAACGGACCGGCGTGGCCACCTCCGCGCTGCGGTTCTACGAGGCCGAGGGCCTCATCCAGGCCACGCGCACGAGCGGCGGCCAGCGCCGCTTCACCCGCGACGTGCTGCGGCGCGTCTCGTTCATCCGGGTCGCGCAGCAGGTCGGGCTGCGTCTCGAGGAGATCCGCGCCGCGCTCGACTCGCTCCCCGACCGCCGCACCCCCGACGAGGCGGACTGGCACGAGCTCTCGGCGTCGTGGCGGCCGCGGCTCGACGCGCAGATCGCGATGATGGAACGGCTGCGCGACCGCCTCGACGGCTGCATCGGCTGCGGGTGCCTGTCGCTCAAGTTCTGCCACATGCTGAACCCGGACGACGAAGCCGCCGCGCGCGGTCCCGGCCCGCGTTACGTCCTCGACGGGTGAGCGGAGCGCGCGGTCGGGACGGACGCGCTTCGGCGGTCAGAGGAAGGCGGGGTTGCTGCATCGGGTCGTGTCACCCGTATGCGAGGAGGGACGCGGCGGCTGCGGCGACGTCGGCGGACTGGGGGAGGATCACGTCCTCGAGCGTCGGCTCGTAGGCCACGTGCGTGTCGAGCGCGCCCACGCGCCGGACGGGCGCGCGCAGCTCGCGGTGGAGCTCGTCGGCCGCCCATGCCGCGACCTCCGCGCCGAAGCCGCACGTGATCACGTCCTCGTGCACCACGAGCAGCCGCCCGGTCCGGCGCACGGAGTCCGCGACCAGGTCCCGGTCCCACGGCACCAGCGTGCGGAGATCCAGGACCTCGACCTCGCGGTCGAGCTCGTTCTGCACGCGCGTCGCCGCGTCGAGCGACTTCTGCACCATCGCACCCCACGTCACGACGGTGAGATCGCGTCCCGGACGCCGGATCGCGCCGCGCCCGAACGGGACCACGTACTCCGCGGGTGGGAACGCGTCGCGGGTGTAGGGCTGGCGGAGCAGGTGCTTGTGCTCGAGGAACAGCACCGGGTCCTCGCACCGGAACGCGGCCCGCAGCAGGCCCACGGCATCGCGCGCGCGGGACGGGAACGCGATGAGCAGACCGGGGACGTGGGCGAAGATCGACTCGCCCGACTGCGAGTGCCAGATCGAGCCGCCCTGGAGGTAGCCACCGATGGGCACGCGGATGACGATCGGCACGTGGAACGCGCCGTTGGAGCGCCAGCGGATCGTGGCCGCCTCGCTCTTGATCTGCTGCATCGCGGGCCAGATGTAGTCGAAGAACTGGATCTCGGGTACCGGCCGCAGGCCCCGCAGCGCCTGGCCGATGGCACGTCCGATGATGTTCGACTCCGCGAGCGGCGTGTTGTAGCAGCGCGCGAGGCCGAACTCGCGCTGCAGGCCGTGCGTCGTGCCGAACACGCCGCCCTTGCCCTCGACGTTGGCGAGCAGTGCCTCGCGCGTGTCGGCGACGTCCTCGCCGAAGACCCTCACCCGCTCGTCGGCGGCCATCGCCTCGTGGAGCGTCCGGTTGATCGCATCCCCGAACATCACCGGTTCCCCATCGGTCGCGTCGTCGTCCACGAGCGCCACGACCTCCTCGAGCTCCGGGAGTGCGACCACGTGCTCGGCCACCGAGCAGGGTTCCGGGCGCGGCGCCGCGAGCGCCTCGCGCGCGGCGTCGGCGACGAGCGCCTTCGCCTGCTCCCAGCACTCGTCGAGCTCGGCGACGGTCATGAGCCCCGCGTCGCGCAGCGCCGTGGCCATCGTGAGCAACGGGTCGCGCAACGCCTCCTCGGCGAGCTCGTCGGCCGGGCGGTACTTGCTCTGGGTGTCGGCCGCCGAGTGGGAGTACGGGCGGGTGACCTGCGCGTGGATCAGGACGGGCCCGACACCGGCACGCACCCGCGGGATCGCCTCGGCCGCGAGCCGGCGGACCGCGGCGTAGTCACAGCCGTCGACCGTGTAGGTCTCGAGTCCCCGGAACCCGCGCACGAGCTCGTGGACCGGTGCGGGCGACTGGTCGACCGCGGGAACCGAGATGGCGTACCCGTTGTCGGCGACCACGTAGAGCACCGGGAGGTGCAGCGTGCACGCGGTGTTGAGGCTCTCCCAGAAGTCGCCCTCGGAGGTCGCGCCCTCCCCCAGCGACACGTAGGTCAGCTCGTCGCCGTGGGCGACGGTGCCGGGCAGGTGGCGGCGCCGGGAGAGGTAGCGCGCGGCTTCGGCGCAGCCGACCGCGGCGAGGCACTGGCTCCCGGTCGGGCTCGACTGCGTCACGACGTGCTGCTCGGCATAGCCCCAGTGCGCGGGCATCTGCCGGCCTCCCGACGACGGATCGGCGGCGCTGCCGACGGCCTGGAGCAGGATCGTCGCCGGCGTGATGCCGAGGGCGAGCATGAGCGCCTGGTCGCGGTAGTAGGGGAAGAACCAGTCGTAGCCGGGGCGGAGCTCGCGGGCCAGGCCGAGCAGCAGCGCCTCGTGGCCGGCACCCGAGATCTGGAAGAACACCCGCGTCTGCTTCTGCAGGGCGATCTCGCGGTCGTCGATCGCGCGCGAGATGCACGCGAGGCGGAAGTCGGCGACGGCCTCGCGCCCGGCGGCGTCCGACGTCACCCGAGCTCCTCGGCCCAGTCGCGCGTCTCGAGGATCTCGACCACACGGCGGAGGAACGCGGACGCGTAGGCACCGTCGAACGCGCGGTGGTCGAACGACAGCGACAGGTTGCCGACCGGGTGCACCGCCATCCCGTACCCGTCCTCGCGGCCGTCCCCGGTGGCCACGGCGACCGGCCGCATCGCGACGCCGTCGGTCGAGATGATCGCCACCTGCGGCTGGCTGATGATCGGCGCGGTGACGAGGGTGCCGTAGCCGCCGGCGTTGGTGAGGGTGAACGTGGCACCGGCGACGTCGTCGGGCGTCAGCGTACGGGCGTGGGCCGCGACGGTGCGCTCGTGGATCGCGCGGGCGAGCGGTCGGAGCCGGAGCTCGGCGGCATCGTGGACCACCGGGACGACCAGCCCCTCGAAGTCGAGGTCGACGGCGACGCCGAGGTGGAATGCGCGGTGGACGACGAGCGCGTCCTCACCGACGGTCGCGTTGACCCGCGGGTGGTCGCGCCGCGCGTCGACGACCGCGCGCGCGACGAACGGCAGGTAGGTGAGCCCGAATCCCTCGTCGGCGCGGAAGGCGTCGCGCACGCGGACACGGACCCGGTCGACGTTCGCGTAGTCCGCCTGCATCACGACGAGCGTGTGGGCGGCGGTGGCGAGGGAGCGGCGCATGTGGTCGCCGGTGCGGCGCCGGATCGGCGTGAACGACTCGATCTCGTCGTCGGCGCCGACCTCGACGGCCACGGCCGGCGCCGCGGCCGGGCTCGCGGGCGCGGGCTGTTCGAGCGGCCGGGCGCGCGCCGCGATCCGCGCCGCGACGTCGTCGCGGGTGATCCGTGCGCCGGGCGCGACGACCGGGACGCCCCGAGCCACGATCGGTGTCGGAGGTGGGGTCGGCGCGCTCGGTGCGTGCGCCGCCGCGGGCACGGCCGGACCGTCGGCCGGGATGTCGGTCACGCCGTCGCCCTCGGTCCGCACCACCGCGAGCGACGCCCCCACCGGGACGGTCTCGCCCTCGGCGACGAGGATCTCGGTCAGCACGCCCGCCACCGACGACGGCACCTCGGTGTCGACCTTGTCGGTCGAGACCTCGAAGAGCGCTTCGTCCTCGGCGACGGCGTCGCCGACCGCCTTGTACCAGTGGACGATCGTCCCTTCGGTCACCGTCTCGCCGAGCTGCGGCATCGTGATGAACATCGACGGTCTCCGAGGAACGTGTCGGGTCAGCTCCCGAGGTGCTGGTGGGCGACCATCTCGATCCAGGTGACGCTCGACGGCGGGCTCGTGACGCCGCCCTTGGCGAGGGCCTCGCCGAGGCGCTCCTCCATGAAGCGGGCCTGGTGCTCGGGGGTGTCCCAGACCTCGATGACCACGAGGTGGCCGCCCTCGTTGAGCCCGGCCGAGTGGGAGACCAGGCCGTCGGGCCAGTTCCCCTCACCCGTCTGCGCATCGATGCCGAGCTCCGCGTTGACCGCGGCGTACTCCTTGTCGGTCACGCCCTCGAACTCCAGGATCAGTCCTGCTGCCATCGGGTTCCCCCTCCCACCACCCGCCGCGCGGGTCCGGCGCCCAGGCTCCCAGGTCCGTGCTTCGCGCGCCACCGGCCCGGCGCGCGAATGTCGCTTGTCGCGTGGCGGGCCGAGGCGTAGCGTGGTCGCCGGCAGGCACGGCGGGTCGGCAGGAGGTACGGCCGTGAAGAACGTGATGTTGTGGTTCCCCGACGAGGTCGCGGACGAGATGGCCGAGATGGCGGATCGCTACGGCCTCTCGCTCGAGGCGATGCTCACCGCGACCTGCACCCACCAGGCGCAGGTGTTCGCGCGCTACCGCGGCTGCCCGGGCGAGTGGGAGCGCGACATCGCGCACCGGCGGTGGTTGGCCATCGTCGAGCACGGCCGCGAGATGGATCGCCACGGCACCGTGCTGGCGACGCGCTCCGCGACCTGACGCCGCACGGCGAACCCGACTGCACCCGCTGCTCCTGCGGCTCTTGCGCCGCCGCCCACTGCGCCCCCTGTTGCGCCGCCTGCGGCAGCCGCCGCGACTGTCGGTGGTTCCATAGAGGATTTGCGTCGCGTTAAATCTTCGCCCGTTGTGCGCAAGATCGCAGCCGAACACGGCGTCAACATCGCG
>CAZXCB010000040.1:0-19270 GCA_964639075.1 uncultured Bifidobacteriaceae bacterium | reverse complement strand
AACCTGCGTAGGCGGCGTCCCACCGGCCGTCGGCCCGGGCCCGGTCGATCTGCGCGAGGCCGGCCGGTTGCATCAGTCCCGCGTCGACGAGTCGCATCGCCTTGTCGCGGTTCGTCCGGGACCAGGGACTGCGCGGCCGCCGGGGAGTGAAGCGCTGGAGGAACCAGGTCTCGTCGTATGCGGCCTTCTGACCGTCGATCCAGCCGTAGCAGAGCGCAACCTCGAGCGCCTCCGCGTACGTGACCGTCGTGCGACCCGATCCCTTCTTGGCGATCTTCAGCCACAGCCCGGCGGAGCGCTCGTGCTCGCGGTGGAGCCACGCGCGGAACGCCTTCTCGGACGCGAAGGAGCGGGTCGGGAGGTCGGTCTTCTCGACGGGCACCCCGCGAGTCAACCAGCTCGCCCCGGGGTTGCCCGAGCCTCCTCGGCGGTTGGTGCATCTTGAACGCGGGGTGACTGCTCGATCGGGAGTCCGGCGTCGATCCAGTCCTGCTTGCCGGCCGTGTAGCGCAGGACGTTCCGGTAGCCACGTCCTTCGAGGAGCGTCGCGGCGAGTGCTGATCCGGTGCAGGTTGCGTTCGAGCAGTAGACGACGATCTCGGCGTCGAGGTCGTGACCGAGCGCGGCGATGGTGGCAGCGGGATCGTCGATGCGGCCGCGGATCGCGTCGGGGAGGTGTTCGCGTTCGAACCAGCCCGGACCTTGAGCGTCGAGCAGGCGAACGTGACCCGTCTCGACCTTCGCGACGAGCTCCTCACGGCCGATCTCCCGGACCATCAGTGGGCCCTCGCACCGAACTGCTCGGCGTCGTCGAGCACGGTGTAGGTCTCCCACGGCACTCCGTCGGGATCCTGGGTCCATACCTTGTCCTGGGTCGCGTAGCAGCACGTGTGGGTGTCGTCGACCTTGAACGGCAGACCGAGCTCGGCGAGGTGGTGGGTGGCCGCGACCACGGCTTCGGTGCCGTCGACCTCGATGCCGACGTGGTTGATCGTGCCGGGTTCGCCTTCGTCTTCGATGACGACGAGCTTGAGCGGCGGGTCCGCGACGACGAAGTTCGCGTAGCCCTGGCGGTGCTTCACCGGCGCGACCCCGAACAGCTTGGAGTAGAAGGCGACGGCGTCGTCGACGTCGCGTACGTTGAGCGAGAGTTGGAACCGAGACACGGACCCTCCAGACGTCTTGAACTACATTTACCTGTGTAATAGTGTAGGAGCATGGCTTCGATGTCAACCCCGAGATCGACAGTTGCACGACCCGGGGGCCGCCGGGCCGGACCGCTCGAAGCGCGGGCGTTGATCGACGAGGACTACGCCGACGCCTTGACCGGCCTGTTCAAGGTGCTGGCCAACCCGCACCGACTTCGGCTGCTCCACGCGCTCACGCGGGCGGGAGAGCTCCCGGTCGGGGCGCTCGCGGACGAGGTCGGGATGTCGGTGCAGGCGGTCTCGAACCAGCTGCAACGCCTCGCCGACCAGCGGATCGTCGTCGCTCGTCGCGAAGGCACGCGCTCCTACTACCGGATCCTCGACCCGTGTGTGACCGGTCTCCTCGATCTCGGCGTCTGCCTCATCGAGGAACATCCACCCGCGCGATAGCCGTAACTGGTTCGCGCCACCACCCGAAGGAGCTGCCGTGTCGCGCGTTCGCGTCCACAACTTCTCGATCTCGCTCGACGGCTTCGCCACCGGCGAGGGGCAGGCACTCGACACGCCGTTCGGCCACGCCGGTCATCGGCTCCACGAGTGGATGATGGCCACCCGGTACGCCCGCCGCGAGATCTTCGGCGAGTCGGGCGGCACCGAGGGTGTCGATGACGCGATGGCCGAGCGGCACGGACCCGGGATCGGTGCCGAGATCATGGGCGCGGGCAAGTTCGGTCCTCCGGGCTGGCAGGACGACCCGGAATGGCGCGGGTGGTGGGGCGACGACCCGCCGTTCCACACACCGACCTACGTCCTGACCCACCGTCCGCGCCCGTCGCTTCCGATGGAGGGTGGTACGACGTTCCACTTTCTCGACGCCGCGCCGGCGGATGCACTCGAGGTGGCACGGGACGCAGCCGCTGGCCAGGACGTCCGCATCGGCGGCGGCCCGACCATGATGCGCGCGTTCCTCGCGGCCGGTCTCGTCGACCACCTGCACGTCGTGCAGGTGCCGATCCTGCTCGGCCGCGGTGTTCGGCTGTGGGACGGCCTCGAGGGGTTGGAGCAGCAGTACGACGTCGAGATGGTCTCGACCCTGAGCGGCGTCACCCACCTCGTGTTCACCCGATGACGAGGTCGTACGTCGCGACCGTCCCCAACCGCCGGGTCGATCCCACTTCGAGATCGGCGGGAGTCCAACCCGCGCATAGTCGCGGTGACGCGCACGCGACGCGCCGCTCGCGCATCCTTGGAGCATGAGGACCGTGCTCGTCCTTCACGAGGGTCCGAGCGGCGGTGCACTGTCAGGGGCGGGGGTCACGCCAGAAGACCTCGATGCGGGTGATGAGCCCGCCTTCGTCGAGCGTGAAGGCGAGGGTCTGCTCGATCTGCATCTCGCGGTCGTCGCGTGGCACGTGTGCGGTGATGCGGGCGAACGCCGATCGCCCGTCGCTCGTGTAGGCAACGTCGTGAAGGTCCCAGGACGTCCGACGCCCATCGTCGGCGGACGTCGCTTGCGAGCCACCGGCCATGAGTTCGACGTAGGCGTCACGCCCCTCGAGCCGTTCACCGAACGGTCCGATCCGTTCGACCTCAGGAGCGAGAAGGGCACCGAAGGAGCCCCAATCGGCGTGTGCGAGGTGGTCGAACATCCGCTCGACGGTGACGATCCGCGAAGACGACGAGATGCCGTGTGACCGCAGGACGCAGAACTCGTTGCCCTCGGGATCCGCGAGCACGACCCAGGAGGCGTCCCCTTGTCCGACGTCGACACGTGAAGCGCCGAGCTGGAGGAGCCGGCGGACCTCGAAGTCCTGGTCGTCGGGGCGGAAGTCGAGGTGGAGTCGGTTCTTCCCGCGCTTCTCGTCGTCGACCGGCTCGAAGATGAGCCCGGGAAGTCGATCCCGCTCCGGCCGGATCTCGAACTCGTCGGACGCGTCGTTCACGATCACCCAGCCGAGCGCGCCCGCCCACCATCGCCCGAGCCCGACGGGGTCCCGTGCGTCGACGACGGTCTGCTCCCATTCGAGGCCCACGGCGGCCAAGGCTACGACCGCCACGTGTGCCGACGGCCGGTGCGCGCACCTATGGTCGTCGCATGAGTGAAGCAGCCGAGCGCGCATATCAGCGGTTCCTCGCCGACGTCGGCAACGACGAGGGCACCGGAGAATGGTTCCAGGTCACGCAGGAGCAGATCGACGGGTTCGCCGACGTCACCCACGATCACCAGTTCATCCACGTCGATCCGGAGGCGGCGAAGAGCACGCCGTTCGGCTCCACGATCGCGCACGGCTTCCTCACGTTGTCGATGCTCACGCACCTGGCCAAGGGTGCCAGCAGCGCTCCCGAGGACCCGGCCCGGTACGAAGGCCTCGTGATGGGCATCAACTACGGGTTCAACCGCGTGCGGTTCGTGAGCCCGGTCAAGGTCGGATCCCGCATCCGGGCGCGGGCGGTGACCACGAACGTCGAGTTGAAGGGCAACGCCGTCGAGACCACGCGCAGCTTCACCGTGGAGATCGAGGGTGAGGAGAAGCCCGCACTCGTCGCCGAATGGGTCACCCGGGCCGTGTACGCCTGATCCGGTGTCACCGCGTTCGTGACGCGATCAGGTCGACAGCGGCTCATCCGCGAGCGCGGCCATCCGCGCCAGCCCGCGCTCGGTGTGATCGGTCAGGCGGGCGGTCGCGGCCCGCACCGCGGGATCGTCGCGCTGCGACGGCAGGATGCGCGCCGGGTTCAGGGCACAGCCGTTGGCCCAGTCGGCGATGTCCGGCTCCGCGCCGTAGGTGCGCGCGGCGACCGTGCCACGAACCTGCATCCGCGCCCAGTTGGCTGCATTGTCGGGGAGAGTGTTCGGCGGACACAGCCGGTTGCGCTCGCGATCGTCGTCACGGGTCGCCTCCACGTATCCGGCCAGCGCCGCGCAGTAGCACGGGAATCCGGCTCGGATCGTCTGGAGCCGGATCGCGTCCTGCCCCCAGACGGGTACCAGGGGCGGGTACTGCAGGCCGGAGGCCGCGCAGTGCACCACGAGCGAGCCCGGCGCCAATGGGACCGCACCGCCGTCGAGGACGATCTCGCGCCGGGTCACGTGCTCGACGTGTCCCAGGCGGACGACGTGCTCGACGGATCGGAGCAGATCCAGCTCCCATGCGCCGAGCGTCGGGGTCTTGGCCATCGTGGGAACCACGTCCCGGTCGATCCGCAGCATCACGCCGGCCGCTTCGAGCCGCAGGAAGAGGTCGTCGAGCGACTCGGCGTCGGCGGCCGCCGCCATCGTGTCCGCAGCAAGGCCGAGCGCGACGGCCGGGTCCGGCTGGACGACGGCGCGGTTGAGCATCCAGGGGTCACGCGGGCGGACCCACACAATGCGGTCGGGTGGCACACCGTTCGCCAGCAACCACACGATCCCGTCGGTGGCGGTCTTGCCGGAACCGACGATCACGTAGCTCGCCGGCGTCGCCGTCAACGTGGCGAGCTCGTTGATCGCGACAACGCGGACATCGTCGGCGACACCGAACGGCGGGGGCGTCGTGGCAGGGACGGTCGGCGACAGGTAGGTGGCGTCGACGACGCGGCGGCGCACGTCGACCGTGACCGTCTCTCCCGACACCAGGGACGTCACGAGATGTGACGAGCCGTCGGTGTGGTATTCGCAGCCCCCGAGGAAGCTGACGCGACCGGAGCCCATGAAGCGGCGATGCAGGATGTCGTCGTAGTACGCCTGGATCTCGGACTGACGCGCCCGCTCCTGGAGTCCCGCCTCCGGACCACTCTCCTGCACGGCGCCGTGACCGAGCACCGTCGACGCGACGCCGTAGAACAACGACGCCTGGTGGAGTCGGACGAACGGGTAGGCGTCCTGCCAATGCCCGCTCGCCGTGTGACGACGGTCGACGAGCGTGACGTGCACGTCCGCGTGATCGATCAGCGCGTCGGTGAATGCCATGCCCATCGCACCTGCGCCCACGACGAGGTAGTCCGTTGCCGACGTCTTCATCGCCATGGTGCACGGCCTCCATCGACGCGGGTGCGGGATCGGGAACCACGAGGCTCCCAGATCCTGGCGCGGGGCGAAACTCGCGGGTGAGCATGCGCCGATCCCTCTGGATGGGTGAGGCTGGCGGCGTGGAGTCGGTCCGCATCGGCGATCTCGAGGTGGCCTACCGGCGAGCCGGCTCGGGACCACCGCTGCTCATCCTTCCCGGCGCGCTGGATGACGGTCGGTGGTGGGAGCGTCAGCAGCGCGACCTCTCGGGCGACTTCACGGTCGTCGTGTGGGACGCGCCGGGGTGCGGGGCGTCGACCGACCCGCCGGCAGACTGGTCGCTCGCCGACTTCGCCGACTGCGTCGGCTCGCTCGTCGACGCGATCGGGCTGGCGCCGGTGCACCTGCTGGGACTCTCGTTCGGCGGCGCGCTCGCGATCGAGGTCGTTCGCCGTCACCCGGACGCGGTGCAGTCGCTGGTGCTGATCTCGGCGTACGCGGGATGGGTCGGATCACTCGGTCCGGACGAGGCCGGGGCGCGCGTTGCCGTTGCGGAGCAGATGGTCGAGATGACCGCCGACGATCTCGTGAACACGTGGCTGCCGACGATGGTCGCGCGGTCGATCGGGGGCGACGACCACCGGTGGATGGAGCGTCTCGTCCGCGACACGCGCACCCGATCGGCGCCGACGGTCGCGCGCGCCCTCGCCGTCGACCTGCGCGACGTGCTCCCGACGATCGACGTGCCGACGCTCGTCGTGCACGGCACCGAGGATGTGCGCGCCCCACGGTCGGTACCAGACGACCTGCTCGCCCGCATCCCCGGCGCCGAGATGGTTGTCATCGATGGTGCCGGCCACCTCGTGAATGTCGACGCGCCCGAGCAGCTTGCAGCCGAACTGCGCACGTTCCTCGCGCGTCACGCTGACGGGTGACGGCGACGTCGGGGGTGAGGAGTCAGGGTTTGCGCGCCTGGATGATCCACGTCGCTGATTGGTAGGTGACCCCGTCGTCGCCCGTGTGCTCGGCGATCGTCGTGCGCAGTGCCGAGAGGGCGGCGTCTCGTCCGGATTCGTCGAGTCCTTCGCGCATCCAGCCGGTGAGCTCGCTGACGAAGTCGAACGCGTCGTCGGGGTCGGGCCCGAAGCGCATCGGTTCGTGAAGGGCCTGGAAGGAGACGTCGGCGAAGCCGGCGGCGCCGAGGATGCTGCTCACGCGATCGGGATCGGAGAGCGCGAACGGGCTGGGAGCGTCGGGGGGCGGGGTCGGGAGGTCGCGGCCGACGGCCAGGGCCGCGCGGAACTCGGTGAGCCACTCGTTGTCGGCGACGCCCTGCCACGTGAGGAGCGTGAGTCGACCGTGGGATCGCAGCGCGCGATGGACGTTGGCGAAGGCCGCGATGGGATCGCCGAAGAACATCGAGCCCATGCGCGAGATCACAACGTCGAAATCGGCGCTCTCGAACGGATGGATCTGCGCGTCGGCGTTCCGGAACTCGACGTTGTCGAGACCAAGGGCGGTGGCGGTCTCCCGGGCGAGCGCCAGCATCTGCGACGACAGGTCGACACCGAGCGCGGAGCCGTTCGTCGCGATCCGCGCGGCGTCCCGGGTGGCCTGTCCGGTGCCGCAGCCGACGTCGAGGACGCGGTCGCGTTCGCGAATCGCTGCCGCGGTGAGGAACGGGCCGTGACAGTGCGCGAGGGTTTCATCGAAGCGTCGGGCCTGCGCGGTCCAGAAGGCGCCTTCGTTGCCGTCCCATGCCCCGACCTGGCCCGCGTTGGACGGGTCGGCGATCAGCTGCGGCTGGGTGTCCATCGTGATCTCCATTCGAACGCGGCCTCCTCGATCGGGTTCAGTTCGCGGGAACGAGCTCCGGAATGTCTCGGGCGAGCTCGGACCAATCGTCACCGACCACCTGCTCGATGAGTGTGGCGGCCATCGCGAAACCTTCGGGCGGCATCCCCTTCTGCCAGGAACGGGCCATCTTCACGCGGTCGTCGTGGCCGATGAGGGGGAACATCCAGGCGACCACCTCGGGGAACCGATCCGGCGGAGCATGGGACGCCATCAGCCCGACGGCCTGGCCCTGGTCGGAGAGCGGGACGCGCTCGTCGAGGAGGCGGTACATGTGCGAGTCCTCCTTGTCGAGGTGAAGATCGAGATGGAACTTGAAGACCTTCGTTGCCCGCGCGGTCTCCAGGGGATCGCGTAGCGAGACGGCCTGGTTCAGAGAGCCGAACGCGGTGTCGAGCGCTCGGTGATCCTGCTCGTAGGTCTCGTAGACGTCGGGCGCGACCGACTCCAGGAGTGGGGAGATCACGGCGTCCTCTCCCTGCGCGTGCCATTCCAGCACCTCGTTGAAGAACCGGAAACGCTCGATCGTGGCATCCAAGCCGGGCCCTCCCCGGGCCGACTCGAGCGCCGCCGCGTCGATGAGCTCCATGTCGTGTCGGAAGGCGTTGTGGATCGCCTGCACTGGGTCGAACGGCCCGGTCATGATGCTCCCCCTCGGATATGCTCCCATTGGGGGTAACTCTATACCCCCAAAGGGAGGATGTCAAGTGGCACCCGCGCTGACCTCGACCTCGTACGCGATCCTCGGGCTGCTCGCCGTCAAGCCGTGGACGACGTACGAGCTCGCCCAGCAGATGGACCGCGCGCTCGGGCGGTTCTGGCCTCGGGCCGAGAGCAAGATCTACGAGGAGCCCAAGAAGCTCGTCGCGCACGGCCTCGCGCGGGCGTCGTCGGAGATGGTCGGGAAGCGCCGTCGCACCGTGTACGCCATCACCGCGAAGGGCCGGCGCGCCCTCGCGGAATGGGTGCCGACGCCGGGCGCGGGCCCCGTCCTCGAGTTCGAGCAGCTGATCAAGGTGTTCTTCGCAGAGCACGCGACGAAGGCCGACCTGCTCGCAACGCTCGCCGGCGTGCACGAATGGAGCGACCAGCGGCTCGCCGCCGGCGCCGGCGTTCCACAGGCCTATCTCGACGGGACGGGTCCGTTCCCCGAACGCCTCCCGTGGCTCCTTCTCGTCGGCCAGTTCCTGGTCGATTTCCATCTCATGGTCGAGCGTTGGTCCGACTGGGCCAGCGAGATCGTCGAGACCTGGCCCGACGACATTGCGGCGGCGCCGCCCGATCGGAAGACTCTCGAGATGCAGGCGACCATCGCCAGAGCACACCTCCGAGAAGCCTGAGCTGCCCGACGCGATGAACCTCGGATTCGCGCGGCGGAGCCGACGCTCGCCGCGTCGCGCTCATCCCGCCGGTCGAGACGCCTGGACGCCGGCTCGTTGGCGGACGAGGAAGGCTCGCTCGATCGGGTTGGGCGTGAGCCTGATCGCGCGGTCGTAGGCCTCGACCGCCTCCGCGCGGTTGCCGGCCCGCGCGAGGAGGTCGGCGCGTGCGGCGTGGTACGGCTGGTAGTCGTCGAGCGGGGTCGCGTCGACCGCACCGAGGGCGTGGAGTCCCGCGTCCGGGCCGTCGAGCTCGGCGATCGCGATTGCCCGGTTGAGGGCGACGACCGGGTCCGGGCGGAACGCGTGGAGCTGGTCGTAGAGCGCGACGATCTGCGACCAGTCGGTGGCGTCGGCGGTGGGTGCGTCGGCATGGACGGCGGCGATCGCCGCCTGGATCTGGAACGGGCCGGGGTGGTTCCGGCGCAGGCACGCCCGCACCAGCGCGTGTCCCTCCTCGATCAGGCGCCGATCCCACTGCCTGCGGTCCTGATCGGCGAGGCGCACCATCGATCCGTCCGCGTCGGTGCGGGCGCGGCGACGCGCCTCGGTCAGCAGCATCAACGCGAGGAGCCCGACGACTTCGGGCTCGTCGGGTGCCAGGTCCGCGAGCACCCGGCCGAGCCGGATCGCCTCGCCCGAGAGCTCGACGCGTACGAGGGCGTCGCCCGAGGTCGCGGTGTGCCCTTCGGTGAAGATCAGTGAGATCGCCGTCAGCACGGCATGCAGCCGATCGGGGAGCTCGGCGGTCCGCGGGATCCGGTAGGGGGCGTGGTTGTCGCGGAGCTTGCGCTTGGCCCGCACGATCCGCTGCGCCATGGTCGCCTCGGGAACGAGGAAGGCGCGCGCGATCTCGGCCGTCTCGAGCCCGCCGAGGAGGCGGAGCGTGAGCGCGACCTGGGCGTCGACGGCGAGCGCCGGGTGGCAGCACAGCACCATGAGACGGAGCTGGTCGTCCGGCACGACGTCGACGAACGATTCGAGGTCGGCGAGCTCGGGACGGTCGTCGGGTTCCATGGCGTCGGTGTGGAGTCGGTGGGCGGCGAGATGGCGGTCCCCGCGGGTCGCCTCGCGTCGCAGCCGATCGATCGCGCGGTTGCGGGCGGTGGTGGTGATCCAGCCTCCCGGGTTCGGAGGCACGCCGTGGTCGGGCCATCGCTCGGCCGCGATCGCGAACGCCTCCGCCACCGCGTCCTCGGCGAGGTCGACGTCGCCGAGGACGCGGATCAGCGTGGCGGTGCAACGGCCGGCTTCGCGACGGAAGACGGCGTCGAGGGTCTCGGTCACCCTTGCATCGGGCGGAGCTCGACGGGTCCCTCGCACGCGGCGGCGGCCTGGCGCGCCCACTCGAGCGCCGCGTCGAGGTCGGCGGCCTCGATGACCCAGAAGCCGCCCATCTGCTCCTTGGTCTCGGCGTAGGGGCCGTCGGTCATCGACGCGGTGCCGCCGGCCGAGCGGATCACCGTGGCCGACGAGGCCGGATGGAGCCCGGCGGCGAACACCCAGCCCTGCTCGGCTCGGAGCGCGTCGTTGAAGGCGCCGACCTGGGCGACGCGGCGCTGGGCCTCGGGGGTCGAGAAGTCGAGGTCGTACTCCTCGTCGTGCCAGACGGACAACAGGTACTGCGGCATCGTGGTGCTCCTGTCTGTGATGGGCACCGCGTCCGCGGTGCCGTCCATCACCTCGACGAATGCCGACGCCTGAATCGACACCCGATCTCGAAGAATTTCACGGACGGCACGTCGGGCACCAGCCGTGACGGCGGCGACACGGGATCTCGTGCGTCGGTAGCCTCACCGCCGTGGAACCCATCGAGCCCGAACGTCCGTCGCCCCGATGGCACCGACGCGTCGTCCTCGCCGCGGTCACGCTCGTGGTGGGCGCGGTGATCGTCGCGGTCGTCGTCCGGTGGTGGAGGAGCGGTGCAGCTCACCGCGCCGTCAAGGATCTGGCCGAGGACGTCGCGGTCGCGCTGGCCGACGTGGTCGTCGACGAGATCTTCCCGGCGGCCTGACCGAGACGCCTGTCGGCGCGCACAACTCCCAACGGCGTCGCGTCACGTGCCGCGTGCGCCCGCGGTCGGCGCGTTGACTTCGGCAGTCCGCTCCCGTAGGTTGCCCGCGCAGAAGGGGAGTACCCCGTTCCCGCGCCGCCGCGCGGGAGTGCGTTTCCGCCGTCAGCACGGCCCGACCGATCGGGCCCGGTGGGATCGGCCCGTCCGGGTGGAGAGACCTTCGGCGACGACGACGTCCGCTGGAGTTCTCCCGTGCGCCCTTCCCGTCCCAACGACTCCGATCTCGTGGCGCCGCGCGCGCTCCGTCCTCCGTGTCGGGTCCTCGACTCCGGTGGTGGCGTGGCCCGACCGTTCGTCGGTGTCGGCGGTGACCCCACACCCGCCGACACCGACATCCTCGGGGGACGGAGGCCCTTGTGACTGCGGGTCGGATCGATTCGACTGATCAGATGAACGGTGCCGCCGGCGTCGGCCAGGACAATGCGCATCACGGTCTCGCCACCCATGAGGTGGTCCTCCTGCTCGAATCCGACTTGGAGCGCGGGTTGAGCGACGACGAGGCCGAGCGCCGGTTGGCACGGTTCGGTCCGAACGCGTTGCCCGAGGCTCGGACCGCTGGTCCGCTGGCTCGGGCCGCCCGCCAGTTCGACAACCCGCTCGTCTACGTCCTCCTCGCCGCCGGGGCGGTGACGCTGGCGCTGGGTGAGATGGTCGACTCCGCGGTCATCTTCGCGGTGGTGTTGATCAACGCGGCCGTCGGCTACGTGCAGGAATCGAAGGCGCAGGCCGCGCTGGACGCGTTGAGGGCGATGGTGCTCACTCACGCCACGGTCCGACGCGACGGGCACCAGCAGCCGCTGCCGTCGGAGCAGCTGGTACCGGGAGACGTGGTGCTCATCGAGGCGGGTGACAAGGTGCCGGCCGACCTGCGCCTGGTCGAGGAGAACGAGCTGCAGGTGGACGAGTCGGCCCTGACCGGCGAGTCGGTCCCGGTGGCGAAGGACGAGGTGGTGCTGCCGGCGTCGACGCCGGTCGCTGATCGTCGGAACATGGTCTACTCGGGGACGCTCGTGACTCACGGCGCCGGTGTGGGGGTGGCGGTCGCGACCGGTGCCGAGACCGAGCTCGGCGAGATCCACCGCCTCGTGGGTTCCGCGGACGCGCTGGCGACACCGTTGACGCGCAAGCTGACGTGGTTCAGCAAGGTGCTGACGATTGCGATCCTCGCCCTCGCCGGGGTCACGTTCGTGGTCGGCGTGATTCGGGGCGAGGCAGCGTCGGAGATGTTCACCGCGGCGGTCGCGTTGGCGGTCGGCGCGATCCCGGAGGGCTTGCCGGCCGCAGTGACCATCACGCTCGCGATCGGCGTGGGTCGCATGGCTCGCCGTCGGGCGGTCGTCCGCCGGCTCCCCGCGGTCGAGACGCTCGGGAGCACGACGGTGGTGTGTTCGGACAAGACGGGAACGCTGACCGAGAACCAGATGACGGTGCGGACCGTGTGGACCCCGGATGCCCAGTTCGCGACGACTGGGTCCGGCTCTGCGCCCGACGGTGGCCTGTACGACGAGGAGGGCCGGCCCGTCGCCGTGGCGGCCAGCGACGCGCTGCGTTGGACGTTGCTCGCGGGTGCCGCGTGCACTGACGCGCGGCTGAGCAGCATCGACGGGAGATGGGCGGTCGTCGGTGATCCGACAGAAGGAGCGATGCTGGTCGCCGCGGCCAAGGCCGGTGTGCACCGTGCGGACGTCGTCGTGTCCTTCCCGCGGGTGGCGGTGATCGCGTTCAGCTCGGACCGCCAGTACATGGCCACGCTGCACGGCGACGAGCCCGGTGGTTCGCGAACCGTGTTCGTGAAGGGCGCGGTCGAGCGGGTGCTCGAGCTCTGCGAGTCCGAGATGGCGGGCGACGGCTCCTACCGAGCGCTCGACCGCGACGCGGCGATGCGCGCGGCCGACCTGCTCGCTCAGGAAGGGATGCGAGTGATCGCCACGGCGACGGGTGACGTCGACGACGGTGCTGCCTTCGGTGACGGGTTGCTCGGGGGCACGCTCGTCTTCACCGGGTTGCAGGCGATGCTCGATCCGCCTCGACCGGCGGCCGCCGCGTCGATTCGGTCGTGTCGCACCGCGGGGATCGACGTGAAGATGATCACCGGAGACCATGCTGCGACGGCAACCGCCATCGCGACTCAGCTCGGACTGCTGCACGAGCGCCGAGACGGCGACGTGCTCACCGGAGCGCAACTCGCCGGACTGTCGTCCGAGGAGTATCCGCCCGCCGTCGATCGGGCGACGGTGTTCGCCCGCGTCTCCCCGGAACAGAAGCTCCGCCTCGTGGAGGGCCTCCAGACCCGTCACCACGTCGTCGCCATGACCGGCGACGGCGTCAACGACGCTCCCGCCCTCCAACAAGCCGACATCGGGATCGCGATGGGGCGCGGCGGCACGGAAGTCGCCAAGGAAGCGGCCGACATGGTGCTCACCGACGACGACTTCGCCACCATCGAGGCTGCCGTCGAGGAAGGCCGCGGTGTCTTCGACAACCTGACCAAGTTCATCGTGTGGACCCTCCCGACGAACATGGGGGAAGGCCTCGTCATCCTGGTGGCGATCGTGTTCGGCGCCGCGTTGCCGATCCTGCCGATCCAGATCCTGTGGATCAACATGACGACCGCCGTCGTGCTCGGCCTGATGCTCGCCTTCGAACCCAAGGAGGAGGGCATCATGCAGCGACCGCCACGCGATCCCACGAAGCCGCTCCTCACCGGCGCGCTCGTCGTCCGAATCCTGCTCGTGTCCGCGTTGCTGGTCGGTGGCACCTGGTGGCTCTACGAATGGGAGACGGGCGCCGGCGCGTCCATCGCCGAGGCCCGTACCGCCGCCCTCAACCTGTTCGTGGTCGTCGAGGCCTTCTACCTGTTCAGCTGCCGGTCGTTCACCCGGTCGCCCTGGCGCATCGGCATCCTGTCGAACCGCTGGGTCATCGGCGGTGTCGTCGTGCAGGCGATCGGCCAGCTCGCGATCACGTACCTGCCGGTCATGAACGACGCGTTCCAGACGGCACCCATCGGCGTCGAGGTCTGGGCGCGGATCTTCGCGCTCGCGGCTGTGGCGAGCGTCGTTGTCGCGATCGACAAGCGCGCGCGACGTGCGCCGCTCTGAGCTCCTCCACGGTGGGCAGTCGCCTAGAGCCCGTCGCTGAGCGGCCGGAGGTCGGGGAACTCGGCGGCTCGCTGCTCGGTCCTGGCGCGGAAGGCCTCGCTCATGTCGTCGGTGTCGAACATCGCCGCGTTCCAGTTCGCGATGTGCTCCAGACCGTCGGCGACCCGATGGTCGCGGGTGAAGTGCATGGTCTGCTTCGTGCCCCACACCGCCATCGGCGACTTCGTCGCGATCTCCGCGGCCACCTCCATCACGCCGGCGACCAGGCTGTCGTGGTCCTCGAAGACGGCGTTGACGAAGCCGGCCGCATGCGCCTCCGAAGCGCTCCACCGGCGGCCGGTGTACGCGAGCTCCCGGACGATGCCTTCCGGGACGAGCTTCGGCATCCGCTGCAGGGTTCCGACGTCCGCGGTCATCCCGATGTTGATCTCGGCGATCGAGAAGAAGGCGCTGCGGGTCGCGTAGCGCAGGTCGGCCGCGGACACGAGGTCGACACCACCACCGACGCACGCGCCCTGGATGGCGCACAGCACGGGCATCCGCGCCCGCTCCAGTGCGGTGAACGTGTCCTGGAGCTTCAGGGCCGTGCTGCGGAACGCCTCGTTGCGGCGGCTGCGGTGGCCGGCCGGGCCGCCCTCGTTTCCCAGCGTGTCGTTGCCCGCGAAGACCGTGAGGTCCATCCCGGAGCAGAAGTGCCTGCCCACGGCCGACAGCACGACCGCCCGTACCCGGCCCGCGGCGGAGAGCCCGTCGACGATCTCGGGCAGCTCGCGCCAGAACGACGGGATCATCGAGTTGCTCCGCTCGGGACGGATCATGCGCAGGTGGGCGACGCGATCGGCGATCTCGACGTCGAAGCATTCATAGGCCATCGCGCCAGCCTGCCAGGCGGACGACGGTCCGGGTGTGGTGGTCGGGATCCGGCGCTTCGGGACGCGAGACTGGGCCGGCATGACGACCGATGACCAGCGCCCGTTCCACGGTCCGCCGCGGCCCGACGGCGGGCTGCTCCACGCCGCGGCGGATCAGCTCCACGAGATGTTCGGCGTCCACCGCCAGCTGGACCGGGTGCTGTACGAATCGGCCCAGCGGGTGGGTGGCGTCGAGTTCGAGAGCATCTTCGAGCCCATCTCGCGCGAGGCGATCGCGGCGACGCCGCGCAAGGACGCGATCAACCACGACCAGGCGTTCCTCCGGTCGAGCCCGATGTCGTCCGCCGAGACCGAGGGCGCGCTGGCGCTGCTCGAGATCCTGCACGGCGATCACGCGTCGGCGAACGTCGAGGCCTTCGTCGAGTTCACCGAGCGCGAGAAGCTCTTCGAGCGGCTCGTGGACGGGCAGTCGTTCATCTTCGTCGGCTCGCACCTGGAGTTCCAGGACGTCGGTTTCAACCTCGGGTACCTGACCCGGGCTGCGCAGCAGCGAGGTCTCGACCGCCTCGACACCCGGACCACGCTGATGATCGGCCGCCTGTTGGGGTACCTCGAGGTCATGGGGTTGAACGTGATCGACGACGTCCTGCGCAAGGCTGCGAACGTGTTGAAGACGTTCCCCGTGAGCGGCGGGGAGGCGGTGAACGAGGGCGACATCACCGACGAGGACCTCAACCGTCGGGTCAAGGCCTTCCGGCGACGCCAGAACGCGCGGACGCGCTCGGAGTTCATGAATCTCATGACGTCGGACCACGGCCACATCGTCATCGAGGCCGGCAGCGGATCGCGTGACGCGAAGGACGCGCACGGGTTCGTGGTGATGGAGCCGTTCGCCACCGGCACCCGCGACGACCTCTACGACGCGGTGCGTGCCGGCGCCGCCATCTATCCGGTGTTCGGCGACTACGGCGACCGGGACGAGCCGAGCATCGTCGAGTTCGGCCCGGAGATCCGCGAGCTCGACAGTCCGCACCACGCACACGCGATCGGCGAGATGATCGCGGGGATGGGCAACCGTGCCCGGGGGGCCGCCTCGCAGCAGCATCCGCACGTGCGCCGGTTCCGGACCCCGATCCGGTACGGCAACTACGAACCCTGACCGGCCCGGCCGGCAGACGTGGGCGCGGCGATCGGCGAGCCCGCCGCCGCTCGCGTCGTGCGCGCGGGCGGCGCCGGGTGACAAGCTCGGCCCATGGATTCCGGTCCCGGCATCGGTGAAGAGCACGACCTCGAGGAGGTGACGGTCGTCGCCCGCGGGATCGCGACCGCGGTGGCGCCCGAGACCGGCCTCACCGACGTGCAGGCGGACCTCCTCGAGGCGATCGCGAGCGCGCTCACCGGCCATTCCGTCGACTACCGATCGCTCGAACCTCTCGGACCGGACGAGCTCGCTGCCGGGCTCGCCGGGCGCGAGCCCGGCTACTGCCGACGGATCGTCCATCACATGGTGCTCGGTGAGCTGGTGCTGCGGCCGATCCCGGTCGTCGTGGCACACCGTGTCGCGAAGTACGCCGAGGCGCTCGGCGTGACCGACGACTTCGTGCGCGTCGCGCGGCGGTACGCCCAGGGCGCCTACGGGCTCGCGTGGATGGACCTGCAGCGCAGCGGCTTCGTCGAGCACGTCCGTGAATCCGCCGGCGACGATGCACCGACGGCACCGCGGGCGCGAGTGGCGGCGACGCCGGGCGCGTTCCAGCCCGCCGAGGTCGATCCGGAGCTCGCGGCGCGTTGGGCGGCGTTCGCGGAGCTGCCGCCGGAGACGCTCGGTCGGGGGGTCTGGGAGATGTACGACGGCCGGGGCTTCGGCCTTCCCGGCACTCCGGGGGGCGCGCCCGCCTACCTCGCGCAGCACGACTTCGTGCACGTGCTCGCCGACTACGGCACGAACCTCAAGGGCGAGCTCGAGGTCTTCGGGCTCATCGGCCGGGCCGACCCGGACCCGAAGGGCTTCGCGTGGCTGGCGACGGTGATTGGACTGTTCGAGACGGGATACATCTCGACTGCGGGCTTCTTCGACCGCGACGTGCGGGAACGCAACATCCGAGCCCCCGGCATGCACCAGCGGATCGCCGACGCGATCCGGCGCGGCAAGGTCGTGTGCGACTGCTATGGCGTCGACCTGTTCGAGGTCGACTACTCGGAGCTGGCGCCGCGGCCGGTCGGCGAGGTCCGTGAGCTGCTCGGGATGCCACCGAAGTCGGCCGGCGCGATCGAGGGCGGCTCTGCGGGCCTGTTCGATCTGGACGGCATGTCCGAGATCCAGCGGCGAGTCGTCGCACAACGTCGGGGGGACGCCACGTGAACCGCAACTTCAGCCAGACCATCACGGTGCGCTGCGAGGACCCGGCAGCGATCGTCGAGCTGCTCGCCGAGTGGGACCGAGACCAGGCGACGAGCGACATCATGGGCTACATGGGCACCCGCATCCTGGCCGACCGCGAGGAGATGGGCCAGTACGTGATCATCGCCGACTTCGGCATCGTCGATCCCGACGTGTCCGCAGCGGACGAGGCCGCCCGCAACAACGAGCGGCCCAAGACGCGCGAGTGGGCTGCCCGCCTGCGCGCGCTGATCGACGGCGAACCGGAGTACCACCACTTCGACGAGCTCTACCGCACCGACGGGTGATCGAGTCCGTATGGACGACCTAACGCGCCTGGAGGGTTCCGATGACCGACAAGTCCGTCTTCACCGACGCCGAGTGGCATGCGATCACCGACGCGCCGCTGCTCGTGACCACCGCCGTGTTCTTCGCCGGCGAGCACGGACCGATCTCGATGGTCAAGGAGGCGAGTGCGAGCGCCCGGGTCATCGCGAACCCGGGCGAGCGCGGTTCGGCGAACGAGCTGATCGGCCAGATCGTCGCCGAGGCGAACTCGAAGGAAGCACGCGCGGAGATGAAGGAGCACCGCGGGCCGACCCCACAGGCCGCCATCGAGGGTGTGCTGCGCGACCTCGAGCCTGCCGCGGCCGCGCTGAAGAAGCTCCCGGCCGACGAGGCCGCGCAGGTCGGCGCGTGGTTCATGGCGATCGCGGCGGCGGTCGCGGAGGCGGCCAAGACCGTGAACCCGGACGAGCAGGCGACGATCGTCACGCTCGGCGCGCTCTTCGGCGTCACCGGCGATTGACACCCGGCTCCCGGCGAGGGGCCTCGATCGGAGGCCTGCGGGGGTGGACCCTCGCGCCAGGCCGCACCTAGCCTGACCGCCGACGGATCTCTCGGAGGAGGAGTCGCTATGGGCGACACGCAGCTGTTCATCGACGGTGCCTGGGTCGACGCGAAATCGGGCGAGACCTTTCCCACGTTCGCACCGTCGACGGGCGAGAAGATCGCCGACGTCGCCAAGGCGGGCCGCGAGGACGCGCAGCGTGCGGTCGAGGCCGCGCGCCGGGCGTTCGACGACGGGCCCTGGCCGCGGATGTCGGGGAAGGAGCGCGCCGAGAAGCTGCGCGCGGTGGCCGAGATCATCAACGGTCGGAGCGCGGAGATCGCCGAGATCGAGGCTCGTGACGGCGGTGGCACGATCAAGAAGGCGATGTTCGCCGACGTCCCGGGTGCCGTCTCCACGTTCCAGACCTTCGCCGACTGCGCGGAGAACGAGGCCGACGTGATCGAGCGGGGCGAGAGCCCGTTCCCGCCCGCCAAGATGTCGTTGCGGCGTGAGCCCTTCGGTGTGTGCAGCGGCATCGTGCCGTGGAACTTCCCGTTCCTCATGGCCGGTTGGAAGATCGCGCCCGCGATCGCGGCCGGCAACTGTGCGGTGCTGAAGCCGGCGAGCTTCACGTCGCTCAGCGCGGTCGAGATGGTGAAGGCGGTCGAGGAAGCCGGCATCCCGGCCGGCGTCGTCAACCTGGTCACGGGTCCGGGTGGCAGCGCCGGCGAGGAGCTCGCGCAGCACCCGCTCGTCGACAAGGTCGCGTTCACCGGGTCGACCGAGGTCGGGCGGCGCATCATGCAGCTCGCGTCCGGCACCGTGAAGAAGGTGACGCTCGAGCTCGGTGGCAAGTCGGCGAACATCGTGCTCGACGACGCCGACCTCGACCTCGCCGCCGCCGGTGTGCTGTGGGGGACGTTCTTCCACAACGGTCAGGTGTGCGAGTCGGGGACACGTGCGCTCGTCTCGCGCAAGATCTACGACGAGTTCGTCGGCATGCTCGTCGAGCGCGCCGGCAAGATCGTCATCGGCGACAACATGGACATGGGCACCGACCTCGGTCCGCTGGTCGCGCCGAGCCAGGTCGATACCACCGAGCGCTACGTGAAGCTCGGCCTCGACGAGGGCGCCAAGCTGCTGTGCGGTGGCTCGAAGCCGACGGACCTGGCGGCCGGGCTCGACCCGAGCGCGTTCTTCACCCCGACGATCTTCGAGGCCGACAACTCGATGAAGATCGCCCAGGAGGAGATCTTCGGCCCGGTGTTGTGCGTGATCCCGTTCGACTCCGACGACGAGGCGATCAAGATCGCGAACGACTCGATCTACGGGCTCGGCGGCGGCGTGTGGTCGAAGGACTCGGCCCGGGCGAACTCGGTCGCGGCGGAGATGCGCACCGGCACCGTCTGGATCAACGACTACCACATGATCACGCCGACGCAGCCGTTCGGTGGGTACAAGCAGTCGGGGATCGGGCGCGAGCTCGGCGACTACGGCTACAACGAGTACCGCCAGATCAAGCACGTGTGGGAGAACACGGCCACGGACCGCAACGGCTACCTGCACTTCTCGGCGTTGAGCGCCAACATTTGAGAGTGACCGGCACCGCCGCGGCGGCGCGCATCGTCGAACGGGCGAAGCG
>CAZXCB010000039.1:0-19323 GCA_964639075.1 uncultured Bifidobacteriaceae bacterium | reverse complement strand
CGCCGTAGTCGCCGGTCAGGCCGTGCCGTCGCGCGGGTTCGAAGCCGAAGCGTGGGTAGTAGTGCTCGTGTCCGAGGAGGACGACGAAGTGCCAGCCAGCAGTGGTCGCCCGGTCGAGGGCTTCGTCGAACCGAACTCGGCGAGAAACGCCGCGCCGACGACTCGATCGATCGCCTCGACGTCGCCGGGCGCTTCGGGTCGGATGTGGAGGCTGCGTTCGGAGATCACGAGGCGAGCAACCTAGGAGGTACGTCACGCCGCGACCGCGCTGTTTCCGGGGCGGTCCGTGCCGGTGGATCCCCTCCGGCGGCGTCCGGCGCTCACGGCTCGCCGGCGTCGACCCATTCGACGAGCTCGAGGGTGATGTTCTCCGGGCCCTCGAAGAAGCGCAGGCGCCGGCTGATGTAGTCCATCTCGTCGTTCAGCATCTTGACTCCGTGGGCTTCGAGGTGGGCCGTGGCGGCGTGGATGTCGTCGACGCGCAACGCGAGGTGGTTGAAGCCGAGTCGCTGCAGTCGAGTCGCGCGTGCCGCGGTGGCCGCGTCCGGCGCCGGATCGAATCGGAGCAGCTGGATCTGGAAGCTGGTGTCGGCGCCCTCGAGGTCGAGTGTGATGTGCTGGGCCTTCATGTCGGGCATGCCCATGAATCGAGCGGGCTCGCCGCCGTCGATCGTTGCCACGTGACCCTTCCGGAAGCCGAGGAGCTCGAAGAACTCGACCGCCGCCTCGGCGTCGGTGACGGCAAAGGTGATGTGGTCGGGGCTGCGGAACACGGCGCTCCCTCCGCTCGGCGATGCACAGATGATGTCACCAAGAGCCCGGTGGACGTGCTCCGACGCGGTCGACCCCCGTCGCGGACGATGATGCAGCGGCGCACGACCCGAGCCGGGAACGTCACGAACACCGAGAGGACCGACCGCACCATGGATCTGAATGCCGAGACCGTCCACGTCTACGTCCGTCACGCGTTCGCAGGCATGGAACGGGTGCTGGAACGCCTCGACGACGTCACCGTCAACGAACGGCCCGCCGGCTGGGGTACCAACTCCGTGGCCGGCTTGATCGTGCACTGCTGCGAGCTCGCACCGTCGTGGTTCGCGATGCCGGGGCTCGGGCGCGAGAGCGAGCGCGATCGAGATGCCGAGTTCGCGGCCGAGGCGTCGGTGGCAGAGCTCCGAGCTCGCATCCACGACGCGATCGCCCGAACCGACGCGCTCGTCGACGAATTCGCCAGGGGCCCGACTGCGGTCGAGCACCCGTTCCGGGAGTTCATGCCCGGGACGGATCGGTCCGACGGTGCGCTGGTGGTCCACGTGCTCGAAGAGCTCTTCCAGCATCTCGGCCACATGGAGGTCACCGCCGACGCCGTGGCGCGACCGGACTGACGAAGCGAGCACCGCCACGTCGGAACGTGGACGCGAGGTCCTCCCGCCTGCGCTCGGTGCGGCGTGCCGGCCGGGTCCCGCGTCGAAACTCGGTGGCTCCGAGGGCGCCGATGTGCTCTGCTCGCGCCGTCACCGACCCGAGGGAGACCGCCATGCGTCGATCGTCACTGCTCATCCATCTGGGACCTGATGCCTTCATGGGAGACGTGACGCGACGTGGCGACGTTGAACTTGGGAATCCTGGCGCATGTAGACGCCGGTAAGACCACCCTCACTGAGCGGCTGCTCTACTCGGCCGGCGTGATCGACGAGATCGGTCGCGTCGATCACGGCACGACGCAGACCGACTCCCTGGCGCTGGAACAGCAGCGCGGGATCACGATCAAGTCGGCCGTGGTGTCCTTCACCGTCGATGGCGTGACCGTCAACCTGATCGACACGCCCGGACATCCGGACTTCATCGCCGAGGTCGAGCGGGTGCTGGACGTGCTCGACGGCGCGGTGCTCGTCGTCTCGGCCGTCGAGGGCGTCCAGTCGCAGACGCTCGTGCTCCACCGCGCCCTGCGCCGACTCGGGATACCGACCGTCATCTTCGTCAACAAGATCGACCGCAACGGTGCGGACGACCAGCGGGTGCTCGCGGCGATCCGAGATCGGCTCGGCGCGAACGCGGCCGTGATGAACCGGCCCCGTGATGTCGGCACCCGCAGCGCGGATGTCGTTCCGTGCGCGCTCCACGACGCCGGCATCGTCGAAGCGCTCGCGGTCGACGACGACGAGATCCTGCGTCGCTACCTCGACGACGAGCACACCACTGACGACCGCCTGGACGCGGCCCTCGCGGCACAAACCGCGGCGCGGCTGGTGCACCCGGTCTACTTCGGCTCGGCGATGACCGGCGCCGGTGTCGACCAGCTCGTCAGTGGCGTCGTCGGCCTGCTCCCGCCGGCAGTGGGCGACGCAGCGGGGCCGGTATCCGGCGCGATCTTCAAGATCCGGCGCGGACCGAGCGGCGAGAAGCTCGCGCTCGTCCGGATGTTCGCAGGGACGTTGACGGCGCGCGATCGGATCCAGCTCCGTGACGACGAGTCCGACCCGGATCGCGTCACCGCGATCCGGGTCTTCGAACACGGCACCACGAGCCCGCGCCGCTCGACCGTGGCCGGTGAGATCGCCGAGGTCCGCGGCCTCACGGGCGCCCGGATCGGGGACCGCTTCGGTGGTGCCGGAAGCGCCGCGCCCCGCCACGCGTTCCCGCCGCCCACGCTCGAGACGGCGGTCGTGGCGCAGGATCGGCGCGACAAGGCCGCGCTCTTCGCGGCCCTCACCGACCTGGCCGAGCAGGACCCGCTGATCAACCTGCGCCAGGACGACGCGCGCGGGGAGCTGTTCCTGTCGCTCTACGGCGAGGTGCAGCGCGAGATCGTCGCACAGACGCTCGCAGCCGAGCACGACATCGACGTCACGTTCCGATCGGTCACGCCGATCTGCATCGAACGCCCCCGGGGCACGGCGTCCGCGATCGAGACGATCCCGCGCCATCGCTCGCCCGACCGGCCATTCCTCGCAACGGTGGGGCTGACGATCGCACCCTTGCCGCCCGCATCCGGCGTGACGTTCGCGCTCGACGTCAAGGTCGGGTCCATCCCGATGCACGTGTTCGGGACCGTCGACGCGTTCCGCGACGCGATGGACCGCGCGGTCCGGGAATCGCTGGCGCAGGGTCTGCACGGCTGGGCGCTGACCGACTGCGCGGTGACCATGACCGATTCCGACTACCAGGCGCCGCCGCGCAAGTGGCCGGGGACCACCCTCTCCGACTTCCGGCTCCTCACCCCGCTCGTCGTGATGGAGGCACTCGCGCGGGCGGGCACCACGGTGTGCGAGCCGGTGCTCGAGATCGGCCTCGAATTCCCAGCGGACGTGCTCGGGCCGGTCATGGCGACCCTCGTCGACGTACAGGCGCTGCCGGGCTCGCCCGACGTCCGCGGACACGTGTGCACGCTCGCTGGTGAGCTCCGCGCGGCCCGACTCCACGACCTGCAATCGCGGTTGCCGGACCTCACGCGCGGCGAAGGCGTGCTCGAGTCGACGTTTCGGGGCTACCGCCCGGTGACCGGGCCACCGCCGTCGCGCCCGCGGACGGACCACAATCCGCTCGATCGCGGCGACTACCTCCGTCGCCTCAAGGGCGTCACGCTCGGGGACCCGAACTGGGTATAGGGGCAGTCCCCTAGGGAACGCGCGCACGGACCTTCGCCCCTACTGTGGCGAGATCGGGGCGCGCACGATGCAGGCAGACCCGGAGACCCGGGTGATCGGGCGCCGAGCAGGAGGACGAAGCGCGTGCAGCACCGGCCGGCCGAAGCAGCGGAGTCCGTCGAGGTGACCGGCACCGGGGGCACGTCGCCACCGAGGCTCCCGCCGGCGTGGTTCAAGCATGCGTTCTGGCGCGTGCATCGAGCGCTGAACGTGATGAGTGGTGGACGGTTCTTGTGGACCCCGTCGAGCAAACGCGGCTGGGGTGCGCTGCGTCTCACGACCGTCGGACGTACGTCCGGGCGGGCGCGCCGCGTGATCGTCGCCTACATCGAGGACGGCCCGAATCTCGTCGTGCTCGCGATGAACGGATGGGACGAGGGCCATCCGTCGTGGTGGCTCAATCTGGAGGCGCACCCTGATGTCGTCGTCCGCCTGCCCGGTGGGCAGGAGCGCGCGGTGCACGCGCGCCGCGCCGCGGGGGAGGAGCGGGATCGGCTCTGGAAACGCTGGGCCGAGGTCGATCAGGGCCTCGACGGCTATGCCGGCCTGCGGGCGATCGAGACGCCCGTGGTCGTCCTCGAACCGCGCGCCGGCGCCGCCTGACGGCAGTGGTGGGGCGCGCTGCGCCCGTGGGTCAGCCCGGGACGGCCCAAGCGGGCCTCTCGCGAGCGGCTCGAGATGCTCCGGGTCCGCTCCGCATCCAGTTAGCCTCCTGCCGGGAGGACGACGTGGACGAGACGGATCCGACGTCGATCCCCGTCATAGGGATCGACCTCGGGGGCACCGGCATCCAGGGCGCCCCCCGGGACCTCGTTGCGGGCGCGGTCGCGGCCCCGAGGATCCGGGTGCTGACGCCCGCGCCCGCAACCCCGGACCGGGTCCTCGAGGCGGTCGCGGACCTGCTCGCCCAGCTCGACACGCCGGGCCCCGTCGGCATCACCCTCCCGGCGGTCGTGCGCGGTGGCGTGGTCCAGACCGCGGCGAACATCGACGAGGCGTGGATCGGCGTCGAGGCCACCGGCCGGTTCAGCGACGCCCTCGGACGGCCGGTCGCGGTCGTCAACGACGCGGATGCGGCCGGTCTGGCCGAGATGCGGTTCGGCGCGGGCAGGGACCGGTCGGGAGTCGTGGTCGTGATCACGCTCGGGACCGGCATCGGCAGCGCCGTGTTCGCGGACGGCGTGCTCGTCGCCAACACCGAGCTCGGTCACCTGCCGCTGCGCGGAGACTCGGCGGAGCGCTGGGCCGCCGAGTCGGTGCGGGAACGCGACGACCTCTCGTGGAAGCACTGGGCGCGCCGCCTCCAGCACTACTTCGAGCTCGTCGAGCGGTTGCTCTGGCCCGATCTCATCATCGTCGGCGGGGGAGTGAGCAAGAAGTCCGAGAAGTTCCTGCCCCACGTCGAGCTCCGCACCGAGATCGTCCCGGCGTCGCTCCACAACGACGCCGGCATCGTCGGGGCCGCGCTGCACGCGCCGACCACCTGACTCGGCGCCGGGAGCGCCACACCGTAGGATTCCGCACTTCTCGTCCGGCGGAGGGACCCCGTGCGCAGGTTGATCGTCGCCGGTTGGTGTGCCGTGGTCGCGATCGGCTTCGTCCCCGCGACGTCGGCCGCCGTCGCGCCCGGGCCGGCGACCCCGACGCGACCGAACGTCGTGATGATCGTGCTCGACGACGCGACGTTCCGTGAGATGGCGCTCATGCCGAAGTTGCAGGAGCTGATCGCCGCGCGCGGCACGACGTTCCCGAACTACTTCGACTCCACGCCGATCTGCTGTCCGGCCCGGGCCGGGATCCTCTCGGGGCAGTACAACACCAACAACCGGGTCAAGGACAACTTCTCCGCGAAGAAGTTCGCGCACGACAACCAGCTCGCGGCGTGGTTGCAGGCTGCGGGCTATCGAACCTCGCTCATCGGCAAGTACCTGAACGAGTTCCCGTGCGTCGATCGGTCCGACATCCCGAGGGGATGGGACCGCTGGCAACAGGTCTGCGATGCCAACCGCGGCCAGTACGACTACACGCTGAACGACGACGGACGGAAGGTCCACTACGGGTCGCGCCCGTCGGACTACATGGTCGACGTGCTGTCCCGGCGCATGCAGCGGACGATCCGTCGGTTCAGCTCGTCGGGCAAGCCCTTCTTCGTCTACGTCACCCCTACCGTGCCGCACGCTCCGCAACAGGTGGCACCGCGGTACGCGAAGGCGGCGGTGCCGACCTACCCGCGTCCCGCGTCGTTCGACGAGGTGGACATGTCCGACAAGGAGTGGTTGCACGAGGTGAAGCGGGTCGGCATGTCGTGGCCCGACTACTACCGCACCCATGTGGTCCGACGTCTGCGGATGAACCTGGCCGCGGACGACCTGGTCGGCGCGGCGATCGCCGCGCTGACCAGCACGCACGAGCTCGACAACACCGTCGTGATGGTGCTGAACGACAACGGGTTCATGCGGGGCGAGCACCGGCTGCGTTCGGGCAAGGGCGTGCACTACTACGAATCGCTCAATGCCGGCCCGCTGTACGTGCGCGGCCCGGGATTCCCGGCCGGCGCCACGAATCCGGCGCTCGTGGGCAACATCGACCTCGCGCCGACGATCAGCCGGCTGGCGGGCGCGCGGCCCCGCCGGCTCGCGGACGGAGTCGACATCATGCCGGCGGTGGCCCAGCCGCAGCGCTTCGCCGACCGTGCCTTCTTCCACTACCTGCCCCAGTGGGGGGTGGTGACCGGGGTCCGGGTCGGCGATCGCTACTCGTACTTCGTCTTCCACCACGGCTGCTGCTACGCGGAGCTGTACGACTACCGCACGGATCCGGAGCACACCGAGATGGACAACATCGCCCAGGACCGCTCGCAGTTCCTGCTCCAGGGCGCGCTGGGTCGGGTCCTGCGCCGCCTCGAGCACTGCCGGGGTCGCGGCTGCGCGCTGACGATGGACTCCCGCGGCAGGATCGGGACGCTGCCGACCTGACCGCGCCGCCCGGGTGTCCCGACCTGCCTGGCAGGACGGCTGCGACGGGCCTATCTTCCTTGGCGGCCTGTCGGCGTTGGACGAAGGGTCCGGTGATGCCTGGCGATGGTCCACACGTGACCGAGCGCAAGGGACAACGCTCCGTCGAGTCGTTGCTGCCGTTGTCGGACGCAGGATTGTCCGACGACGGCGCGTGGGCCCTGTTGGACGCCGCGCCGGACGGGATCATCATGGCCGACGAGTCGGGCCAGATCCTGCTGGTCAATCGCCAGACCGAGGAGCTGTTCGGGTACGACCGGGCCGACCTGCTGGGTCGCTCGGTCGACGAGCTGCTGCCCGAGCCGTTGCGGCAGGTCCACCGTGCGCATCGCATCCGGTACCGCGCAGAGCCGCGGACGCGGGCGATGGGGGCAGGTGCGCGGCTGTTCGGCCGACATGCCGACGGGAGCGACTTCCCGGTCGAGATCAGCCTCAGTCCCATGACGACCGAAGACGGGTTGCGGGTGGTCGCGGCGGTTCGAGACATCAGCCAGCGCGTCGAGCTCGAAGCCAGGACTGCCGACGTGTTCGAGACCTTGGACGCGATCACCGACGGCGTCTTCATCTTCGACGCGGAGACGCTGCGATTCACCTACGTCAACCAGGGCGCGATCGCGCAGGTCGGGTACCCGCGCGACGAGCTGCTCGGCATGACGATGCTCCACATCGCGCCGGAGCTCAGCGAATCGTCGTTCCGTGCCCTGTTGGCGGACTTGCTGCGCTCCGATCCACCGGCGAGGACCTTCACGACCGCCCACCGGCGGCGTGACGGCACGGACGTTCCGGTCGAGATCACCATGGAGGCGCGGCGTGGCAGCGACGGGAAGCCGCGTCGCTACATCCAGGTCGTGCGAGACATCCGCGATCGGCTCCAGGCCGACGAGCGGCTGCGGCGCGCCGAACAGGATCTCCTGGTCTCGGAGGACCGCGACCGCATCGCACGCGATCTCCACGACCGCACGATCCAACGGCTGTTCGCGGCCGGGATGACGCTGCAAGGGGTGCAGACCCGCCTCCAGGATCCGGCGCTGACCGCCCGGGTCGAGAAGGTCACCGACGATCTCGACGACACGATCCGGGAGCTGCGCTCGGTGATCTTCGGTCTGCATCGGCGGGTCGATGACTCGGATCTGCGCAGCGAGATCCTGCGCATCGTCGGCGACGAGCGACAGGCCCTGGGCTTCGAGCCCGAGGTGCACTTCGAGGGTCTGATCGAGATGATCAGCGCTCCGATCGCGCGCGAGCTGCTCCCCACGCTGCGCGAGGCCCTCTCGAACGTCGCTCGGCACGCACACGCCTCGTCGGTTCGCGTCGTCGTGGCCTGCACCGATGACAGCGTGTCGCTGCGCGTGCTCGACGACGGCGACGGCGTCCTCGACGACGTCGTGCCGGGCAACGGCACCCGGAACCTCGCCGAGCGAGCCGCCGGGCTGGGCGGCGACTGCCGACTCGTCGATCGGCCCGGCGGCGGCGCACTGCTGGAGTGGAGCGTACCGAACCGCAGTTAGCCCCAGCTCGGGGCGCCCCACACGCACACCTCCGCACGGTCGGACTCGGGACCTCCTGCCCTGGCCCGACGCGTCCCACGTGCCGCAGAGTCCTGCTACGGACTCGTCGGGGGGTGAGAGATGAAGCATCTGACACCGGAAGCGGAGCGGCGATCGGGCATCCGCTGGCTCATCGCGGGCGTGGTCGTGCTCGCCGTGATGCTCGCGATGTGGTGGCTCGTGGCGCGGACGAACTCGGAAGGCGACCACGACGCGGAGCTGCTCCCGTTCTTCAGCCTGATCCCGCTCCTGATCGGAGCGTTCCACCTGTGGCGCGGAGGGCGTCGAGCGTCTCGGCGATCGGCCGGGGTCGGGCGAGCAGGAACCCCTGTACCGCATGACAGCCCAGGGCGGTGAGCACCTCGAGCTGTTGCTCGGTCTCCACGCCCTCCGCGATCACCTTGAGGTCGAGCTCGTCGGCCATGCGCACGATCGCGCGGACGAGCGCTTCGTCGCTCGAGTCGTCGCCGAGGTCCTGCACGAACATGCGATCGACCTTGATCCAGTCCACGGCGAGGCGCTTCACGTAGGCGAGGCTCGAATACCCGGTTCCGAAGTCGTCGATGGCCATCGGGAATCCCGCCGCGCCGAGCGCTTCGAGGTTGGTGTCGACCGTCGGGTCCGGCTCCACCAGCGCGCTCTCGACGATCTCGAGGATCACGCGCGCCGGACCGAGCCCGACCGCGCGCACCGCGGCGACGGTCTCGCCGGCAAACTCGGGTCGGGTGAGCTGGCGGGGTGAGACGTTGACGGTGACGCAGAGGTCCTGGTCGTCCAGTGCGGCAAGATCGCGCGCAGCGGTACGCAACACCCACGCGCCGATGTCGATGATCGCCCCGGAGGACTCCGCGACCGAGATGAAGTCGAACGGCTCGACCGTCACACCGTCGTGCTCCCACCGGACGAGCGCTTCCATCGCGATCGGGGCGCCCGTCACGGTGTCGAAGATCGGCTGGTAGACGAGGCGGAACTCGTCGTTGGTGAGTGCGCGGCGCAGTGCGTTCTTCAGCTCGAGACGGCCGATCGCCCGCTCGTGCATCGTGCTCTCGTAGATCCCGATGCGCTGGGAATCCGCGCCCTTCGCCTCGTACATCGCGAGGTCGGCGTCGCGGAGCAGCGCTTCCGACTCACCCACGCGGCGTTCCGCGTCGGTCACCACGCCGACGCTCGCGCTCACGTGGAAGTCGCCGGCACGCAGCGAGAACGGTTCGATGAAGATGCCCGCGAGTCGCTGGGCCGCGCCGGTCGCCGCGGCGGTGCCGGACAATCCCTCCAGCACGACGACGAACTCGTCACCGCCGAGCCGGGCAACGCACTCGTCGCCCCGGGCGAAGGAGCGAAGGCGGCCGGCGACCGCCTGGAGCAGCTCGTCGCCGGTTCCGTGACCGAGGCTGTCGTTGACGATCTTGAAGTCGTCGAGATCGACGAACACCACGGCGCACGAATCGCCGCGGCGCGCGGCGCGGCGGGTCGCGCGATCCAGATGGTCCAGGAGCGCCGAGCGATTGGCCAGGCCGGTGAGCGGATCGTGGGTGGCGCGATAGGCGAGCGCGGCCTCGGCGCGCCGGTCGCGCCCGGCGGCCGTCAGGAAGCGCACCACCGAGAGGACCACGATGACTGCTCCGGCGAGCAGGACCACACCGGCCTCCTCGCGCAGCTGGCTCGGCGCGGCGACGGCCAGGATGAGTGGCGCGCCGAGTGCGAGGCCGACGCCGACCACCCGCACCCGATCCGTGCCGCGTACCAGCGGATCGGGGTCGGCCACGAGGAATCGCATGCCGGGATGAGCGGCCGCGGCGGCCATGCACGCGTAGGTCATGAGCCACCCGAGCACGAGCGCGTCGCTCACCCCGCCGGCGTCCGGCATCGCGAGCACGGCGTACAGGACGTCGGCGACGAACATGATCGCGAACGCCAGGAACAGCAGCCACCACGGTGCGGTCCGCCGCACGTCGCCCCGCCCGACGCGCCACACGACGACGAGGACGAGGAGGTCGAGCGGCGGGTACAGGACCGTCGGGAGCCAGTCCCAGATCGAGAGGCCGCCCGTGGTGAGCTGGGGCTGCACGAGCAGCACCCACAGCGCGAGCCAACCCGCCAGGGCGAAGATGGCGCCGTCGACGAGCAGGGTGATGTCACGGCGAATGGCGCGAGCGCCGAGGAAGCCGAGTGCGGCGACGAGGTAGACGGGATACGCGAGGAGGTAGCAGACGTCGGACAGGTGACCGAACCGGTCGGGATCGATCGAGAGGGCCGCCGCGCCGTCCCAGACGAAGTCCGCGAGGACCGACAGGCCCACTCCGAGCGCGAGCAGGAGCCATGGAGTCGCATTGGCCGGCCGCTGGACCCGCACCGAGACCACGATGACGACGACCATCAGCAGACCGGGGAGCTCGTAGAGCACGAGGGTGCTCCACCCGGGCGGCTGGGTCGACACGGCGAGTCCGGCGAGGAAGACGCCCACCAGGATCGCCAACGAGAGCCAGGCGTGCGGACGTACGGCCCGGGCTGGCGCCCCTGCTGATCCTTCCTGGCCCACGCTCGGCCCTCGACCGTTCGACGGCGCAGCTTGAGCCCGATTCTTCGCTTTGTTCCGGCTGGACCGGTGCGCCACGACGTGATGCCACTGTCCGACCGGGTCTTCCCAGCGCGCCGCCCCGGAGGCATGACAGGCTGCGCCGTGCTCGCCGACGTGGAGCTGCTGACCCGCCTGCCCGCGATCGTGCTCTTCGTGGTGCTCATGGTCGTCGGGCTCGGGGTCGCCGTCGGTTTCACGGTGTTGTCGGAGCGAGCGTTCGACGACGGCGTCCGGTCACGGACCAGCACGAGCGTCACCGCGGTCGTCGGCGTGATCGCCGGCCTCTACGCGGTGCTGATCGCGTTCGTGATCGTGAACGAGTGGCAGTCGTTCCAGGACGCGCAGGCCGACGTCTCACACGAGTCCGCCGCGCTCGCGTCCGCCAGCTTCAGCGCAGGCGTGCTGCCCGCGGCCGAGCGCGCGAAGGTCGACGCTGCCATCGCGCGGTACGCACGCTCGGTGGTCTGCGTCGAGCTGCCCTACCTCGCGACCCACCAGGGCCCGGCGCGCGCGTCCAGGCAGGCGGTGCGCCACCTGTACTCGGTGGTGGCGGCGGCGGCGCCGGCGGTGCAACACCCCGCGTTCTACGAGTCCACCGTCCGCAGCCTCGAGGATCTCGCCCAGGCGCGGCGCGATCGCATCAACGCCGCGGTCTCGCCGTTGCCGGGACTCCTGCTCGCGGTGGTCGCCATCACGAGCCTGGGCCTGATCGCGGCGGTGAGCGCGCTCGACACGCAGCACCGGCGTTGGCACCTCTTCATCACGGTCGCGCTCACGTTCATGGTCGCGCTCAACCTCGTGGTGATCCTGAGTCTGAACCGCCCGTTCGAGGGTGCGGCGAAGGTGAGCGACGCGCCCCTGCGTGAGGGCATCCCGGCCGCCCTCCTGCGCTGCCGCTGATCGTGAGGCCGGCCCAGTCCGTCATCCGGTGAGCGGCGGCAGCCCCTTCGCGATCAGGTCGACGCCGAACACGAGCAGCAGCACGGCCAGCACGGCGTCGTTGTGGGCGGTGAGCCAGGTCTTCATCCCGTCGAGTGCGGCGCGGGCGTGGTCGCCGCCGACGAGGTAATAGGCGACGGGACCCGCGATCGTCAGGCTCGCGACGACGACGAACACGGCCACCGCCACGACCTGGTCTCCCGTCGACAGGTCGAGTTGCCCGACACCGGTTCCCGCACCGATGGCGAGGATCAGGTTCTTCGGGTTGGCGGCGACGAGCGCGAGGCCGAGGGCCAGGGCCTTGAGCGGCGCGAGCTCCTCGACCGACGCCATCCACCGGGGCATCTCCGGCTCGGCACCGGGCGCAGGACGCTTGGACCAGTGGCGGCGGGCCATGCCGAGCAGGACCACGCCGAGCACGACCTTGCCCCAGGCGATCGTGTCCGCCGCGCTGCTGCTCGAGCTCGCGTCGCTGCTGCTCGCGAGCGCGCAGGCGATCCCCGCGACCGCGGCCAGTGCGACGACCCAGCCGAGCAGGAACACGGGCCCGTTCACCCGTGCTCGCCTCGAGAAGAGCATCAGGATCACCGCGACGATCGGGATCGGGCTGATCGCGACCCCGACCGCGAACGTCAGGACCTCGCCGATGCCCTGTCCCATGGAAACCCCTCCCGCCGGGCCGGTCGACCCGCCCCGCATGTTGACACCCGCGAGCGGGCAGGAGCGTCACCCCTCGGCGAGCTCGCGGAACTCGTCGGGGACGCCCCCGCCCTCGCGGAAGACCACGGGCGCGTAGCCCACGGCGTCCCGGCCGAATCGCTCCCGGACCCGGTCCATCGCGTGGTCGAGCGCCCACCGCGCCGACCCGGACGCCGACCCGGGCCGGCGTTCGTCCTCGATGCCGTCGCCGAGCGGCAGCTCGAGCTGGAGCGGCACGTCGGGGACGAGGTTCGAGACCGACACTCCGAGCAGCGTGATCTCGGTCTCGGTCGGATGATCGGCCAGCGCCGCGTGGACCAGCCCGACGCCGACGTCGGTGATGGTGCGCGTCGTCGACACGCCGGCGGGCAGCGTGACGGATCGGGTGACGGCCCGCATCCCGCGAAAGCGGACCCGCACCGTGATCGTGCGTCCGGCGCGGTTCTTCGCGCGCAGCCGCGTCGCGACGCGGTCGGCGAGGAACCCGATCGTGTCCGCGACCACCCGGGACTCGGCGACCCGCCGTCCGAGCGCGGCCTGGGCGCCGACCGAGCGCGCCCGGCGGCTCGTCTCGATCCGGCGCGGATCGGCGTTGTGCGCGAGGGCCCCGAGCTTGGCCCCGACGGCAGTGCCGAGCAGGCCCTGCAGCGCCGACGGTGACGCAGCCGCCAGCGCGCCGATCGTGGTGATCCCCTTCTCGGCGAGCCGCTCGCGGGTCGCGGGGCCGACGCCCCACAACAGCCCGACCGGCAGGGGATCGAGGAACTCCCGTTCGCGACCTGCGTCGACCACGACGAGACCGTCGGGCTTCGCGACCTGCGACGCGACCTTCGCGAGGTGCTTGGTGGTGGCGACGCCGACCGAGATCGCCAACCCGAGCTCGTCACGCACGCGGGTGCGGAGCGTGCCGGCGATCCGCACCGGGTCGCCGAAGAGGTGAACCGCGCCGGTGACGTCGAGGAACGCCTCGTCGATCGAGATGCGCTCGACGAGGGGAGTGAAGTCCGAGCACACCGCCATCACCGCGTCACCGAGCCGGGTGTACTCGTGGAAGTGGCCACCGGTGAAGATCAGGTCCGGACACAACCGCCGGGCGCGGCTCCCCGCCATCCCGCCCTGCACGCCGTACGCCTTCGCCTCGTACGAGGCGGCGAGCACCACTCCGCCGCCGACTGCGATCGGCTGGCCCCGCAGGCTCGGGTCGAGCAGCTGCTCGACGGACGCGTAGAACGCGTCGAGGTCGGCGTGGAGGATCGACGCCCGCTGCGGTGTGGCCACCCCGCAACCGTAGACGAACAGACGTTCGTACCACCCGCCGCGGTGGACCGTTCAGGCCTCGGCGGCTCGGCGGAACGAGTCGTTCTCGGTGGCGAGCGTCTTCGCGAGGCGGCCCCGGGCGAGGCGTCCGAGCAGGCCGGAACCCGGTCCGACCATCTCGAGCACGAGCTCGTTGCGACACCCCGTGGGTGTGGGGCTGATGTGGTGCTCGGCGACGGTCCGGACGCCGAAGAGCCTGGTCCCCCAGACGAACGTGCGCGGCGCGTCGACGGTCGCGACGGTCCACACGGCGGGCCGCAGGCCGGGTTGGTCGATCCGGGCACGGCTGCCGGGGGCGAGCGGTCCGGGGTCGAGGCGCTCCACCGCCGTCACGGTCGGTGTGAGGGTGGGCCAGTCCTCGACCGCGGCGGTGAGCTCCCAGACGCGCTCGGCCGGGGCCTCGATGTCGGTGGCGTGGGTGATCCGCATCGCGCCAATGTACCAACTGGTACATTGAATGTCCATGACGCAGGTCACCACCACCCCACGCGACGAGCTGCTCGCACGGATCGTCGCCGAGGTGGCGGCGCACGGCCTGCGGGACCGGAGCCTGCGCGACGTCGCGGAGGCCGTGGGTTCGAGCCACCGGATGGTCCTGTACCACTTCGGCTCGCGCGCAGGACTCGTCGCGGCCGTGGTGGCCGCCGTCGAAGCCGCGCAGCGGGACACCCTGCGCGACCTGGCCGCGGAGTGCTCGACTGCGGGCGAGCTGATCCGCGCACTGTGGGCGCGCGTCTCCTCCGAAGAGCTCCGCCCGTTCGTGCGGCTCTTCTTCGAGTCGCTGACCACCGACGAGTCGCTCGCCGCCGATCTCACCGCGCCCTGGCTCGACGACGGCGAGGCCGCGAGCGCGCTGGTGGGCGCGGACTACGACCCGGTGGAGGTCCGCCTGGGTGTCGCGGTGACCCGCGGCCTGCTCGTCGACGTGCTCGCGACCGGTGACACGCGCGCCCCGACCGAGTCGCTCGAGCGCTTCATCGCGATGTGGGAGGCCGCTCGGGCGGACGTGTGATCTACGTGGGGAACGGTACCTGCGCGGCCTCGACCAGGGCGGTGAACGCGTCCTCGCGCAGCAGGAAGCGGGAGTCGAGGGCGCGCGCCTCGGCCAGGAGGAAGTGGAGCAAGTAGGTGGTGCGGTCGCCGTAGGTCGCCCGGAGCTGGGTATCGGTGAAGGCGGTCGTGGTCCCGAACAGGCTGCACAGGCCGGGGCTGTTGCCGAATCCCGACAGCGTCGCGACGGGTGCGTCGAGCTGCGGCGTCCGGATGCCTCCGAGCGCGTTCCCGAACCGGTCCCGGACGGTCCGCCCCGCACCGTCGAGCGTGATGCGGGGGCTCGACGGCGGCGCCTTCCCGTCGTTGCGGGTCCAGCGCAGCAGGTCGCGCAGCGCGGTGTGGAACACGTAGTGGTGCGGACCCGAGTTCACCGGGAGGACACAGCCGAGGATCCCGGCCGACGACGGCCCGAGCGCATAGAGGTCGACGTGCGACGTCCCCGCGATCTCCCAGCCGCGGTAGTGCCGCGAGTCCGCCTGCCGCGCGGGCGCGTAGCGCTCCACGTCGGTCTCGGACTCGACGACGAGCACCGGTGTACGGCGGTCGGTGCGGATGAACGTCGGGTTGGGGATCGTCGGATCGGGAACGAACGGGCCACCCGCGGGCGTCGGCAGGAGCGACGCGGCTCCGGCCGACCGGGAGTGGATCAGGAACGAGTCGAAGATGCGGTGGATCGGTGCGATCGCGTTGACGTAGGTCGTCATGCGAGCCGCGGATTGCGATTCCCCGTCGGCGATCAGGCGCTTGACGCGGAAGCCGGCCAGCGGCTGCGCACCCCTTGGCCGCACCAGCGCCTGCGCGGCCTGCGAGTAGATGTCGTACGAGTACTGGTCGCCGGGGTGGACGAGGGTGCCGTAACGGGCGGGGTCGAGGTTCTTCAGGCCGAGGGGGACCGCGTTGACCCCGACGGACTGCGCGGACACGCCGATCCAGATCGTGCCTTCGCGCATCAGCTGGATGCGCCCGAAGTTCCAGTCCGGCGATGTGTCGAATCCGGCGGTGACGTTGAGCCACTCGACGACGACCGTGCCGCTGAACTTCGCCGGGTCGCTCGGTCGGCGCACGATGAGCCGCGTCGCGTACGGCGCGCTCGTGGTGGGCCGGACGGTCCAGCGGCCGTCCGCGGGCAGGGCGCCCGCGGCTTCGTAGGCCTGGGCCGTGCCCCGGTACAGGTACTCGTCCTCGACGTAGCCGTACGCGGGCATCTCGTCGAGGATGGCTTGGAGCGCCAGGATCCCGAGCCCGCCGGCGGCGCGCGCCACGGTCGGGCGGGCGACGGGCGAGTGGTCGCGGTCGCTGTCGCGCGCACCGGCCGGACCACCGACCAGCGCCGATCCGGCGACGACGAGCACCGCGGCGCAGCACGCCACGAGCCACCTCCGGCGTGCACCCATGCGAGCCCCCCGATCCGCCCGAACCGTACGAGCCCGGAAGTCTTCGCGCCGGTCCCGCCTGGGTCAAGTCGGCTCGGGGGTCAGAGCCACTCGAGCCGGCGGAACCAGGTCCAGAGGAAGGCCACCATCACGACCATGACGACGACGGACACCACCCAGCCCGAGTGGCGCGCGAACCCGGGATAGGGCACGTTCATGCCGTAGTAGCCGGTGACGAGGGTCGGCACCGCGATGATGGCCGCCCAGCTCGTGACCTTCTTCATGATCTGGTTCTGGTGGTAGTCGCGCAGGCTCAGGTTGGTCTCGACGATCGTGCTCACGAGGTCCCGCAACGCATCGGTCGACTCGGTCACGCGGAGCACGTGGTCGTACACGTCCTGGAAGTAGGGCGCCACCGACGCCGGGATCGCCGCGCGATCGTGGCGCATGAGGCCGCTCACCACCTCGCGCATCGGCGCCACGAGGCGGTGCAGCTGCACCAACGCGCGCCGGGCCCGGAACCACTCGCGTTGCTCGCGCGGGTCGAGCGGTCGATCGGCGAACAGTCCCTCACTCACCTGGTCGTAGTAGTCGTCGAACGCGTTCACGGCGTCGAAGTACTCGTCGACGACGACGTCCAGGAGCCCGTAGACGAGCCCCGCGACCCCGGTCGAGATCAGCGCCTCGGAGCGCTCCCAGCGCCGGCACACCGGGCCCATGTCGAACGACTCGGCCTTGCGGACCGTGATCAGCCAGCGCGGACCGATGAACGCGTCGATCTCCACCGTCTCGAGCCGCAGCGGGTCCACGACGCGCACGGCATGGCAGCTGAGGAACAGGTGCGTGTCGTACTCGTCGAGCTTCGGGCGCTGGTGCTCGCTCAACGCGTCCTCGACCGCCAGCTCGTGGAGCCCCAGCTCCTCCTCGAGCATCGCCAGCGTCGGGTGGTCGGGCGCGCAGAGATCGACCCAGACCACCGAGTCCGGCAGCTCGAGATGCTCCGACACCTGCTCGAGCGGGAAGTCCTGCTCGGCCAGGCGCCCGCCCTGCCAGGCCCGCGTGGCGATCGTGCTCATCGTGGTCTCCGTCGGTCGCGCGGGCTCACGCCACCCGCTCCTGGCCCTGCGGGCCGGGCCGCTCGGGCCCCGCTCGGCCGCCGAGATGTCGGTGCATCGGATCGTCGGCCTCGCTCAGTAGGGCGCAGCCGACTGGCTGGTGGTGAGGGGTGCGCGCTCGCGCGACGTCAGCATGAGGGCGCGTTGCGCAGCACCCGCGGCGGCCGGATCGCGGGCGGGGAGCGCGAAGCCGGTGTAGAGCACCTTGCGCTCTCCGGTGGTCGGCGGCTCGGCGCGGTGCAGGGTGCAGCTCAGGTGCACGGTGACGTCGCCGGTGTCGGTGGGGAGCGGGACGTCGGGCAGACCGAGCTTCGCCGGGTCGAGCAACGACGGCCAGACGAGCGCGCGGTGGGAGCCGGCGATCGCGTGGAGCTGACCCGTGGTCGGGCCACCCGGCGTGACCGAGATGCCCACGGTCAGCCCACAACAGGTGTAGCTGTGTCGGCCGAGGCTGCAGTCCTTGTGCCACGGGATGTCCGAGATCCCCTCGGTGACGCCGAGCGGCTTGAACAGCGCCTCGATGCGGTTGCCTTCCCGCGCGAACCGATGCTGCCCGCCGCCGAGCGCGGCGATCCCGGTGAACCGGTCGTCGGTCAGCAGCGCCGCGGTCGCGGCCGAGTGCTCGTCGAATCGCTGCATGCGCACGACGCGACGGGAGCCGTCCTCGAGGGTGGCCCACCAACTGGCCCCGTCTCCGTCGGTGTACCGGTCCGCGTACGCGTCCATGTCGGCGGCCACCGTGGCCATCTCGGCGGTGTCGAACACGTGACGCAGGTGTGCGAATCCGTTCGTCGCGAGGAACCGCGTGATCTCGGCGGGATCGTCCGCGAGGGTGAAGCTGCGATCCAGGTCCGCGTCGACGGTCAGCGAGCCGGGGGTGAAGCAGGGGCGCCGGTCGCGGAGGCTGCGGATCACGAGCCACCAGTCCATGACGCGGGCGATCCGACCGCGCGCGAGCACCAGCTCGCCCGCGGTCATGAGACCGACCGGGGTGACCAGGTCGGTGAGGACCCGGGAGGCCTGGTCGGCGGTGAGGGTCCAATGCTCCTGCGCGTCGGGATCGGCGCCGTCGACGACCTCCGGCACGCCTCCCTGGCCGCGTCGCAGCGTCACGGCGTGCGCGTCGATCTCGACGACGACCGGCCGCAGGTCGAGCCCCGCGGCCGAGGCCACGAGGTCGGGTTCGCGAGCGATCAAGTCCGTCAGCTCACGACCGAACCAGATGACGGGATCGACGTGCTCGGGCTCGTCGTCCCAGCGGGTGCGGAGGTCGAACGGCGTCACGGCTCCTGACCTTAGAGGGCGGCGGCGGGCGGGTTGCGCGAACCTGCGGGCGTGCACGCCTGGGTGGTCGAGGAGCCCGGTCCCATCGCGAGCGGCCCGGTGGTGGTGGTCGACCGCGCCGTCCCGGAGCCGGGTCCGGGCGAGGTGCGGGTGCGCGTCCGGGTGTGCGGGGTGTGCCGCACCGACCTCCACCTGGCGGAGGGGGACCTCGCGCCCCGCCGGGCGGGGACGGTGCCCGGCCACGAGGTCGTCGGGCTGGTGGACGCGCTCGGTCCCGGCGCGGACCGCTTCTCGATCGGCGAACGCGTGGGGATCGCGTGGCTCGCGCGCACGTGCGGCACGTGCGCGTACTGCCGACGGGGGCGCGAGAACCTCTGTGTCGCCCCCACCTTCACCGGATGGGACCGCGACGGCGGCTACGCGGAGTTCGCGACGGTCGCCGAGGACTTCGCGTACGCCCTCCCGGAGGCGTACGACGACGCGCACGTCGCGCCGCTGCTGTGCTCCGGCATCATCGGTCTGCGGGCGCTGCGGCGGAGCCGGCTGCCCGCCGGCGGCCGGCTCGGGATCTACGGCTTCGGCGCGTCGGCTCACCTGACCGCGCAGATCGCGCTCGCCGAGGGTGCGCGCGTGCACGTCATGACGCGCTCGTTCGATGCCCGGCAGCTCGCGCTCCGGCTGGGCTGCCACTCGGCGGGGGGCGCGGCCGACCCGCCGCCGGAGCCGCTCGACGGCGCCGTGCTCTTCGCGCCGGTGG
>CAZXCB010000038.1:0-19656 GCA_964639075.1 uncultured Bifidobacteriaceae bacterium | reverse complement strand
CCGCGGTGTCCAGCTCGACGAAGTCCGCACGCGCGCCGGACACGATCCGGCCGCGCTCGTCCTGTTGGTCGCCCGCGATCGCGGCGCCGAGCGTGTACGCGTGGAGCCAGTCTGCGAACGGGACGGACTGCTCGGGTTCGAACGCGATGCCGGTGGTCGTGGTGCGGTCGACGCCGCGTGCCATGCACCACAGCGGAGCCGCCGGCGCGCAGGGGTCGTCACTGGAGCCGGCGAGCGCGACCCCGGCCTCGGCGAGCCCTGCGAACGCGAGCCAGTGCACGTCGTCGAACCGGACGGCGCCGCTCTGGATGCCGACGTGCTCGACGAACCCGGGTTGCACCACCGCGATCGCGTCGAGCGCGGCGAGGCGACGCCACTCCTCGGGACCGGTCACGGTGGCGTGCTCGACGCGCAAGCGCCGATCGGACGACGCGCGCACCGACTCGAGCACGTCGAGCGCGTGGGCGACGCCGGCGTTGCCGATGGCGTGGACGGCGAGGTCGAAGCCGCGGGCGGCGCCCCTCGCGGCCGCGTCACCGAGGTCGTCCATGAGCACGCCGAAGCGCACCGGGTGTCCGCCGACGGCGGCGTCGAGCGCGATCGCGATCCCGCCGTCCGCGAAGAGCTTGAGCGGCCCGATCCGGAACCGCTCGCCGCCCTCGCCCGTGGGCGGACCCGCGAGGCGACCGCCGGGGTCGTTGGTCAGGATCGCGGCCGGGTGCGGCATCGCGAGCACGGAGATCGGCAGCGTGCCGGCGCGGGCCATCGCGGCGTAGACGGCCTCGGCCCCGGGGGAGCACGCGGCGTCGTGGACCGCGGTGATGCCGTCGCGCAGCAGCAGGCGCGCGCGGTCGGCGATGTGCTCGGCCCACCGGTCCGGGTCCGTGTACGGCGCGAGCGACGCCGCGTGCGCGGCGCTCCATGCCCGCTCGACGAGCAGCCCGGTCGGGGTGCCGTCGGCCGCTCGCCCGATCTCGCCGCCGGGTGGGTCGGGAGTGCCCGCGCCGATGCCGAGCCGGTCGAGCGCGGCCGAGCTCGCGACGCACTGGTGCAGGGAGTAGTGGACGAGCACGACCGGGCGCTCGCCCGCGCCCGCGTCGAGCAGGTGGCGGTCGACCGGGAAGCCGAAGCGCGCCTCCTCCCAGCCGACCAGACGCAGCCAGGCGTGGTCGGGGTGCGCCGCGGCGTGGGCCCGCAGGACCGCGACGAGATCGGCGGGGTCCCGCACGCGGCTCGCGTCGCCGGCCACGGGCGTGAGGGCCGCGACCGAGAGGTGGTTGTGCGCGTCGATGAACCCGGGGGCGAGCGTGCGCCCGCCCAGGTCGACGGTGGTCGCGCCGGGAGCGCGGGCCGCGACCTCCGGCCCGCCGACCGCCTCGATACGGCCGCCCGCCACGGCGACATGGGTCGCGCGGGGCTTCGCGGCGTCCATGGTGACGACTTCACCGCCGGTGAGCACGAGCGCGGCGACGTCGGACACGGGCCCAGCATCTCAGCTCGGCGCGGGTGGCGCGATGATTCGGCCATGGCGTGGTGGGCATGGGTGCTCGTGGCGATCGGCGCGCTGATCGTCGCGGTCGTGATCCACGACCTGCTGCAGCGCCAGCATGCGATCCTGCGCAACTTCCCGTTGATCGGCCACTTCCGGTTCCTGCTCGAGGGCGTCGGTCCCGAGCTGCGCCAGTACATCGTCGTCGACAACGACGCGGAGAAGCCGTTCAGCCGGGATCAGCGTCGCTGGGTCTACAGCGCGGCGAAGCAGGGCGACACCCACTTCGGCTTCGGGACCGACAACGACCTCGAGCACACGTCGAACTACCTCGTCGTCAAGCACGTGGCGTTCCCCGTGACCGATCGCGCCGGTTCCGGCTCGGGCGACGCTGCGTACGCGGTCCCGGCGGCGAAGGTGATCGGGGGACCGCGTGGCCGCGCGCGCGCGTTCCGGCCGGCGTCGGTCGTGAACGTGTCGAGGATGAGCTACGGCTCGCTCGGCGCCCGCGCGATCGAGGCGCTCAACCGCGGCGCCGCGCTCGCAGGGTGCTACCAGGGCACCGGCGAGGGTGGCATCACGCGGTACCACCAGCGGGGTGGCGACCTCGTGTGGCAGATCGGCACCGGCTACTTCGGCTGCCGCGATGCGGAGGGGCGCTTCGACCTCGCACGGTTCCGCGACGTCGTCGCCGCGCACGACCAGATCCGCATGGTCGAGATCAAGCTGAGCCAGGGCGCGAAGCCGGGCCTCGGCGGACTGCTGCCCGGCGCGAAGGTGACGCCCGAGATCGCGGAGCTGCGCGGCATCCCGGTCGGTGAGGACTGCTGGAGCCCGAATCGACACACCGCGTTCGCCGACGCCGACGGCCTCCTCGACTTCGTCGAGCAGCTCGCGGCCGAGAGCGGTCGACCGGTCTCGATCAAGACGGCCGTGGGCGACCTCACGTTCGTCGAGGACCTCACGCGGCTCATGGCGCGCGGCGACCGCGGTGTCGACCTGGTGAACGTCGACGGTGGCGAGGGTGGCACCGGCGCGGGGCCGCTCGTGTTCACGGACCACGTCGCGTTCCCGTTCAAGCTCGGCTTCTCCCGCCTCTACCGCCTCTTCGCGGAAGCCGGGCTCACCGAGCGGGTCGCGTTCGCGGGCGGCGGCAAGCTCGGCCTGCCCGACCAGGCCCTGCTCGCGTTCGCGCTCGGGTGCGACCTCGTGCACGTCGGTCGCGAGGCGATGCTCGCGATCGGTTGCATCCAGGCGCAGCGGTGTCACACCGGGCGGTGCCCGACCGGTGTGACCACGAACAACGCGTGGCTCCAGCGCGGCCTCGACCCGACCGAGAAGGGCGTGCGCGCGGGCAGCTACCTCGTGCAGCTCCGACGCGAGCTGTTGGCGCTCAGCCGCGCCTGCGGGGTCGAGCATCCCGCGCTCGTCACGCTCGAGCACCTCGAGATCATCGACGACCGGTTCGGGTCGCGTCCCGCGGCAGAGGTGTTCGGCTACCGCCCCGGCTGGGGCGCGCCGCCCGAGTCCGAACGCGACGCCGTCCGCGCGCTGATGAGGTGATGTCGGCGGCTCCGCTCGTTCCTCGCTCCGGCTCGTGATGTCGGAGTCGTCGAGCGCGCGGATCTACCTTCTCAGGACCATCCCGGGGGTCGCGCCGGTGAAGGCTCCGTCGGCGACGATCTCGGTGCCCGCGACGAGCACGCGCTCGACGCCGACGCTGTCGACCACGATGCGGCTCGCGCCGCCGGGGAGGTCGTCGACCGTCCGCTCGCGTCCGGGCGCGACGGTCCCGGGATCGAACACGACGAGGTCGGCGTGCGCGCCCGGTGCGAGTCGGCCGCGGTCGGTCAGCCCGTAGAGGTCGGCCGGCACCGAGGTGAGCAGCCGCACCGACTCCTCGAGCGTGAGGAGCCCGAGCTCGCGGACGGCCGGACCGAGCAGGAACGTGGAGTAGCCCGCCATGCAGAACATGTCGAGGTGCGCGCCCGCGTCCGACGCGCCGACGATCGCCCTCGGATCCCGCCAGACCGCGGCGCGGGCCTCCCAGGTGGCTCGGTCCTCGGGCGGCATCTCGGGTCGCAACCCCGTCCGCAGGTCGTCGGCGATCACGATGTCGAGCAGCGCGTCGAAGGGGCTCGCGCCGAGCTCGGCCGCGATCTCGCCGACGGCGCGGCCCTCGTGCCGGCGCGTCTCGGGCGTGAACCCCTCGACGATCGTGAACCGTTCCCACCGCGCGAGGCCGGCGAGCACACCGGCGCTCTCCGAGTGCGCGCCCTCGTCGAGCCGCGCCCGCACCTCGGGGTCGGACAACGCGGCGATGCGCTCGGGGACCGCCAGCGCGAACACGTCGCGCCAACCCGGGAGTCCGTCGAGGACGAACCCGGAGAGGAACGAGAGCCGGATCCGCATCGACTGCGGGATCGTGAGCGCCACCACCCGCGCACCGCGTTGGGCGGCCGCCGACGACGCCGCGAGCTGGTGCTCGTGGTTGCCGGTCGCGCTCACCCCGAGCACGTTCCAGTTGAGCGGGCTGCGTGCCGCGAGGCAGAGGTCGGTCATGAGGTCGACCTCGGCGTCGGTGAAGCCGTTGAGGCATCCCGGGATGATGAGCTCCAGCTGCGTGCCGCGGTGAGGACCGAGGACGCCGGCGAGTGAGACCAGCTCGTCACGCGACGCGAAGCGCGACGGCACCGGGTCGCCGTTGCCGTCGTTGTGGGTCGGTGCTTGCGAGCTCGAGAATCCCATCGCACCCGCGTCGAGCGCCTCGCCGAGCAGGCGCGCCATGGCGTCGATGTGGTCGTCGGTCGCCTCGTTGCCGGTCGCGGCCTCGCCCATCGCCAGGCGCCGGAGCGCGCAGTGGCCCACCAGGAATCCCGCGTTGACCGCGGTGCCGCGCGCGTCGAGCCGGTCCAGGTAGCCGCCGAAGTCGTCCCAGTCCCACGGGACGCCCGCCTCGAGCGCGGGGAGCGGGATGCCCTCGACGCGCGCCATCAGCCGCGCGAGGTAGTCGGTGTGCCGGCCGTCGGCCGGGGCGAGACCGAAGCCGCAGTTCCCGCCGAACACGGTGGTCACGCCGTGGAGCGGCGACGGGCTCGCGGTGGCGTCCCACAGCAGCTGCGCGTCGTAGTGGGTGTGGAGGTCGACGAACCCGGGCGCGACGACCCGGCCCGCCACGTCGATCGAACGGGTCGCACCGGCCGCGCTCGCGTCCGCACCGACGGCGACGACGCGCCCGTCCGCGATCGCGACGTCGGCGACGCGCGCCGGTGCGCCGGTGCCGTCGACGACGGTCCCCCCGGAGAGCAGGAGATCGGCGCTCACGTCATGTCCACTCTCGGCCCTGCGGGCCGGGCCGTTCGGGCCCCGCTCCGCCCGGTGTCCGCCGGGCGCGGCCGGCGTGGTGCGTCGCTCACGTCATGTCCACTCTTGGCCCTGCGGGCCGGGCCGTTCGGGCCCCGCTCCGCCCGGTGTCCGCCGGGCGCGGCCGGCGTGGTGCGTCGCTCACGTCATCTCCACTCTCGGGACCTGCAGCTCCGTGGGGACGTCGACGCGGAACAGGGTCGCGGCGTTCGCCCAGGTGACCATGCGGACCTCCTCGTCCGGGACGCCCGCGAGGTCGCGCCGGGCCCGAGCCTGGGTGTCCGGCCAGGTCGAGTCCGCGTGCGGGTAGTCGGTCTCCAACATGATGTGGTCGACGCCGATGTGCTCACGAAGCGCGAACGTGGAGCCGACGTCGATCGTGCAGAAGAAGAAGTTGCGGCGCAGCGCGTCGGTGGGCGAGAGGTGGGGGTCGCGCCAGGCCGTCAGCCCACTCGCGGAATGGTCCATGACGTAGTCGATGCGGTCGATGAGCATGGGCACCCAGCTGATGCCGCCCTCGGAGAACGCGATGGCGAGCCTCGGGAAGCGCGTCGGGATCCCGGCCCAGAGCCAATCGGCCGCGGCGACCATCGCGTTGACGGGGAACAGCGTGGTGTACAGCTCGAGCGGTGCGCCCGGAGAGCGCGCCGCGGTCCAGCTGCTCGACGCGTTGTGCAGGCACACGACCGTCCCGGTCTCCTCGCACGCGGTGAGGAGCGGGTCCCAGTGCTCGGTGTGCAACGACGGGAGCCCGAGGTCGACCGGGTTCTCGGGGAACGAAAGCGCGACGAAGCCGCGCTCGGCGTTGGCGCGCACCTCGGCCGCCGCCACGACCGGGTCGAGCAGCCACGGCAGCTGGTTCGCGAGGAGCCGCCCGGGGTAGGCCCCGGCCCACGCCTCGTGCATCCACCGGTTCCACGCCCGTACGCAGGCGAGACCGAGCTCGGGATCGGAGGTGCGGGCGAAGACGGTGCCGGCGAACCCGGCGATGAGCGACGGGAAGCACAGGGACGCGTGCACGCCGTCGAGGTCCATGTCCGCGATGCGCGCGGTGGCGTCCCAGCAGCCGCGGCGCATCTCGTCGAAGCGGGCGGGCTCCATCGACCACTCGTCCTTGGGCCGGCCCGCGATCGCGTTCAGCCCGACCTGTGGGTACCGCTGTCCGTCGAACTCCCACAGCTCGTTGCCGAGCTCGTCCTCGACGACGCGGGGCGCGAGGTCGGCGAACGCGGCCGGCATTCGAGCCGCGAAGAGGTCGGGCGGCTCGATCAGGTGGTCGTCGACCGAGATGATGGTGAATGTCCGTTCCGCGGCCGGAGGGTCGGGGAGCAGCCTGGTGCGGGTGCGCACGGCGCCACTCTCTCAGGCGGGGTGTGACGGGACAAGCGCCGCCGGGTCCCCCATGCTGGGGGGCGTACAGCAGGCCCGGCCCGGCGTCGATGAGGAAGCGGATGGATCGGTTGCGGAACCTCTGGGATCGGGCCGCCGGCGCGAGCCGGCGATGGGCGGACCGCGCGTGGCAGACCGTGCGGGATCCGCTGCGTCTCCTGCCGATCCTCGCGGTGGTGGCCCTCCTCGTGATGTCGGTGCCGCTCGTGCTCACGGGCCTCACGCGGGTGGGTCGCGCGGCGATGGACTGGCGCCAGAGCGCGACCACCGAGTGGCGCCGGGCGGATGCGACGGTGGAGCGCGTCAAGATCGACGACGGGCTCGTCGTCCGGGTCGCGTTCCAGGACCGGACCGGCGACCGCCACGAGGTGAACGTGTTCGCGGGTGACGCCGCCGGCAAGTGGGTCGGCCGGGGTGTGCCGATCCGCTACGACGCCCGTCATCCCGACGACGTCGAGCTCGTGGGCTACGCGGAGAACGACCCGATCCCGATCCTGCTCCTCGCGGGGGCACCGCTCGGCGCCGGGGTCGCCGGGCTCGTGCTCGCGACCGCGCTCTGGCGCCGGCGCCGGCTCGTGGCCGTGAGCGCGCGGCCCGTCTCCGTGCTGTGGGGCCCGATCGTGGTCGCGGTGTCGATCACGATCACAGGGCTCGCGGTCTGGACGGTCGGCACGGTCTGGCAACGCGGGTGGTCCGCAGTCGCCTCGGCGACGGGGCATCTCGCGTCCACGATCTTCGGCGACCTGCTCGGCGTGCTCGTCCCGCTCGTCGCGTTCGCGCTCGGCTGCCTGGTGACGGCCTGGCTCGCCCGGCACCGTCACCACGACGACCATGACGGCGTGCTCGGCAGCGCCCACCGGTTCATCGACCGCGCGGCCGGGATGGTCCCGTCGCCCGAGCAGATGCGGCCGCCCGACCGGGACTCCGACGAGCTGCGCACGCCGTCGCGCTGATTGCCCCGGATCTGGCGTTTCTTCGATCCTTCTTGGATCCCCATTGGGTCGAATGGTCCCGGAGTGCCCGGTTTCCCCATTAGCGTCGTAGGGGTAAACGTCCAGGAAGCGCCAAGGTTCGCACGAGATCGAGTGAAGAACACGCTGACACTGCCCGACCACCGCGACACTCCCCGCGTGCGGATCCTGCTCGTCGAGGACGACGCGGCGCTGGCCGCGCTGATCGAGGACGCCCTCGTCGCCGCCGCGCACGACGTGCAGATCGCCCCGACCGCCGAGGCGGCGCTCGCGGCCGAGTCCTACGAGCTGGTCGTCCTCGATCTGCGGCTGCCGGACCAGGACGGTCGGGAGGTCTGTCGCCGGCTGCGGTCGGGCGACCCCGAGCTCCCCATCATGATCATCAGTGCCTCCGGCGACGAGGTCGATCGGGTGTTGGGGTTCGAGCTCGGCGCCGATGACTACCTGGTGAAGCCGTTCAGCGTGCGCGAGCTCGTCATGCGGATCCGGGCGCTCGGCCGTCGGTCCGGGCTGGTCCCCGCCGCGCTGATCCAGGAGCTCGGCCGCGTCCGCCTCGACCGTCGGGCCCGCCGCGTCTATCTCGCCGACGTCGAGGTGCACCTCACCTCGAAGGAGTTCGACGTCCTGAGCTACCTGGCCGACGATCCCGGGGCGGCCCGGCGCCGGGAGGACATCATCGAGCACGTGTGGGGTGGGAACTGGTTCGGGCCGACCAAGACCCTGGACGCCCACGTGGCGGCGATCCGCCGCAAGCTCGGTGGCGGACTCATGATCACGGCGATCCGCGGCGTCGGGTTCCGCGTCGACCCGCCCGCATGACTCGCCGCCTCTTCGCCGCGCTGCTCGCCTTCGCGGTGATCGTGCTGCTCGCCTACGAGGTGCTCGACCGCCGAGGCGTCGACGCGACCGCGAGCCCGCGCATGGCGATCCTCACGCCGGCCCTGATCGCCGCGCTGGTGCTCTCGCTGGTGGCCGCGTTCCTCCTCGCCCGCGCGCTCGCCCGACCGCTCGACCCGCTGGTCGACGCGGCACGACGGGTCGGGGACTCGGGATCGGCCCCGCCGCTGGTCGAGCCGAAGGGTCCGCCGGAGGTTCGCGAGCTGACCGACGCGTTCAACTCGATGTCGCTTCGGGTCCGTGAGCTGCTCGACCGGCAGAGCCGGTTCGCGAGTGACGTCTCCCACCAGCTCCGGACGCCGCTGATGGCCATCGGCCTGGCGTTCGAGCGGATGCAGGATCTGTACCTCACCGGCAATCTGGCCGACACGGAAGCCACGTTCGTGATCGCCCGCGGTGAGGTGGCACGCCTCGCGCGCTTGGTCGAGGGGCTGCTGGCGCTCACGCGGGTCCCACTCGACCAGGCCGGTTCCGACACGGTCGACGTCGCAGAGGTCGCGCGCGAACGGGTCGCGGCCTGGACCGACCTGGCCACCGAGCACGGTCTTGCGCTCACCCTCGACGCGCCGCGCCACGTCGGGGCGGCCGCGCTCACCGGCGCGGTCGACCAGATCCTCGACAACCTCGTCGACAACGCGATCGACGCCGCGCCGTGCGGCTCGACGATCGCCGTCTCGGTCGTCGAGTCGCAGGCCGATGTCGTGGTCTCGGTGCGCGATCACGGCTCGGGGTTGTCGGACCTCGAACGCGAGCGGGCGTTCGAGCGGTTCTGGCGCCGTGCCGACGCGCGGGAGGGTGGGATCGGGATCGGGCTCACGATCGTGCGCGATCTCGCCGAGGCGTGCCGGGGTGACGTCGCGCTGCTGCCCGCGTCCGGCGGCGGGACCCGTGCTGTGCTCACGCTCCGGGCGGCATCGCTGGAGCCGCCCGTTGAGCTGCCCCGCAGCGCCCCCGAGCCGTCGCCCGCCGCCGTGGGCAAGCGTTCCGGTGCGCGCGCGACCAAGGTCGCGGCGATCGTGTTCGGCCTCGTCGTGATCGGCGGGGGCGTGGCGGCCGCCGAAGGGTCGCTGCCGCGTTCGGTCCAGCACGTCGTGTCGGGCGCCCTGGCTCCCTTCGGCATCCGCGTTCCCGACACCGCCGCGTCCACCCGGGTGACGACCCGCCGGGGCGTCAGGGGCGCGCCGACGGACGGCACGGACCGGGCTCGTCCGCACGGTGCGGTCGTGGCGGAGCGGGGGCGGCCCGCCGCGACGCTGCCGACCGACGGCGATCCCCCGGCTGCGTCGTCGGAGCCCGAACCCGCGGGCACCACCGGGGGTGCGACGACCGCGCCGGGCAAGCGCGGGTCGGCGCCGGGTCAGGCGAAGAAGCCGGCCGCGACGACCGGCAGTGCGACGACCGCGCCGGGCCAGAGCGGGTCGGCGCCGGGCCGGGCGAAGCAGGTCGCCGCGAACGCAGACGATTCCGAAACCCCGCCCGGCAAGTCCGCCACCGCACCCGGCCACACGAAGGGCTGATGGATGCCGGCTACGAGCAGCTGCTCGAGGTCACGGAGCCCGGGTCGCACTCCTGCCAGTCGGTGATCGTGAGCGTGGAGGTGCCGAAGCCGACGATCTGCTCGAGCTTCGGGTCGTAGCTGACGTTCATGTTGTTCTTGACCTGGATGTTGTTCGCGTAGATCGCGCCCTGGAAGTCGGCGTTGTTCTTGAACGCGATCGGGCCGTTCGGGGCGTACAACAGGACGGCGGTGTTGTCGCCACCGGTGAGGCTCGTCGAGCTCGGGCTGAAGTTGTTCTTGATCCCGATCGCGCAGTCGCCGGGGTTGCCGCCGTTCGTCGCACAGCCCGATGCCGGCGCCGTGTACCACGTTGCCAGCACGACGATCTTGTCGTTGGTGCCGCTCGCACCGATGCCGCTGCTCGACATGTCGATCGGTGCGTCGGTCGCGATCACGGTGAGGTCACCGGTGACGGTGACGCCGTCGAGGCTCACCGGGTAGGACGCGCTCCCGCCGGTGATGTAGAAGGTGCCGGAGAGGCTGGTCTTGTTCGCGTCGATGTAGGCGTTGAACGCGGCGTAGTCGGTCGGGAACGAGTACGTCTGCACGGACGGGTAGTTCGCCGCGTTGAACGTGAACGTCGGGATCGGCAGCGCGTCGGAGGATGACGTGCAGGAGCCGGTCGTCGACGTGCCCGAGACCGTCGACGTGATGGCGCTCCACGCGGTGGCATCGCCGGCGATCGTGCCTCCGCTGATCTTGTACTTCGCGTGGGCCGCATCGTCGGTGCAGCCCGGCGTGGACGACGATGCCTTCGCGTTGCCCCCGATCGCTCCGCCGTTGGCGATGCCGTCACCGTCCGAGTTGTATCCGCCCGACCACGCGTCGCCGTCGATCTCGGAGCCGTTGTCGAGCTGGATGAAGCCGGTCGCGGCGGTGACGCTGCCGCTACCGACGGTACCGCCGCTCGGACACGCCGGGCTCGTGGGGTCGCGCACGGCGTCGTTGTTGTAGACCTCGACGTAGGTCTGGGCGTAGACGTCGCCACAGACGAGGTTGTTGTTCTTGGTCGTGACGTCCGACAACGAGAACAGCGCGTACTTGAACGAGACGGGCGGCGCGAGCGTCACTCGGAGCCGGCGGCTCGACTGCGTGCTCGACGCGCTGCCCACCGTCCCCGTGGCGTCGATCTGGTAGCGGTTCCTGGTCCCGGCGACGATCCGGTACGTCCAGGTCCCCTCGTCGGTCGTGCCGGTCACCGTGCCGGAGGGCACGACCCCGCTCGAGTTCTGGAGGTAGGCGATCGCCTGGTGGACGCCGGACTCCGCGACGTGCAGTGCCTGGCCCCACGATCGGTTCCTCGCCGAGGACGTCTGGTTGTGGAACGCGACGTACATCGTGGTGACGACGAACATCGTCGCCACGAAGCCGACCATGATCGCGGTGACGAGCGCGACGCCCCGCTCGTCGCGGCGGTGGAGGAATCGGAGCATCAGGAGCCCCCCGTCAGCGCGGCGGTCCGGTTGCGGAGGTTCACCTTCGAATCCAGGACCAGCGTCGTGTCCGGGTGACGCAGCGGCGTGACCCGGAGGTTGATGTCGACCCACTGCACGCCAGTGACGCCGCTGGCGCTGGTGCAGGTGAAGATGTCGGGCTTGCCGTCGACCGTGTCGGCGACGAGATGCGTGAGGGCCGGGAAGGCGGTGCCCGATCCGACCGTGCGGGTGAGCGTCGTTCCCGACGCCGCGTACACGATCTGGGTGCTGACGCCGTTGACGTAGGTCGTGTAGGTGATCGTGTCCGGCGTCGCGGCGCAGTCCGTGACCGCCGTGGCCTGGCGGAGCTCGCGCGTCATCCGGTTGATGACGTTGCGCATGTCGTCGAGGTTGTTCGTGCGGTCGGCCTGGTATGCCTGAGCGCTGGAGACCGTGTCGAGCGCGCTCAGGATGGTCACGAGCACGAGCAACAACAGCGCGCTGGTGATGGCGAGCTCGACGATCGTGGAGCCGGCTTCGCCGGCTCCACGGTCACGAGCACTTGTTCTTGGCGACGGCGATCGTCGAGGAGGCACTGGATTCGTTCCCTGCGGAGTCGTAGCCCTTGACGTAGTAATAGGGCGTGCTGGTCTTGGCGTTGGTGGTCGTGTAACTGAGCGACGACGTGCTCGCGAGGAGCGAGAACGTTGCGCCGTCACCGCTGACGTAGACGTGGTACCCGACGAGGTACGTGTCGGTGGACGCTCCCCAGTTGAGCGTCACCGTGCGGGTGCTGCCCGAGCAGGAGAGCGTCCGCGAGATCGACGTCGGCGAAGTCGGTGCGATCGTGTCGAGGACGATCGACTGCGACGCCACGTCCCACGGCGTCCCGGAGGCTCCATTGCGCGCCCGACCGGAGATGGTCTTGGTGCCGTTGCCACCGCTCAGTGTCCACGCCAGCGTCGTGGCGGTGGCTGAGTAGTCGACGTCCGCTCCCCACGTGGCCCCGCCGTCGTTCGAGAAGTTGACGATCACACTTCCGCACGACGAGAAGGCCATCGTGATCGTCACCGTCGCGCTGGCGGTGTAGCCGACGTCCGCGCCGCTGCTCCCGGCGATGCTGAAGCTGCCGCACGCGCTCGCCGCAAGGGTCGTCGTGGTCGTCCCGGTCGTCGTCACCGACACGGTGTCGGTGGCCGTGCTGGTATCGGAGCCCGATGCGACGGTGAGGGTCACCGGATAGTCACCGGTTCCCGGGAAGGTGTGCGACGGGTTCTGGAGCGTGCTGTCGGTCGTGCCGTCGTTGTCGAAGTCCCACTGCCAACTCGTCGGGCTGCCGGTGGAGGTATCGGTGAAGTCGATCGTGTCGGCCGGGCTCGAGGCCGCGGCGTAGGTGAACGACGCCGACAACGCGGTCTCCGTGCTCGGCAGCGTCACGTTGCCCGGCGTGAGGATCACGGACTCGCGCAGCAGCTTCGAGAGCCCGAAGTGCGGAACGGAGTGATAGGTGACGACCACCGAGATGCGCTTGAGGTTCTGCGTCCCTGGAATGCTCGCGTCGTCGACCCACGTGACGTACTGGTACACGTCGACCACGGTGGTGCCGACCGTCACCGGGGTCTCGAGGTGGGACACCGGTCCGTCGGTCGTGTCGACGATCAGTGCCTCTTCGTTCCCGGCTCCGTCGACGTCGTACTCGAGCCCGTCGGTGCTGACGTAGTAGTCGGGGTTGGTCGAGTCGGTGCTGTGGACCGGCTGGCTGTCGAGCGCGAGCGTGGCGTAGTCGACGTCGCGGAGCTCCTCGAGGCGCTTGTTCGCGACCGACTCGGCCACCTGACGGGAGCGGGCGAGGGCGACGGCCTTGTAGTTGACGCCGACCGACAGCGCGATGCCGGTCATGATCAGCGCCAGGATCGAGATCGCGACCATCAGCTCGACGAGGCTCATGCCGAGCTGGCTCCGCGCGACCCGGCGCGAGGCGCGCGCGACCCCGGTTCGTCCCGTACGCATGCGGACGTGGGGACTGCTCACCGACGGCGCCTCGATCCTCAGGTACTTGGACGTCTCTTCGACGTCCCTGAGGTATCGACGGGCCGGTTCTTCGACCTGAGTGGGCCGAGCGACCCATTCGGTGCCCCGAGGGCGTGCGTCACACGCCGGCGGGCACCTGGATCTCCTTCCAGACCGCGATCGACCACGCCGAGGCGACCGGATCCAGGAACTTGGGCGGCGACTGGTACTTGAGCCGCTGGTCGTACTGGTAGCTCTTGGCGAGGCCGGTCGTGATCGATCCGCCGGAGCCCGTCCCGACCGGGCCGCGGAAGCGCTGCGCCATCACGCCCGTGATGCCGAGCGTCCCGAGCGGCGCGCCGATGGACCACTTCTGGTTTCGGATGCTGTGGTTCACCGCGACCATCGCGGCCTGGATCACGGGACTGGAGAACTTCGCGTTGCGTGGTGTCTCGCCCGGGAAGTTCGCGTTGAGGTTGCACGACGAGCTGGAGCCCGAGTTGCAGCTGACCGGGTGCCACACCTCGATGTAGTTGTTCGCGACCAGTCCGAGGAGGTCCGTCCCCCCGGTACCCCCCTGGTAGGTCAGGGCCCAGGTGATGTCGATGTTGTTGTCGGCGGCGACCGTCAGGCGACCCTTGAGGGTTCCCTCGATGAACACGTCCCCGTTGCGGCAGGTGTAGGTGGTCCGGTCGCTGCTGATCGGCAGGCCGAGCGGGTGGGTCCTGCCGTTGACGCTGTAGGGACAGCCGCTGGTGTAGTTGGGATCGGACGACGTCGACGGAACGTTCTGCGTGTAGATCACGCCGTTGCTCGGCAGGTTGCCGGTGCCGTCGGTCGGGCAGCTGTTGTTGGTCTGCTTGCTGAACGGGCTCCTCACCGTCATCTGACCGTTCGAGAGCAGCCGGATGCGCGTCGGTCCGGTGTAGAGGCAGCCGCCGGTGGTCACCGTCGTCTCGGCCTTGATCGCGGAGTTGCTCGGTGGCATCGAGAGCGGCGCGAGGTACTTCGGGTCGCCGGAGTTGGCGAAGACGGGCTGGCTCGTCGGGCAGTTGTCGCGCCAGCGCTTGCCCGACGACGGGTTCCAGCTCGTCGACGTCTTCCCGTTGAACGTCGGTACGCCGCACAGGAGGATCGCGTCGTTGGAGTGCAGCGGGCCGTTGATCGTGTCGGCACTGATGAACTGGATGTCGGAGCAGTTGGAGTTCCGACCCCCGTAGTAGTACTTCGCGCACTGGGTCTGCGCCTGGGCCGCGGTGAAGGGGCTCCCGGTGTAGGACGCCGGGTCGGTCGTCTCGTAGTCGGTGAAGTAGAGGTAGTCGAGGAAGTTGCGGCGCCGGATCGTGGCCTGCACGGTGCGCTTGCGGTCGCCCACCCGCCCGGTCGACGTCAGCACGATCGTGCCGTCGACCGAGAGTTGCGAGGTGTCTGCGGAGTAGCGGAACTCGCCGTCGGTGCTGCCGCCGGGGAGGGGCACGTACTGGACGAAGGCCTGGTTCCCGTCCGGCGGCTGGTTGCTCGAGCTGTAGGTCGTGTACGCGGTGTTCTCGTTGAGTCGGAAGAGGTAGTCGTCGATGCCGGCCTCGGCCGCGTTGAGCGCCGACTCCCATCGGGCGTCGCGCTTGGCCGAACGCTGCGAGAGCGTCCCGTACTGCAGGGCCGCCACCGCCATGATCATGAGGATGGTGAGGCTCAGCATCACGACGACCATCGCGATGCCGGATTCGTCCCTGCGGTGTCGGATCATGACGGCGTCCTAGGAGGAGGTCTGCTGGTAGTCGACGTTCGGGAGCCGCACCTGGTTGACGACGGTCACGCTGCGGACGGGCAACGTCGTCTGCTTGCGGACGACGAGGGTGACGCGCACCGAGTACACGGCGAGCAGGCTCGCCGCCGACAGCGGCGCGGTCAGCTTCGTGCCGTTGACGTCGAAGTACTCGAAGATCGGTTGCGCCGACGTGTTCGCCACGTACCGACCGACGTAGCGCAACGACGGCGCGCCGGTGTAGGTGTAGTTCGGCGAGACCGACCCGACGTCGGGCGTCCACGACTGCGAGATCAGCTGGCTCGACTCGTCGATGTAGATGCGGAGCTTGCGGGGTCCGCCGGTGGTGTTGTTGAGGTTGGCGTAGAACGTGACGTCGCGGTCGTCGGCGGCGAGGAACGGCGAGGTTCCGGCCTGGAGGCGCGCCGCGGTGCGCAGGTCCTTGGTGACCACCGCCATGAGCGTGCGCGCCTCGTCCATGTTGACCAGGCGGCGCTCCTCGCCGCCGATAGCGGTCTGCGCGGTGCCGACGCTCGCGTAGACGAACACCATCACGATGGCGAGGATGAACAGGGTCGTGACGACCTCGACCATCGACGACTGGCCCGACTCGTCCCGGCGGACGCGCATTAGATGTCCACGTTCGCGATGACGGTCGCGCTCGACGTCGGGTCGAGGGTGACGACCGGCCACGAGCTCACCGGCGTCTTGCCCAGCGCCTGGATGGTCCAGGTGCCGTACGGCAGCGCGACCAGTGTGGAGCCGGTGCTCGTCGTGAACGTCGCGATCGTCAAGGTGGAGCCCGCAGGGCACTGCGAGTCGGCCGCGTGGACGGCCTGGATCGTGTCGGTGCCCGAGCTCGACCGGCTGAAGTCCACCTGGACCGTGGCCATCGTGATCGTGCCCGACGTCGCGGCGGCGGGGTCCACGGGGAACGGTGTCGCACGCGAGGCAGCCGGCCAGTAGGGCGTGCCGCCGCTGTCCTCGCCCTCGGGATCCGCGTCGGCGCAGTCACCGGCGAAGGCGTCGTAGCCGTCGGTGAACGGGTACAGGTCGGTGAGGCTCCGGGTCGCGCCGGTGCCGGTGAACACCTTGAGGCCTGCCGGGAGGTAGCCGGTGTTGCCGAGCGTGACGGGCACCGCGTCCGCCGGCGTCCCGCCGTTCACGCCCGCGAGCGTCACGTCGAGGGTCGCGGCGCGGTCGTAGTCGAACGCGACCGACGCGACCTGGCCCACCTGCACGCCGACGGACTGCGACGGCGACGCCACCCCTTGGCGGTCGACGTACCCCGAGGTTCCGAGCGTCACGCTGTACGTGGCGGCCGGCAGGAACGCGAAGATGGCGCAGCCGGCGCTCGCCGCGTACTGGTCGGTCGTGTTGATCGTCTGGTCGACGCCCGTCCCCTGGACCCGGACCGGGATGCCCGCAAGTGGAACCGCGTCACTGCTTCGGACTCGCACCGCGATGTGACCGGTCAACGGGTCGTACGAGCCGACGGGTGGGGAGAGGACCGTGCTCGTGCGGTACGGCTGGACCGCCCGCATGTTCGTCCAGCTGACCACGACGGTGACACGCATCACCTTGGGCGCGGTCGTGGTCGAATCGCATTCCCCGGTGGTGGTGTTGTTGTTCACCCACTCGAGGTTGCGGGCGACGGTGAACGGCACGCCGTCGACGGTGGCCGTGCTCGTCGTCAGCCCCTCGGTGAGCGTGGAGAAGCTCGCCTGCCGGATGGCGTCGACCTCCTGGCCGGCGAGGTTCGCGGCGACGGTGCGCTCGCGGTTCGAACGCGCGAGGCCGAGGCCCGCACCGATGGTCACGGTGAGGCCGCCGATGAGGATGCTGAAGACGCTCAGGCTGACGATCAGCTCGACGAGGCCGAAGCCGCCTTCGTCACGGCGCGAGCGGTCGGGGAACCGGTCGCGCCGGACGTCGACGGTCGGCCGCCGGATGCTGGTGTCGACGGGTTCGGACATCCGAGTCCTCGGCAGGTTGATGGATCCGAGGGATCGGACGGCCTGCGGGGCGGTATGAGCCGAATGGACCGATCTTGGACGTACCGCTGCGGAGTCTTGGAGGTTTCTTCGACCGCCGTCGTGATCAGCCGGGGTTCGCGGCGGCGGTCCCGGCGCGGCGGCCGAAGAAGCTGCCGTCGCCGAGCGAGATGCCGCTGACGTAGCCGTCGGCCGCGATACCGGCGGTCGTGCGGCCCGCCGCGTACAGACCGGGAACCGGTGCGCCGGCGGAGTCGAGCACCCGGCCGTCCGCGTCGGTGGCGAGGCCCCCGAGCGTGAACGGCGCGTAGATCGTGCTCCGGTCGACGTGGAGCTCGATCGCGCCGAGCGGCGGTCGCAGCGGCACCACGAAGGGTGGGAGCTTGTGGTGCTCGGGGTCCTCGGCGCGCTCGGCGTGCCGGTTGTAGGCGGCGAGCGTCGCGGCGAGGTTCGCCTCGGGGACGCCCATGTCCCGTGCGAGCTCCTCGGGGGTCTCGGCGGCCCACTGGATCCGCATGCCCACGAAGTTGACCTCGAAGATCTCCTCGCTCACGACCATGAACACGTCGCCGTCCTGTTCGAGCAGCGCACGCATCCCGATGCGGCCGGTGTAGGTGTCCTCGTTGACGAACCGCCGGCCTTCGCGGTTGACGAGCAGCGCGCGGGCGAGCCGGTGCGGCGGGCCGATGGGCAGCGCGCACTCGACCGCGTCCATGTTGCGGAGTGCGCCGCCGGCGCCCTGGCCGAGACGGATCCCCCGACCGTCGTCGTTCGGCTGGCCGACGCGCCACGCCTCGTCGGGTCGCAACGCGGGCGCGCAGTAGCGCTCGAGCATGGGCTCGTTGTAGATGAACCCGCCCGCGGCGAGGACGACGCCGCGGCGGGCGCCGATCGCACGCTCCTCGCCGTCGACCCGCGCGACGACACCGACCACCGCGCCGTCGTCGACGACGAGTCGCTCGACCCGCGCGTCGGTGAGCACCGCCGCCGCCGTCCGTTGCCGTGCGCCCGTGAGGCAGTCCATCAGGAACCCGCCGGCGGTGTCCGGGAACTGCGGGTGGTGGCCCCGGGGGACGGCGTCGGCGATCTCGGTGAACGGCCACGAGTCCTCTCCGCCGGAGAACACCAGGCCGGCGTCGTCGAAGGGCTCGCGGTTCGGTTCGTCGTTGAACTGGGTCTTGAACGGCACACCGTGGTCGACGAGCCACTGGTAGTGCCCGACCGAGTCCGTGCAGTACTGGTGGACCTTGGCCGGATCGGTGCGCTCACCGCACGCCGCGAGCAGGAACCGCTCCATGTTCTCGGGGCTGTCGTGGTAGCCGCAGGCCTCCTGGATCGGTGTCCCGCCGCCCAGGTAGATCAGGCCGCCCGAGAGCGCGGAGGTGCCGCCCGGCACCGTGCCCCGTTCGATCGCGAGCACCGACGCGCCGGACTCCGCGGCGGCGATGGTGGCGCACGTGCCTGCGATGCCGAGCCCGACCACGACGACGTCGACCGTCTCGGCGGGCGTGACCCGGGCGAGCGCGACGGGCTCGATCGGCCCGACCGAGTCGGGTGCCATCAGAGCTTGGTCATGATCGTGTCGGCGAACCAGGTGAGGGAGTCGATGCGGTTCCCGAGATCGTCGGGGTCCTTCCCGGTGAAGTACCAGGGGACGGCCTGGATCTCGGTGACGCCCGCGTCGGCGAGGCGGCGATAGCCGTCGAGGTCGAACGCGTCGGTCGGGAGCGCGTTCACCTCGAACGGCAGGTGATCGCGGCCGTACTCGGTGCGATAGCGGTCGAGCGCCTCGATCGCGCCGGTGATCTCGGCCGTCGTGTTCTGCACGGAGATCCACCCGTCGGCGAGCCGGGCCGCGCGCCGGAAGCCGGGCTCCGAGAGCCCACCGACGTAGATCGGCACCGGTCGCTCCGGTGCCGGCGACATCATCAGCCGGTCGAAGTCGTAGTAGGTGCCGTGGTACTCCACCCACTGCGGTCCGCCGCCGCCGCACACGAGCTTGAGGATCTCGATCATCTCGTCGGCGCGCTTGCCCCGGGTGCGCATGTCGGTGTGGGTCCAGGCGAACTCCTCCGGGATCCACGACAGCCCGACACCCAGCCCGACGCGGTCGTGGCTCAGCGCGGCCATCGACGACAGCTGCTTCGCGACGCTGAGCGGCTCGCGGATCGCGAGCTTCACGACGTTGGTGAGGAACCGGATCCGCTCGGTGACCGCGGCCATCGCGCTGATGGAGACGAACGGGTCGGGGAACGACGTCTCCGGTGCCCAGAAGCGCCCGCCGTCGGCCGAGTACGGGTAGTCGGCCGAGACCCGCTCGGGATAGAAGATCGAGTCCGGCACCGTGATCGTGTCGAAGCCGGCAGCCTCCGCGGCGCGCGCCATCGGCAGCAGGTGGTCGACCGGGAACATCGGGAACGCGACCGTCCAGCGCATCACAACTCCCCGCTCGTGGCGCCTGCGGCGCCGGGCCGCTCGGGCCCCGCTCGACGACCGCGGCATCGGTACATCGGTGTGGACGTCTCGCTCACAGGTCCGGGAGGCCGAGGGCGAGGTTCGCCTCCTCGAGCCCGCCGTCGACCTCGAAGATCTTGCCGGTGACGAACGCGGCGGCCGGCGACGAGAGGTACAGCGCGCAGAGCGCGATGTCCTCGGGCTCTCCGAGTCGCTTGAGTGGCGTGCCGCCCACCATCTCGGTGCGGATGGCGTCGTCGGTGAGCACCGTCTCGAGCGCGCTCGTCGCGACCGATCCGACGGCGATGGCGTTGACGCGGATCTTGGGTGCGAGGTCGGCGGCCATCAGGC
>CAZXCB010000037.1:0-19717 GCA_964639075.1 uncultured Bifidobacteriaceae bacterium | reverse complement strand
AGCTCGCCGATCGGTTCGGCCAGACCCTCGAGGAGTTCTGCGCCGCCGTCGAGATCGTCGTGCACGGCACCACCACGGCCGACAACACGATGATCGAGATGAACGGCGCCCGGACCGGGCTGCTCGTCACCGAGGGGCACCGGGACGAGATCGAGATGCGTCGGGTCCACAAGGAGATGATCTGGGACCCCTCCTACCCCGCGCCGCCGCCGATCGCGCGGCGACGCGCCCGGATCCCCGTCACGGAGCGCATGAGCCAGCACGGCGAGGTGTTGCGCCCCCTCGACGAGGCGCAGGTGCGCACCGGCGTCCAGCGGCTGCGCAAGCTCGACGTGCAGTCGATCGCGATCATGTTCCTCTTCTCGTTCGTGAACCCCGCGCACGAGCTGCGCGCCGCGGAGATCGTTCGCGAGGAGTTCCCGGACGTCGAGCACGTGTCGATGTCCCACGAGGTCATGGCGCGCGGCCCGGAGTTCGAGCGGGTCTCGACGACGCTCGTGAACGCGTACGTCGCGCCGAAGATCTCGCACTACGTCGGCGAGCTCGAGCAGCAGCTGCGAGCCGCGGGCTACGCCGGCCAGCTGCTGATCATGCAGTCGACCGGGGGCGTGATGCCGCCCGACTACGTCGCGCGCCGCGCCGTCACGTTGCTCGCGAGCGGCCCGGCCGGCGGCGTGATGGGGGCCGCGCTGGCCGCGCATCGCGCCCGGATCGACGACTTCGTGGCGGTCGACATGGGCGGCACGAGCTTCGACCTGTGCCTCGTGCGGGGCGGCCGGCCCGAGATCAAGACCGACTGGAACTGGCGCTACCGCTACTACATCGGCCTGCCGATGGTCGACGTCCAGAGCGTCGGTGCCGGCGGCGGCTCGATCGCTCGGGTGCGCCAGGGCGCGCTGCTCGTCGGCCCCGAGTCGGCCGGCTCGATTCCCGGTCCTGCCTGCTACGGCACCGGCGGCGACCGGCCCACCGTGACCGACGCCGACGCGGTGCTCGGCTACCTCCCCCGGGAAGGCTTCGCCGGAGGACGCATGGAGCTCGACGTCGGCGCCGCGCACGCCGCGATCCAGCGCGACGTCGCGGAGCCGCTCGGCACAGACGTCACCGAGGCGGCGTGGGGCATCGAGCGGATCGTGAACTCCAACATGGCCAACGCCACGCGGCGCGTGCTCGCGTCACACGGCGCCGACCCGCGGACGCTCGCCCTCATCGCCTACGGCGGCAACGGCCCGGTGCACGCGTGGGCGATCGCGGCCGAGCTCGGGGTCGGTCGGGTGCTCGTGCCCAAGGCCGCGCCCGCGTTCTCGGCGCTCGGCGTGCTCGTGGCCGACTCGCTCGTCGACCTCGTCCGCTCGTACGTCACCCCGCTCGCGCTCGTCGACCTCCCTCGCCTGCGCCGGCTCATGCAGGAGGTCGCCGACGAGGCCACCAAGGAGCTCGAGCCGACCGGGCTCGGCGCGGCGTCGACCGACCACTACGTGCAGATGTGCTACCCGGGCCAGAACTTCGACATGAGCGTCCCGACGTCGGCCGACGTCGCCGAGGACGACCTCATCGGACTGGCGGAGCGGTTCCACACCCAGCACGAGCGCGAGCGCGGCTTCTGCTTCCGCAACCAGCCGCCACTGATCCGCGGCGTGCGCCTCGTCGCCCGGGTCACGACGCCCAAACCGGACCGTTTCGCGGTCCTCGGTACCGTCGACGCGGCCGAGTCCGCCCGCATCGGTTCCCGCCACGCGTACTTCGGTGTCGAGTACGTCGACACGCCCGTCTACGACGGCACCCGTCTCGCCGCCGGCGCCGCGATCGCCGGCCCTGCGCTCGTGCAGGAGCCGTTCACCGTCGTCGTCGTCCCGCCCGGCGCGCGCCTGACGCTCGATCCCACGGGCAACTACGAGCTGTTCCTCGGGTAGCCACCCGATCGGACCGCGCGGGCCCCGGCCGACGTCGGGGACGTCTGGCTCAGGCGGCGGTGTGGGACCACGGCACGGCGTGGTCGACCAGGACGGTGCAGTGGTAGCGGTCCTCGGCGATGCGCCGGGCCGCCGACTCCGCCTCGAGCGGGTCGTCGGCGTCCACGAGCACCATCGTGATGCCGTTGCCTTCCGATCGGTCCAGGGTCTGGATGGTGACTCCGTAGGTCATGGATCTCGTCCTCCAGCGATCACCAACGTTTCGGCATTCCCTTTGGTTCCTTGAGCCACTCGATCGAATCACGCCGCCGGCCCGTCGGGAACGGGTCGATCGACTCACACTGGAGCGCAGTCTCGGTAGTGTCCCCGCCCGATGGGCTTCCTCACCGAGCACGAGCGGGGCGTGCTCGACGCCGCGGCCGACCGGCTGATCCCGGCGGTCGACGGCCACCCGGGCGCCCGGGCCCTCGGGGCGGTGGACTACCTCGACGGCCTGCTCGACGCGTTCGCCGTCGACCCACCGCGCATCTGGGCCGGCGGGCCCTACTCGGGACGGGCCGGCGGCGCCGCCCGGTTCGGCGACTTCCTCCCCCTCTCGCCCCTCGAGGAGCTCGCCTGGAGGACCCGGATCGAAGGATCTCGGGGCATCCCGGAACGGGAACGGCTCGGCCCGGTCGCCGGTTGGCAGGAGCGGTACCGGGCGGGTGTGGCCGCGTTGGGTGACGACTTCGTCACGGTCCCACCCGCCGAGCAGGACGAGCGCCTCGACGCCGTTGCGGACTTCCGCCAGCTGCTCTACGAGCACCTGGTCGAGGGCGCCTATGCCGCGCCGGAGTATCTCGGCAACCGCGATCTCACGGGCTGGGTCGCCATCGACTTCCCCGGCGACGTGCAACCCCGCGGGTACACCGACGCCGAGGTCGAAGGAGTCACGTGAGCACCGGGGCCGCGAGCGCGGAGTTCGACGCCGTCGTCGTGGGGAGCGGGCCGGCCGGCGCGACCGCGGCCGAGGTGCTCACCGCGGCCGGATGGTCCGTGCTCGTTCTCGAGAAGGGCCGCAACCACCTGCTCGCGCTCGAGCCGCCCCACGGCCCGCTCGGCCACGTCTCGAACGATGAGCTGAAGTTCATGCGCCGCCACTTCCTCGGCCCCGACCCGTGGCTCGAACCGCGCTCGTTCCGCCGCGACGAGGCGGACGGCGACCGGCTCGAGGTCGGCGACGTGAACAACCTCCCGTCGACCGTCGGCGGTGGCGGGTTCCACGCCGACGGCAAGCTGCCGCGATTTCGCGAGGACGACTTCCGTCCGCTCAGCGCGGCCGGACCCGTCGAGGGCGCGCATCTCGCCGACTGGCCGGTCGACTACGACGAGATGGAGCCGTACTACGCCGCGGCCGAGCGCGTCGTCGGCGTCGCGGGCGAGGCCGGCACCAACCCGTTCGCCTCGTGGCGCGCCGATCCGTACCCGATGCCGCCGGGGCCGGACATGTACTGCGCCGTGCTCACCGCGGAGGCCGCCACCCGCCTCGGCTACCACCCCTACCGCGCGCCGACCGGTGTGAACAGCGTGGAGTACGACGGCAGACCCCCGTGCAACAACTGCGGGTTCTGCGGCTACTTCGGCTGCCCGATCGAGGCGAAGGGCGACCCGGTCGCGCCGCTGCGCCACGCGCTCGGAACCGGGAACTGCGAGATCCGCACGCAGTGCATCGTCACCGACGTGCTGCTCGACGGCACCGGCCGCCGAGCGCGCGGCGTGCGCTACCTCGACGGCACGCTCGCCGAGCACCAGGTCTCGGCCCGGCACGTGGTCCTGGCGGGCGGCGCGTTCGAGACGCCGCGCCTCCTGCTGCGCACCGGCCTCGGCAACCCCGACGTCGTCGGCCGGTTCCTCCAGTTCCACTTCCAGACCTACGTGCTCGGCATGTTCCCGGAGCGCCTGCACGGCCATCGGGGCCGCTCGGTCACCCACCTCATGGACGATCCGATCGTCCCCGACGCCGCGGCGCAGGCAGCCGCGCGTGAGGCGGATCTGCCGTTCCTGCGGGGCGGGATCGTCGAGCACGGCGCGGCCGGCCACCCGATCCTCGAGGGGATCCACCTGCCCCACGGCGAGACCCACTCGCAGCTGATGCTCCAGTCGATGACACGCGACTGCATGGCCGTGTTCACCATGCAGGGCGAGGACCTACCCCAGGCCACGAACCGCATCGACCTCGATCCGCAGGTGACCGACGTGTACGGCCTCCCCGCGGGACGCGTCACGTACGCGCCGCACCGCCACGAGATCGCGTGCGCGGAGCACTGGGCGCCGAGGCTCGAAGCGGTGATGCGCGACGCGGGTGCGACGATGACGTTCTGGACGACGTCACCACCGATCGCCGGGAGCACGGCGGACCGGCCCGGGAGCCGCACGCCGATCTCGCGCCACATCCTGGGCGGGGCGCGCATGGGCGACGATCCCGCGACGAGCGTGTTCGACCGGTGGCAGCGTCTCCACGGCGTCGAGAACGTCGTGTGCACCGACTCGTCGGTGTTCCCGACCTCGACCGGCTACGGGCCCACGCTCACGATCGTCGCGCTCGCGATCCGCACCGCACGCGCGCTCGCGGGCCTCGACCCGCTGACGGCTTCGCGTCCCTCGTGATCTGCGTTACGCGGCTTGCAGCTCCCGCTCCGACTCGGGTTCGGGTCGGGGGTGCAGGATGCGTTCCGGCGGCGCCTTGAGGTCCTTCACGATCCCGATCCAGCTCATCAACTTGAGCACGTAGTACGTGGGATCAACCTCCCACCAGAAGAAGCCCTGCCGAGCCGACGCCTGGTAGTGGTGGTGGTTGTTGTGCCAGCCCTCGCCGCCGGTGAGCAGCGCGATGATCAGCGAGTTTCGGCTGGTGTCGGTGGTCTCGTAGCGGCGCTTCCCGAGCACGTGCGCCGCACTGTTCACGAGGAACGTCGAGTGCCAGAGCAACACGGTCGACCAGAAGAAGCCGACGATGAGCCCGGCCCACGCGCCCGTCCACGACCAGCCGCCGCCGGTGCCGACGAGCCCGCCGATCGCGAACGCGGCGACGCCGTAGATCCACGGCGGCACACCCTGGTGTCGGTTCAGCCAGCGAAGCTCCGGGTACTTCGCGAAGTCCTTGATCGCCGCGTAGTCCGTGTCCTTGTACTTGTCGGAGAGGATCCAGCCGACGTGGCTCCACCAGAAGCCCTTGCGAGGCGAGTGCAGGTCCTCCTGCATGTCGGAGTAGCGGTGGTGGTGCCGGTGGTTCGCGGCCCACCACAGCACGCCCTTCTGGGCGGTCGCCTCGGCCTGGAACGCGAACACGAACTGCCAGAAGCGGTTGAGGCGATACGACTTGTGCGAGAAGTAGCGGTGGTACGCGGCCGTCACGAAGAACGACCGACCCAGGTACATGGCGACGAACAGGAAGATCGCGGTCCAGGTGAACCCGGTGAGGAGCACGGCGAAGCACAGCACGTGCACGAGCAGGAACGGGATCGAGGTGACCCAGTTGACCCGCTCGTCGGGAGCGCGGGTGAGCGGCGGCAACGTTGCTGGCATCGACCAAGGGTACCGGCCCGCACCCGGTCCCGACAGGCCGGGTCGGCAACAAGCACGTGACCAGCAGGTCTGCAAGGCTCGTCCGGCATGACCGAGCCGACCACTCTCCGCGTCACCGTCGACGGCGGCGTGGCGCTCGTCACGATCGACCACGCACCGATCAACCTGCTCGATGTCGCGATGATGACCGACCTCCATGCGCTCGAGTCACAGCTGCGCGCCGACGCATCGGTGCGGGTCGTCGTCGTGCGCAGCGCCGACCCCGAGTTCTTCGTCGCCCACGCCGACCTCGAGCTGATCCGCGGTCTGCCGCGCACCCCGCAGCCCGCACCGGTCGAGCTCGGGTTCTTCCACGCGCTGCTCGAGCGCTGGCGCACCCTCCCGGCGATCACGATCGCCGAGGTCGACGGCATCGCCCGCGGCGGCGGCAGCGAGCTCGCCCTGAGCCTCGATCTGCGCTTCGCGTGCCGCGAGCACGCCGTGCTGGGTCAGCCGGAGGTGGCGCTCGGCATCATCCCCGGGGGCAGCGGGACCCAACGCCTCGCCCGGTTCACCGGCCGGGCCCGGGCGCTCGAGATCGTCGCCGGCTGCGCCGACTTCGACGCCGCCACGGCCGCCGCCTACGGCTGGGTGAACCGGTCGCTCCCCCATGCCGACCTCGGACCGTTCGTCGACGACCTGGCCGCGCGCATCGCGTCCTTCCCCGCCGACGCCGTCCGGCTGGCGAAGCAGTCGGTGGACGCCGGCGCGCCGGAGTTCGCGCCGGGCTTGCTCGCGGAGCAGGCGGCGTGGAACGAGACCATGACCGATCCCCTGCTCGACGCCCGTTTCGACGCCGCGCTCGCAGCCGGCGCGCAGACCCGTGACGGCGAGCGCGACCTCGATCGCGCGCTCGGAATTCGCCCGCGCCACGCCGGGTGAGTCGGGCAGGATCATCGGCGTGACCATCGAGGCGGTGCTCGTCGACTTCTACGGCACGCTCGCGCGCGCCACCACGTGGGTGTCGGCCGACGACGTGTTGGCCGAGCACGGGTACACGCTCGACGCCGAGCACCGCGCCATCTACTTCGCCGACGGGCTCGACGGCGTGGAGCACGACGAGCACTCGCGCAGCCGCGACCACTACGTCGCCTGGCAGCGCGAACGGACACTCGCCATGCTCGCGGCGTCCGACGTCCACCCCGGCGAGTACGAGGCCATCGTGGAGAAGCTGCACGCGGGGACGGCGGCGCGGGTGCTCGAGGCGTACGCCGAGGTCCCAGCGGTGTTGGAGGAGCTGCGCGCCCGCGGCCGGCGCGTCGTGATCTGCTCGAACTGGGACTGGGATCTGCGCGAGGCGGTCGACGAGTCCGGCCTCGCCCACCTCGTCGACGCGATGGTGTCGTCGGCATGGGTCGGCGCTCGCAAGCCCCACCCGCGGATCTTCGCCGCCGCGCTCGCGGAGGCCGGGGTCGCGGCGGACGAGGTCCTGTTCGTCGGCGACACCTGGGGCCCCGACGTCGAGGGGCCGCTCGCGGCGGGGTTCCGCCCGCTCTACCTGCGCCGCGAGGGCCACTGGCCCGACGGCACCGCGCCGCCCGACGCCGGCACCGTGACCGTCGCCGCCGACCTCACCGCCGCCCTGACCCTCCTCGACTGACGTCGCACCGTTCCTGCGCCACAAACCCGCGCATATCGCGGGCTTGTGGCGCAGGTTGGGAACCGCGGACGTCGGTAGCCTGGCGACATGACGTCCACCTTGGAACCGGCGGTCGCGACCGCGTCGGCCGCATCCGTCGCGAGCGGGCTCCGTACCGCGTTCGCCACCGGCCGGACCCGACCCGTCGCATGGCGAAAGGAGCAGCTGCGTGCGCTCGACCGCCTCCTGGTCGACGCCGAGCCCGACCTGCTCGACGCGCTGCGCGCGGATCTCGGCAAGTCGAGCACCGAGGGCTACCTCACCGAGATCGCGTTCGTGCGGGCCGAGATCGCCGACACGCTCCACCACCTCGACACCTGGGTGAAGCCCGCCAAGGTGCACGTCCCGATCAAGCAGCAGCCGGGCCGGGCGCGCGTCCACCGTGACCCGCTCGGAACGGTGCTCGTCATCGGGCCCTGGAACTACCCGGTGCAGCTCGTGCTCGCGCCGCTCGTCGGCGCGATCGCCGGCGGGAACACCGCGGCGATCAAGCCGTCGGAGGTGGCGCCGAACGTGTCGCGCGCGCTCGCGCGCCTCGTGCCGCTCCATCTCGACGCCGAGGCCTACCGCGTCGTCGAGGGCGGCGAACCCGAGACCACCGCGCTGCTCGAGGAGCGCTGGGACCACATCTTCTACACCGGCAACGGGACGGTGGGCCGCGTCGTCATGGCCGCCGCCGCGAAGCACCTGAGCCCGGTCACGCTCGAGCTCGGCGGCAAGAGCCCGGTCATCGTCGCCCGTGACGCGAACCTCGACGTCGCGGCGAAGCGCATCGTGTGGGGCAAGTTCATCAATGCCGGCCAGACCTGCATCGCGCCCGACTATCTCCTCGTCGACCGGAGCATCGAGGGCGCGCTCCTCGCCCGGATGCGCGATGCCGTGCTCGAGTTCTACGGTGCCGACGCTCGCACGAGCCCCGACTACGGCCGCATCGTGAACGAGCGCCACTTCGATCGCGTCACCCGCCTCGCCGATGCCGACGGCGCGGGCGCGCTCGTGGTCGGCGGCGACCGCGACCGGCCCGCGCGGTTCATCGCGCCCACGATCCTGCGCGACTCCGACGTGACGGCGCCGATCATGCAGGAGGAGATCTTCGGTCCCCTGCTCCCCACCATCCCCGTCGACGACGTCGACGGCGCCGTCGCCTTCGTGACCGCCCGCGACAAGCCGCTGGCGCTCTACCTGTTCACCGAGGACCGCGGCGTCGAGGACCACGTGCTGGGCGCCACCACGGCCGGCGGCGTCTGCGTGAACGCGACCCTGTTCCACATCACGGTCCCCGGCCTGCCGTTCGGCGGGGTCGGCGAGTCGGGCACCGGCGCGTACCACGGGCGGGCGAGCTTCGAGACGTTCACGCACCGCAAGAGCGTCCTGACCCGGCCGACCCGGCTCGACCCGAGCATCGCCTACCCGCCGTACTCGGCGCTGAAGGCGAAGCTGCTGCGGAGGCTCCTGTGATCACCACCGGCGTGCACCACGTCGCACTCGACGTCGACGACCTCGACGCGGCGCTCGCGTTCTACGTCGGCCGCATGGGCTTCTCCGAGCTTCCCCGGCCGGACTTCGGCTTCCCGGGCGCGTGGCTGACGATGGGCGCGCACCAGCTCCACCTCGTCGAGGTGGCAGGGCCGCTGCCGCCGAACGGCGGGCGTCACTTCGCGCTCCGCGTCGACGACCTCGACCAGGCGGTGGCGACGCTGCGCGAGTCCGGCGTGCAGGTCGATCCGATCCCGGCGATCCCGGGCGCCGGGCGCCAGGCGTTCCTCGTCGACCCCGCCGGCAACCTCATCGAGCTCAATCAGCCGGGACGAGCGGCGAGCGCCTCGACGTGACCGACGACGTGCTGCTCGACGACGGCTGGCAGCCCGCGGGCCCGGTGGGCGACACGCTCCTGCGCGACTACGTCGACAGCAGCGTCCGGTACCTCGTCGACGTCGGGAACGCAGTCGGCGCCGCGACGATCGAGGACGCCGACCTCGCGGGCGCGCACCACGGCGCGCCGTTCCCCTTCGCGAACCTCACGTTCGTCCGACGCCCGCAGCCGACCACGGCGTGGCCCGCGCTGCTCGAGCGCCTGCGCGCGGTGTACCCACCGGGGCAACCGTTCGTCGTCGTCTCGCCCTTCTCGACCCCCGACCTCGCTCCGCACGGCTTCACGCTCATCGGCCACCCGCCGTTCATGGTGCGCGCCGCCGGAGCACCGGCCGCGATCCCCTCGCCCGACGGGCTCACGATCGAGCGTGTCACCGAGGCCGGCGAGCTCGCCGACTTCGAGCAGACCGTGATCGAGGCGTACCCCGGCGGGCCGGCCGGGTCGCTGTTCTCCGCCGGCATCCTCGACGTCCCCGGGGTCGCGCTGTGGGTCGGGCGGCTCGACGATCGGGTCGTGGCGACCGCGGTCGGCCACCACGGCGGGGCGGTGAACGGCGTGGAGATCATCTCGGCCCGCTCCGAGGTGCGCGGCCGCGGCGTCGGCGAGGCCGTCACCTGGGCGGCGACGCTCGCCCGCCCCGAGCTTCCCGCCGCGCTGTTCGCGAGCGACATCGGCCGGCCGATCTATGCCCGCATGGGCTTCCTGCCCGTCCTGCGCTTCACGCTCTGGGTCGGCGCCTGAAGCACCCCTCGATCCGGACGCACGCCTTCATCCGGACGCGCAGCGGCCCCCAGCCGGAGCCGGGGGCCGCCACTCGACTTGCTGGTCCGGGGATCAGATCGCGCGGACGTTCTGCGCTTCTTCACCCTTCCGGCCGGGTGCCACGTCGAACTCGACTGCCTGGCCCTCGTTGAGGCTGCGGTAGCCGGTCATCTGGATCTGTGAGTGGTGGACGAACACGTCCGGCTCGCCCTCACGCGAGATGAAGCCGAAGCCCTTCTCGGCGTTGAACCACTTCACCGTGCCTGTTGCCATGTTTGCGTTTCCTGACTGTGCTGTTCGGGGCCGGCCGGTGTTGGCGAACCCTCGGTCACGACGGTAGCAGGACGGTCGCCGGGCCCTCGCTACCCCGGGCCGTAGTGGCGGAGCTCCACGACGTTGCCGTCGGGGTCCCGCACGTAGAGCCCCTGGCCCTGCCCGCGTGCGCCGAAGAGCTCGGCCGGCCCACCGACGACGTCGAAGGCTCCCGATGCCGCGAGCGCGTCGAGGTCGACCGGCTCGAGCACGAGACAGAAGTGGTCGAGGTTGCGGTCGTCGGTGGCGGGGGGCGACGGCGTCGGCGTCGCGTCGCCGCGGGCCAGCACGTCGATGATCGTCGCGTCATCCACGCGCAACGAAGGGAACAGCACCTCGCCGGCGCGCCACTCGTCGACGCGCACCGGCTCGAGTCCGAGCGTGCCGACGTAGAACTCGAGCGAGCGCTCGACGTCGTCCACGCGCAGCACGATGTGGTCCAGGCCGACGACCTTCATCTTGCACTCCCCTCCCGCGGCAGACCGAGGATCCGCTCGCCGATGATGGTCCGCTGCACCTCCGAGGTGCCGCCCGCGATCGACGCGGCCTTCGACCACAGCCACTGGCGCGACCACCTTCCCCGCCGGGGCGAGTCGGGACCGAGGATCGCGAGGCCGGTCTCGGACAGGTGTTGGGTGACGTCGGTCCATCGCAGCTTGGTCACGCTCGATTCCGGACCCGGCGTGGTGCCGGCGGCGAGACGCGACAGCGTGCGCCAGTTGTCGAGCCGCAGCAGCCGGAGCTCCACGAACGCCTGGGCGAGCGCGTCGGCCACGTCGAGGTCGTCGAGGCGGCCGCGCTCAGCCGCGAGGGCGTACAGCTCCTCGAGGTACACCTCGTGGACGACCTGCTCCTTGAAGGGGAACGCGGTGCCGCGCTCGTGCGCGAGCGTCGTGCTCGCAACGGCCCAGCCCTCGTCGAGGCCGCCGACGAGGTGGTGCTCGGGCACGAACACGTCGTCGAAGAACACCTCGTTGAACTCCGCCTCGCCCGTGATCTGCACGAGCGGCCGGATCTCGATGCCGGGCGCGGACATGTCGACGACGACGTAGCTGATGCCGCGGTGCTTCGGCGCGGCGGGGTTCGTCCGCACGAGCGCGATGCCCCAACGCGCGTACTGCGCGTACGACGTCCACACCTTCTGGCCCGACAGCAGCCAGCCGCCGTCGACGGGCGCAGCGCGCGTCGAGAGCGACGCGAGGTCCGAGCCGGCGCCCGGCTCGCTGAAGAGCTGGCACCAGATCTCGCTCGCGTCGAGGATGCGCGGCAACCACCGCTGCTTCTGGTCGTCGGTGCCGTGCGCGAGCAGGGTCGGCCCGGCCAGGTTGATCCCGACGCGGTTCACGGGCTGCAGCGCGCGCGACCGGGCGTACTCCATGTTGTACAGCGCGACCTCGACCGGAGTCGCGCCCCGGCCGCCGTACTCGGCGGGCCAGTGGATCCCCACCCACCGGTCGGCGGCGAGCTTCGCCTGCCACGCGCGACCCCACGCGATCTCGTCGTCGAGCGAGTCGAACGCGGGAGGTCGGTCCAGGTTCGCGGCGAGCCACGCGCGGACCTCCGCCGCGAAGTCGAGCTCGGCGGCGGTGAAGCTCAGATCCATCTCCTGTCCTCCTACGCCTTCGGCGTGGGCCGGACGGGCCCTACTCGGCCAGATGGACAGCAGTGCATCGGAGTCGAGGCCTCGCTCACGTCACAGGTCCCAGAAGCGGTCGCGTTCGTAGGCCTCGAACGACGCGCGGAGCGCCGCCTCGTCGGCCGAGGTGAACGGCCGGTAGCTCGCCTCACCGCGGTCGCGGACGAGGACGGCGTCGCCGTCGACGCGATCGCTGCGCCACTTCTCGTGCACGAGCGTGCGCTTCACGATCTTGAACGTGCCGGTCGTCGGGGGCTCCCTGAGCACGCGCACGTACCTCGGCCGCGCCTTCGGACCCAGGTCGTCGCGGGCATCGATCCAGGCCGCGAATCCCGCCGGGTCGAGCTCGGCGCCGTCGCGCAGCACGACGCCGACCATCACCTGGTCACCGGCCTGGTCGTCGGGGACGCCGTAGACCGCGGCGAGGACGACGTCGGGATGCAGGCGCAGCGTCTCCTCGATGGGGCCGGCCGGGAAGTTCTCGCCGTCCACGCGGATCCAGTCGGCGTTGCGGCCCGCGAAGTAGACGTAGCCGTCAGCATCCACGTAGCCGAGGTCGCCGGACCAGTACCAACCGAGCCGGGTGGTGCGTGCCGTCGCCTCCGGGTTGTTGTAGTAGCCCTCGAACGGACCGACGCCCGCGGTGTTGACGATCTCGCCGACGCACTCCGCCGCGTTCGCGAGCCGACCGTCGGCGTCGAAGACGGCGCGGGGCTTCTCCACGCCGTCCTCGTCGACGATCTTGACGCCGGGCCCGGCGAGGCCGAGCGCGCCGGCACGAGCCTCGGCATCGCGGTTGACCGCGACGCCGCCCTCGGTCGCGCCGTACGCGTCGATGACCTGGACGCCGAACCGACGGGCGAACTCCTCGACGACGTGCGGAGAACCTTCGTTGCCGAACGCGACGCGCAGCGAGTTGTCGGCGTCGTCGGGCCGTTCCGGCTGCGCGAGCAGGTACGCGAGCGGCTTGCCGGTGTAGTTGAAGTACGTCGCGCCGTAGCGGCGGATGTCGGGCAACCATCCGGACGCGGAGAACCTGCGGCCGAGCCCGATGGAGGCACCGACGACGATCGACGGCGCCCAGCCGACCTGCACCGCGCTCGAGTGGAACAGGGGCATGCAGACGTACCCGACGTCGTCCGCCGAGAGGTCCATGATCATCGACATGCGCTTGCCGGTGACCAGGAGTCGCCGTTGCGAGCAGATGACCGCCTTCGGGGCGTCGGACGTCCCGCTCGTGAAGATCAGCGCCCAGGGCGAGTCGAGGTCGGGCTCGATGCCGGGATCGGCCGCGGGCACCGCGTCCAGCGCCGGCGCGAGTGTCTCCTCGAGCACGAGGATCTCGGGCAGCTCGTCGCGGATGCCCTCGAGGAGCTCGAGGTGGCGCGCCTCGGTGACGACGAGCCCGCAGTGGGTCTGGGTCACGTCGCGCGCCAGCTGCTCGCCCCGGCGGGTGTGGTTGAGACCGACCACCGCGCCGCCGACGAGCGCCGCGCCGCCGAACGCGAACAGGTACTCGGGGAGGTTGTCGAGCAGCACCGCGACGTGGCGCGGCCGCTCGATCGGGAGGCGGGCGAGGAACAGCTGCGCCCACCGGGAGGACTCGCGGAGGTAGTCCCCGTGGGTCCAGATCCGGTCCTCGAACCGGATCGCGGGCCGGTCCCGGATCGCGGGATCGGTGCCGTTGCGGCGAAGGAGCTCCGCCGCGTTCGCGGCGACGAGCGGCGCCTGGCCGGGCGCAGGTGCCGAACGGGGGCCGGTCCGGGAACCTGACATCGGCGTCACTCTAGGTGGGCCGGCGCACCCGCCTCAGGCGACGGTGCCGGCGGCGCGGAGCGCGGCGATCCGGTCGGCGTCGAGACCCAGCACCTCGGCGAGAACGGTCTCGGTGTGCTCACCCTGCGCAGGCGCCTTCGAGGGCACGACGGGCTCGACGCCGACGATCTTGACCGGGAACGGCAGCTGCTCCGCTCCGAGCGCGTCGGTGGGGAACCAGCCGAGCCGATCCGCGAACTGTGGGTCGTCGGCCACGGTCTCGGGGGTGTGGCACGGCGCGATCGGCACGTCGACGTCGATGCCGAGCTGCACCCACGCCCCGGTCGTGCGGACGGCGAAGATCTCGGCCAGCTCCTTCTGGAGCTCACGGTTGCCGCGTGCATGGTCGCCGTACTCCGAGCCGGGCCAGCGCTCGAAGAGATCGGTGCGGTCCACGGCATCGCAGAACTTCTTCCAGAAGTGCTGCTCGCTTGCCATGAACAGCACGTGACCGTCGGCCGACCGGTACACCTGGTAGCGGACGCCGCCGCGCATGCCGGCGATCGCGGGCTCGCGACGCACGAAGTCGTCGGCCGCGTTGCCCGTCACCTCCGTCTCGGGCCGCCGATAGGCGCGGTAGCTCTCCTCTCGATACCAGTCGAACGCGGCAGCGGAGTCCGACTGCGCGATCTCCATCTCGGTGCCCTCACCCGTCGCACGTGCCTGGATCACGCCGGCGAGGATCCCGAGCGCGCCGAAGAGCGGTCCCGCGTTGATGCCGATCGACACGTGGTCCGGGATCGACGGGAAGCCGGCGTCGTCGATCTCCGGCTCGAAGATCCCCGCCCACGCGTCGTACGCGATGCCGTGGCTCGCGAGGTCGCGGTACGGACCGGTCGCGCCGTAGCCGGAGATGCTGCAGAACACGATCCGCGGGTTCAGCTCCCGGAGCCGCTCGTAGCCGAGCCCCCGGCGGGCGAGCCCGCCCGGGCGCATGGCCTCCACCACGACGTCGCTGACCCGGACGAGCTCCTCGAACAGGGCGACGCCCTCGGGCTGCTTGAGATCGATGGTGATGCTGTGCTTGCCGCGGTTCACGTGGAGGTGCATGAGCGACACGCCCTCGACGATCGGCCAAGTCATGCGGCGGACGTAGTCACCCGAGGGCGGCTCGACCTTGATCACGTCGGCACCGAGGTCGGCGAGGGCGGTCGTGACGGCCGCGGGCCCGAGCATCGAGCACTCCACGATCCGGACTCCACTGAGCGGTTGGGGGTTCGGCATGGCGGGCGAGAGTAGTGGGGTCGCCGGGGCGGTCTCGGCCCGGCCCGCCGGGCCCGGTGCAACGGATCGCCCGGATGCGGGACGGTGTCGTCGTGCTCGAACCCATCGTCGACCCCACCGCCTTCGTCGCCACCCGCACCTCGTGGCACACCCTCGCCGAGCGGGTGCTCGCCCCGGCTCGGCACGCCGCCACCGGCCGGATCGGGTTGCGGCCCGCGCCCGGCGGGTTCGCCACCCCCGAGTTCGCCACCGTCGATCTCGGCCGGCGGACGCTTGCCGTCACCGGAGCCGAGCTCGTGATCGTCGACGGCTCCGGGGAGACGCGCCGGCCCATCACGACCCTCGCCGCGGCCGCATCGGCGGCCGGCACCGCGCCCGACGCCGACACCGGCGTCTACGTCGCGTCGACGCCCGCGGACCCCGACGCCACGTTGACCGTCGACCCCGGCGCCGCCGCGGCGCTCGCGGCCTGGTTCGCGCTCGGCGACGAGGTGCTCGCGCGCTGGCGCGAGGACCACGGCGACGAGTCGCCGTCGGAGGCGCAGCTCTGGCCCGAGCACTTCGACCTCGCGACGGACCTCGGGCCGGACGAACCGCGGCGGGCGAACTACGGCTTGTCCCCCGGCGACGGCAGCCACGCGCTCCCCTACGCCTACGTGGGGCCGTGGGAGTCACGGTCCGGTGCATTCTGGAACGCCGGCAGCTACGCCCGGCTCGGCTACGAGGAAGTGCTCGCGGCCGCCGACCCGGCCGCGGCCGTCTCGGCGTTCTTCGCCGAGGCGCGGCGCGCGATCGGCACCGACCCACGCGCCTGACGCGGCTCAGCCGTCGAGCACCGACGCCGCGACGAGCTCCTCGAGCGCACGTTCGTCCCACCACGAGATCTGGAGCTGCTTCGCCCGCCGGAAGTACAGCTGGATGTCGTACTCGAGCGTGAACCCCACGCCGCCGAAGACCTGCTGGGCCATGGCCGTGGTGTCACGGAACGTGCGGCACGCGAACAGCTTGGCCATCGGGGCCAACCGCTCGAGCGGACGACCCTCCGTCCGCGCCCACGCCGCCTCGTGGACGAGGATCGTGCCGCCCTCCACGGCCGTGGACGCGTCCGCGAGGTAGTGCGCGATCGCCTGGAACGCACCGAGCGGCTTGCCGAACTGCTCCCGGTCCTTCGCGTACTGGGTGGTGATCTCCAGCGCGTAGCGCGCGCCGCCGATCGCCTGCGCGCCGAGCAGCACCGCGCCGTCGAGCATCGTCGCGGTCCAGGTCCGCCACCCGCTGCGAGCAGCACCGAGCCGCGCGCGCTCGGGGACGTGGACCCCGGCGAGCGTGACCGCGTACTGCGTGTCCGATGCGAGCGTCATCTGCTGGGTCAGCGTGACGCCCGGGTCGGACGGGTCGACGAGGAACAGGTCGACGTCATCGTCGGCATCGCCGGTGCGGGCGAGCACCACGAGGTGGTCCGCCGCGGCCGCGAACGGAACGTGCCATTTCTCGCCGTCGAGCCGGAACCCGTCACCGTCGGGCGTCGCCGTCGCGGTGACGCCCCGCGGCGCGAAGCTGCCGTGCGGCTCGAGCCACGCGGTCGTGAGGATCGCCTCGCCGGACGCGATCTTCGGAAGCCACGCCACGCGCTGCTCGTCGGTCCCGGCCCGGTCGATCACGCCCGCGGCCATGACCGCGCTCACGAAGTGCGGCGACGGGACCAGTGCCCGCCCGAGCTCCTCGTAGACCACGACGCCCTCGAGCGCGGTCATCCCCGAGCCGCCGTGCTCGGTGGGCAGCATGAGCCCGATGAGGTCGAGCTCGGCGAGCTGCTTCCAGAGCTCGGTCGAGTACCCGGTGGGGTCGTCTTCGAGCGCGCGTACCTGCTCGAGCGGTGACGACGCCTCGCAGACGCCGCGCACCATCTCGCGCAGCATCTCCTGCTCGGCGGTGAAGTCGAGATCCATCGGTCAGTTCCTCGTGGGTCGGAGTGGGTGGGTCACGGTCGCCACGCGTCGCCGCGCCGGGTCCAGGGGTTGTCGTCGGAGACCGTGGGCAACGCGACGCGCACCGCGCAGTCGGTCTTGAGGTCGTCGTCGACCGTGAGCGAGACCGTGAGCGACGCCCATCCACAGCCGGCGGCGTCGACCTCGGTCGAGTCGACCACGCCGCGCATGACCATCGTGTCGCCGGGGAACACCGAGCCGCGCATGCGGAACCTCATGCGGCCGAGCCGACCCGTCGGACCGGTCCAGTCGGTGACGAAGCGCTCGAACCAGGCGGCCTGGTTGGGGGTGTTGAGGAAGATGTCCCGGGTCCCGTTGCGGTTGACCGCGAAGTCGTGGTCGTGGTGCATCGGCCGCCAGTCGCGACTCGCCAACGCGCCGAGCACGACGGTCGTGGCGGTGACCGGGTACACGAGCTCCGGGAGCGTGTCGCCGGCGCGGACCGCGTCGAAGGTGAGGGCGTCGCTCATGCCGCCTCCCCGGGCTCCCGCCGATACCCGAAGCCGGTGTAGCTCTCGACACCGACGAGCTCGTCGCGCTGGTTCAGGTACTCCACCTCGATGACCCAGAAGCGGCCGGTCCCGAGCTTCGTGGTCTTGGGCTCGCTCACGGACCGCAGCAGCTGGCGCGTGCGGAGCCGGTCACCGGGCCGGACCGGTTCGTGGAACACGATCGTGTTCTCGGTCATGATCGCCTCCGGCAGCCCGAAGATCTCCTTGAGGTCGAAGTGCACCTGCAACGGCAGCGGCTGGACGTCCCGACCGGGGCTCCAGTGGTGGGGCCGGAACCACACCGACAGCATCGTCGGCGGCGCGATCGGCCCACCGGTCACCGCCTCGGCGACCGCGTCGTCCCAGAACAGCGGATTGCCGTTCTCGACCGACGCAGCGCTCGTCCAGATGTAGCCGCGCTCGACCGGGAACTCCCCGACCTCCTCGTACTGCACCTGGTCGATCAGCGCCTCGACCTCCGCCGGCACCGTGCTGGCGTGCCCGCTCATCTCTCCCGCGCGTGCTCCCCACGCTTCACTCACGCGATCACTCCTTCCTCGTGCATCGCGGCGAGGGTGGCGTCGTCGACGCCGGCCGCGCGCAGCAGCTCGTCGGTGTGGGTGACATCGGGGTCGAGCACCCGAGGCGCCGGCTGCGCGCGGTCCGCCCCGGCGAGGAGCCATCCGACCTGTTCGAAGTCGGCGCCGTCGTCTCGCGATGCGGTGACGAACACGTCCCGCGCCCGGAAGTGCTCGTCGTGCACGAGCTCGGGCACCGAGGCGACCGCCGACACGCCGGTGTCCGCGGGCCCGAGCTCGGCGACCCAGTCGTCGCGACGGCGGGTGGCGAAGGCGGCCCGGAAGCTCGCGCGGATCTCGTCTTGCACCGCGTCGTCGGTCTGGTGCGGGATCCAGCGCTCGCAGTCGAGGGCGCGGCACAGGTTCGCGTAGAAGTGCGGCTCGATCGCGGCGACTGCGAGCCACTCGCCGTCGGCGCCGGCGTAGACGTCGTAGCACGCGTAGCGCCCCGTGAGGAGGCTGTGCCGCGGGCCCGGCACCTCGCCGGTGGCGAGATACTCGTCGACGTTGAGCGACATCAACGCGACGACGCCGTCGGCCACCGACACGTCGAGGTGGGTGCCCTCGCCCGTGGAGTCCCGGGCGACGAGGGCCGCGAGGATCGCGATCACCGCCTGCATGCCGCCGGCGGCGCTGTCGGCGACGGTCGCGCCCGGGAGCGCGGGACCACCCCCGGCCGCACGCCCCGAGCAGTCGAGGAAGCCACCCGCCGCGAGGTAGTTCAGGTCGTGACCCGCCCACTGCGAGCGGGGCCCGTGCTGGCCGTACCCGCTCGTCGAGCAGTAGACGATCCTCGGGTTCGCCGCGCGCACCGCCCGATCGCCGATCCCGAGCCGGTCGACCACGCCGGGCCGGAAGCTCTCGATCAGCACGTCGGCACCCCCCGCGAGCGTCAGGAACGCCTCCCGTCCCGCCGGGGCCTTGAGGTCGATCATGACGCGTTGCATCCCGCGATGGCCGCCGTACGCGTAGAACGGCGGCGTGATCTGCTTCGCGCCCTGCCGCGGCGGCGGCCCCACCTTGACGACCCGCGCCCCGTAGTCGGCGAGCCAGCGCGAGGTGCGCGCGGCAGGACCCACGCTCGCGAGGTCGAGGACGGTGATGCCGTCGAGGAGTCCGGGCTGCGACACGGTCAGAAGTTCTTGGGCAGACCGAGACCGCGCCGGGCGATGATGTTCTTCTGGATCTCCGAGGACCCGCCACCGATCGTGTCGATGACGGTGTAGCGGTACGTCGACTCCGCGCGGCCCTCCATCGGCGCGGTCTCGGTCTTGACCCGCAGCTGCGTGCCGGGTCCGCCGATGTCCATCGACGTGCTCGCGAGCCGGCGCGAGAACTCGGTCGCGAACAGCTTGTACTGCGAGGACTCGACCGTCGGGGGCGGTGTTCCCGGCGTCTGCTCCGCCTTCGTCGACTCGGCGACGACCCGGAGTCCGAGCACCCGCGCCACCTCGGCATCGGTGACGAGGCGCGCGATCTCGCGGCGGATCACCGGGTCCTCGCGCAGCGGCACGCCGTCGCGCTCCTCGGTGCGCACGTAGTCGCACAGCAGGTCGAGGCGCTGCTCGATCGGCGCGAACGTGAACATCGTGAACCGCTCGAGATCGAGCGCCTGGGAGATGTACTGGAATCCGCGGTTCACCTCGCCGACGACGTACTCGTCGGGGACGAAGACGTCCTCGATGAACACCTCGTTCGTACGCTCGTCACCCATCGGCACGCCGCCCATCGTCTGGATGGCGTTGATCGTGATGCCCGGCTGGTCGAGGGGCACGAGCATCAGGGTGATGCCCCGGTGCTTGTCGTCGGGGTTCGTGCGGGTGCCGAGCCAGTACCACTCGGCGAAGTGCGCGGAGGTCGTCCACGTCTTCTGTCCGTTGAGC
>CAZXCB010000036.1:0-19888 GCA_964639075.1 uncultured Bifidobacteriaceae bacterium | reverse complement strand
GCTCGATGATGCCCGCGATCGCCTTCAACAACGTGGACTTGCCGGCGCCGTTCGTGCCGAGGAGCGCCACGATCTCGCCCTCGTCGATGTCGAAGTCGACGTCGAAGAGCACCTGGACCTGCCCGTAGGACACGTTGATGCCCTGGCACAGCAGCAGCTTGACGCGGCCCTGGCGGCGTTCGTACAGGACGTTCGACTGGGCGGCCGCCTGCCCCCACACACGGCGGATGTCGCGGTCGATCTCGAGTCCCGAGCTCGCGATGAGCGCGGCACCGACGAGGAACACCGGGACGTTCACGAGGAGGCCGACGCGGATGCCATAGGCGCTCGCGATCGCACCGACGACCAGGAGGATGAACAGGCCGGGCAGCACGAACAGCGACGCGGCGGCGTACCCGAAGGAGCGCACCTTGGGCGGGATGGTGAGGGAGAGCGCGACGTAGACGATCGGGACGATCATCACCGCACCTGCGATGAGCACCGCGTTGAGCGCGATCGCGATCGGCAGGGTCGGTGCGAGCGCGAACCCGGCCCAGGCGATCGCCACGACGACCGCGACGCCGGCGATGAACTTCGGGATGAGCGACGGCCCGCGGGCGAGCAACCGCGTCGCGATGGGCGCACCGATCATCAGGCCGACGAGCTGCGCGGGCGCGAGCAGCGCGGCGAGATAGCCGCGGTCCGCGGTGCCGACGTCGAAGACCCGTTGGTAGTAGAGGTTGCTCATCTCGCCGAGACCGATGAACGCGATCGCGATGAAGGGCAGGGCGTAGAAGATGCGGCGGAGCGTGCCGACGTTCCACACGATCCGCCAGGACTCCGCGAACGACGGCGGTACGTCCTCGGTGGCGATCGTCTCCTCGCTGCCGCCCATCGCGGCGCGCTCGAAGTGACCGCGCACCGGCTCGCGCATCCGGAGCGCGAGGAGCACCATGATGATGGTCGGCACCGTGAACACGTAGAAGGGGACCCGCCAGCCGTACGCCGCGGCGAGCGGACCGGCGATCAACGGCCCGAGGGCGGCGCCGACCGGGAGCGCGGCGCGGTGGAACGAGTACGCGCCGTTGCGCGCGTCGATGGGGTAGTAGTCCGCGAGCAGCGAATTGTGCGTCGGGATGTTCGCCCCCTCGCCGAGCTGGGACCCGATGCGCGCGACGACGAGCATCCACGTGGCCGTGGCCAGCCCGGTCATGAGCGAGAAGACCCCCCAGAGCACCGCGCCGCCGATCGCGATGGGGACCCGCTTGACCCGGTCGGCCGCGAAGCCGATGGGGACGGACAGCAGGATCGACGCGAGACCGATCACGAAGATGACCGTGAAGATGTCGTCGATGCTGAGGTCGAAGCTGTTCGCGATGTCGGGCAGCAGGATGCGGAAGGCCGTCTTGTCGAGCTGGTCGACCACGGTCAGGCCGAAGAGGATCATGAGCGGGTACAGCGGCGCGCCACCGCCGAGCCCGCGCCACGACTCGAGCATCCGGGTCACCGGACCGCGCCGGCGGAGCTTCGGCGGCGACGGCACGGGTGGCGGCGTCGGGGTCGTCGTCGTCATCCGACCGGCTCCTCGTAGCGGACGGTCTCGTGCCCGTGGTCGGCCGACGGGAGCGGCACGGGCTCGGCTGCGGCCGCCGCCTCGGTCCGCTCGTCGCGCAGCAGGCTCGGGACCACGATGCCGCGACGCTCGGCGACCCATCGGAGGAACGCGTCGCGCACGACGACCGCCAGACCGCCGAGGCCGCCGGGGTAGATCCACAGCACGACGAGGAGGCCGAAGCCGCTCGCGAGCAGCTGCCAGCTGCCGTTGAGGAAGTACTGCGCGCCGCGCACGTAGACGGATCCGAGCACGGCGCCGGGCAGCGAGCCGAGTCCGCCGATCACCACCGTCGAGAACGCCTTGAGGCTCTCGGTCGGCGCGAACACCGTGCTGCCGAGCCCGTTCTGCTCGTGGACGAACAGCACGCCGGCGACGGCGGCCATGAAGCCCGAGATCGCGAAAGCGCTCACCGTGGTACGCACGACGTCGATGCCGTAGGCCTGGGCGGCGTTCTCGTTCTCGCGGATCGCGATGAGCGCGCGCCCGGTGCGGCTCCGGCGGATCCCGCGTGCCGCCAGCATGATGAGCGCGAGCACCGCGACGCTCAGGTAGTAGAAGCGGGTCTCGGTGTTGATGTCGATGACGCCGAAGAGCGCCGGACGCTCGACGCGGCCTTCGGGGAGCCAACCGCCGAAGAACTCGGAGTTGAGGAGGTAGGTCTGGGTCACGAGCGCGAACGCGAGCGTGATGACGGCGAGCGTGAGCCCCCGACGACGGATCGCGGGGTAGCCGATGACGACTGCGATCACCGCGCCGACGAGTCCGCCGGCGAGCATCGCCAGCGAGAGGTCCCAGCCCTCGTTCACGGTCAGCGACGCGCCCACCGCGCCGCCGATGCCCATGAACGCGACCTGGCCCAGGCTGACCTGACCGGCCCAGCCGGTGAGCACCACGAGCGACACGCCGACGATCGCGAAGACCACGATGACCGTCGCGAGGCTGATGCGCGACTCGGAGAGGAACGTCGGGACCGCGAGCACGAAGCCCGCCACCGCGATCGCCGTCCCCCACAGCAGGGCGCGCACCTCGGGGAGCTTGGACAGCTCGGCCGGGACCGGGCGGACCTCGCCGACGTTCTGCCACGATGTCACGTCACCCGAGCGCGTCTGGGTCGTCCGCTTCACGAACAGCAGGGCGATCAGGACGATCACGAAGATCATCACGTCGTTGAACGCGGGCCGGTTGCCGGACTGGAAGGTGTTGGCCTGGTCGAGGATGCCGATCGCGATGGACGCGCACGCGATGGTCGGGAAGCGCTCGAAGCGTCCGATGACCGCGGCGCCGATGGCCTGGATCAGGAATGCGGGACCGAGCGGGCTCCCGAGCGGGAGGCCGACCGCGCCGGTGCGCAGGAAGAGCGCGAGGAAGGCGAGCAACGACGCGATCGTCCAGACGATCGTCTGGACCCGCCCGACCGGGATGCCGAGCATCGCGGCGCGGTCGGTTCGCTCCGCCGCCGCGCGCACGGCCATGCCGGTGTGCGAACGGCCGAGGAAGAGCGCGAGCGCGACGAGCACGACCGGGACCGCGATCATCGTGACGATGTCGTTGGCGTTGAAGATGATCCCGCCGAAGGACCAGTTCACCGTGAACGGCGGGCTGAGGCGCTCGCCGAGTCCGGCGAGGGCGTCGCCGCTGATCCAACCGGGGATGAAGAGTGCCAGCGAGAGCAGCAGCTGGGAGACGCCGATGGTGGCGACGGTGAGGATCAGGCGCGGTGCCTTGCGGAACCGGCGGATGACGACGAGCTCGGTGAGCGCGCCGACGAGCACCGCACCGACGATCCCGATCCCGAGTCCGAGCCAGTAGTTCCAGCCGAGTCCGAGCACGAGCATCACGACCAGCGTGATGGGGGCGACGCCCATGTCCGCGGCGGCGAAGTTGATGATCCGGTTCGACCGGTAGACGAGCGCGATGCCGAGGGCGATCAACGCGATCCGCCCGCCGCTCAGCGCGCCGTTGAGGATCACGCCCAGCGTGGAGGGATAGGGCCAGACCAGCACCGCGAACGCGACGATGCCCGCCGGGATAACCCATCCGAGCACGCGCCGCGCGTCGGGGGACGGGACGAGGCGGACCGCGAGCGAGTTCACCGCGGCCGTCGCCCCTCGGTTCGGCGTGCTTCCCCCCGGAACACTCCGCCGAACCCTACGGAACCCAGCAGGCTGGTTGGGGGCGCGCGGGCCGGTTCATGCGGTGGTCCCCGCGACGAAGTCGTTCACCACGGCCGCGAGCTCGGGGCCGCGATCCTCCTGGAGGAAGTGCCCACCGCCGGCGATCGTGGTGTGGGCCTGGCCCGCGGTGCCCGGGATGCGCTCGAGCATGGGGCGGTCGCCACCTCCGGTCACCGCGTCCTGGTCGGAGAACGCGGTGAGGAAGGGGCGATCGAACTGCGCCAGCACCTCCCAGGCCGAACGGTTCGCGGCCGCGGCGGGGTCGTCGGGCGTCGCGGGGACGAGGAGCGGGAACTGGCGCGCGCCCTCCTTGAAGCTCTCGTCCGGGAAGGGCGCGTCGTAGGCGGCGATCACGTCGTCGGAGAGGGCGGTCGTGCACCCGCCGTTGACGATGCGACCAGCCGGGAACTCGGGGACCTCCTGGGAGAACTTCCGCCAGGCGAGGAACGCGTCGCCCAGGAAGGTGTCACCGGTCGGTAGGAACGTGTTGGCGGCCACGACCCGGCGGAAGCGCTCCGGCATCGCGGCGACGAGGCGCAGGCCGATCAGACCACCCCAGTCCTGGCACACGAGCGTGATGCCGTCGAGGCCGAGTCCGGTCAGCCAGGCGGTCATCCAGTCGACGTGGCGCGCGTAGGTGTAGTCGGTGCGGTCCGCGGGCTTGTCGGAGCGGCCGAAGCCCACGAGGTCCGGTGCGAGGACGCGGTGGCCCGCACGCGTGAGCACCGGGATCATGTGCCGGTACAGGTAGCTCCACGAGGGCTCGCCGTGCATGAGCAGCAACGTCTCGGGCGCGTCGGGCGGGCCCTCGTCGACATGGTGCACGCGCAGTGTCCCCGTGCCGTCGCCGCGCGCCACGTCGGTGTAGTGCGGTGCGAACGGGTAGCCCGGGAGCGCCGCGAAGCGCGCATCGGGGGTCCGGAGCACGTCCATCACGATTCCCGCATCTCAGGACCGCTCCATGAGCCGCGTGACGGCATGGACCACGACCTCGTTCGCCGCGTCGACCGACAGCCCCTGCGCCCGCAGGCTGTCCCACGCCTCCGCGGAGAGGATGGCGGTGATCGCGCTCAGGGCGACGTCGTGGTCGCTGCGCCCGGCGAGCTCGACGCCGAACAGCCGCTCGGCGTCCTGGCGGCCGACGAGCCGGCCCTGCTGGAGCAGTTCGGCGAGCGCGGGCGACTGGGGCGCCCAGAGCTCGGCGGCACGCCGCACGGCGCCGAACCGCTCGTGGATCTGCACGCGTTGGTCGACTGCGGCCTCGATGCGCAGGGGCAGGGTCAGGCTCGCGTCGACGGGGACGAGCAGGTTCGCCATGTGCTCGAAGTGGCGGTCCGCCGCGGCGCGGAACAGGTCGTCGAGATCGTCGAAGTGCACGTAGACCGACCGCACCGAGATCCCTGCCTCGTCCGCGATCTCCCGGGCGGTCGGGCGGGGGTTGCCCGCGTCGACGAGGGCGAGGACGGCGTCCACGACCGATTCACGCGTCCGCTGGGCCCGGGCGGAGCGGCCGTCGACGGTCTGGGTGCCGGTCATCGGGCGGCACCGTAGGTGTCGTTGCACGATGTGTGCAACGGCGCCGGTGCGCCGGGTCCGGGGGTCAGGGGACGATCCGGCCGGTGAGCGCCACTAATCGTGCTGCGCGATCGCGGCGCCGCGTTCGCGGAGCTGGTACTTCACGACCTTGCCGGTCGCGTTGAGCGGCAGCTCGTCGACGATCTCCACGTGGCGCGGCACCTTGAAGTTCGCCATCACCTCGCGGCACCAGTCGACGATCTCCTCTGGAGTCACGGACGCGCCCGGGCGCAGCACGACGAAGGCCATGCCGACCTCGCCCATGCGGGCGTCGGGCACGCCCACGACGGCCACCTGCGCGAGCTGCTCGTTGCGCAGCATGAGGTTCTCGATCTCGGCCGGGTACGCGTTGAACCCCCCGACGATGAACATGTCCTTGGTGCGGTCGGTGATGCGCAGGTACCCGCGCTCGTCCATGACGCCGACGTCTCCGGTGTGGAGCCAGCCGCCGGCGTCGATCGCCGCCGCGGTCTCCTCGGGGTCGTCGAAGTAGCCGCGCATCACGTTGTAGCCCCTGACCACGACCTCGCCCGGCTCGCCGCGGGGCAGCTCGGATCCGCTCTCGTCCACGACCAGCACCTCGACGTCCGGGATCGCGCGCCCGCTCGTGGTGGCGATCGTCTCGGGGTCGTCGTCGAACCGGCACATGGTGGCGATCCCGCACGCCTCGGTGAGGCCGTAGCCGGTGATGATGGTCTCGAACGTGAGCTCGTCGCGCATGCGCACGATCAGCTCGACGGGGATCGCCGCCGCACCCGTGACGGCGAGGCGCAGCGACGACAGGTCGTACTCGCCGCGGCGCGGGTGGTCGAGGATCGTGTGGAAGAGCGTCGGCGGCCCGGGCAGCATCGTGATCCGCTCGCGGCTCACACGCTCGAGCACCTGGTCGACGTCGAACACGGCTTGCGGATGGATCGTCGCGCCGGTCATCAGGGCAGCGAGCCAGCCTGCCTTGTACCCGAACGCGTGGAAGAAGGGGTTCACGACCAGGTAGCGGTCGCCGGCACGCAGGCCGACGACGTCGCTCCACGACTGGAACGCGCGCAGCGTCGCACCGTGGGTCTCCATCACGCCCTTGGGGTTCCCGGTCGTGCCCGAGGTGAACAGGATGTCGGACAGGTCGTCGGCGGTGAGCGCCGCCGCGCGGGCGTCGATCTCGCCGCCGTCCACGCGGTCACCACTCGCGAGGAAGGCGTCCCATCCGCCGACACCCGCGGTGCGCAGCGTCACGACCGCGGTGAGGTCGGGGAGCTCGCTCGGGACGTCGACCGCGCCGGCGAGCAGACCTGCGTAGTCCGTGCCGAGGAACTCGCCCATCGTGACGAGCACGCGGGCGCCACTGCGTCCGAGGATGTAGCCGGCCTCGACGCCCTTGTAGCGGGTGTTCAGGGGCACGAGCACGCCGCCGGCGAGGTGGATCCCGAGGGCGGCCGGGATCCATTCCCAGACGTTCGGCGCCCAGATCGCGACCCGGTCGCCGGGTCCGACGCCGAGCGCGACGCCCGCCGCGGCGGCGCGGCGGGCGACGCGTTCGAGCTCCGCCCAGGTGACGGACACGTCGCCGTCGTGGATCGCGGGCGTCTCGCCGCGGGTCGCCGCAGCGTCGCGGAGCAGCGCGGGGATGGTGCCCCACTGGATGTCGGCGCGTGTCACGTCTCTCCTCCCGGCCGTGCGGGCGCGGAGGCTACCGGGGGTGTCGGACCCGGCGCGCGGCGACCGGGGCGGAATCCGCTCCGGTCGGTCCGCGCCGTTCCCTACGCTTCGGTCCGTGGGAGCACTCGACGTCGACACCACCCTCACGGGCGCGGGTGGCCGGTACACGGCCCGTCTCTCGCGCGACTGGGAGATCTGGGGGCCGAACGGCGGCTACCTCGCGGTCCTCGCGCTGCGGGCCGCCGGCGCGCACACGGATCTGCGGCGTCCGGTGTCCTTCGCCGCCCACTTCCTCGGCGTCGCGGACTTCGAGGACGTCGAGCTGGAGGTGCGCACGCTCCGGCGCACGAAGCGGGCGGAGTCGCTCGCGGTGTCGATGCGCCAGCACGACCGGCCGGTGCTCGAGGCGATGGTCTGGGCCGTGGGCGACACCGACGGGCTCGAGCACACCGCGTGGACCATGCCGGCCGTGCCATCACCGCTGGAGGTGCCGACGATGGCCGAGCGCTTCGCGGCGGACGAGCCGATGTTCGCGTTCTGGGACAACATCGAGACGCGCCCGTGCGACTGGATCGACGACTGGGACCACCGGCCCGCGGGTGACTTCCACGAGCGGAACTGGTACCGCTTCCGCCCCACGGCGACGTTCGCGGACCCGTTCCTCGACGCCGGCCGATCGCTCCTGCTCCTCGACACCGTGTTCTGGCCGGTCGCGTCGCGCGGTCATCCCGAGAACCCCGACTGGTACGCGCCGAGCGTCGACGTCCAGGTCCGGTTCCACCGTCTCGCCCCGGCCGACGAGTTCCTGCTCGTCGACGCCCACTCGCCGGCCGCGGCCGATGGGCTCGTCGGCGGCGTCGGCGCGGTGTGGTCCGAGTCGGCGGTGCTGCTCGCGACCGGCGGTCAGCAGATGCTGTGCCGGCCCCGCACGCTCAACCCGAACCCGGAGCAGCGGGGCTGAGCGAACGCCGCTGCCGGTCGTTGTTCGGGGAGGGCGATATCGTGCGCGGCCGGTCTCGGGGGAGCAAGGAAGAAGAGGGAATGGTGGATCTGATCGTGCGGGGCGCGACCGTCGTGGACGGGACGGGTGCGCCGGGGCGGGTCGCGGACGTCGCGGTCACCGACGGGCGCATCGTCTCGGTCGGCGAGTGCGACGCGTCCGCCACGCGCACGATCGACGGAGCGGACCTCGTGCTCACCCCCGGCTTCGTCGACCCGCACACGCACTACGACGCCCAGCTGTTCTGGGACCCGAGCGCGTCGCCGAGCAACGTGCACGGCGTCACGACCGTGATCGGTGGCAACTGCGGGTTCACGCTCGCGCCCCTGCACGCGGACGACGCCGTCTCCCTCCGCCGCATGATGGCCACGGTCGAGGGCATGCCCCTCGCCGCACTCGAGCACGGCGTCGACTGGAGCTGGGAGACGTTCGCGGAGTACCTGGACCGCCTCGACGGCGCCATCGCGGTGAACGCCGGCTTCCTCGTCGGGCACTGCGCGATCCGCCGGTACGTGATGGGTCGGGAGGCAGTCGGCCGGGAGGCCACCGACGCCGAGGTCGCCGCGATGGTCGCCGAGCTCGAGCGCGCGATCGAGGCGGGCGGGCTCGGGTTCTCGACCACGCTGTCCAAGACCCACTCCGACGGCGACGGTCAGCCGGTCGCGTCCCGGTGGGCGAGCGAGGCCGAGGTGCTGGCGTTGTGCGCCGCGGTCAAGCGGCATCCGGGCACCACGCTCGAGGGCATCATCGACGGCTGTCTCGACCAGTTCGCCGACGACGAGATCGAGCTGTTCGCACGGATGTCGGCCGCAGCCGAGCGGCCGCTCAACTGGAACGTGCTCACGGTCGACTCGCGCGTGCCCGAGCGGGTGGACCGTCAACTCGGCGCGGCGGACCGCGCCGCCGAGCTCGGCGGACGCGTCGTCGCGCTCACCATGCCGGTGCTCGTCCCGATGAACATGAGCTTCCTGAACTACTGCGCGCTGTTCATGCTGCCGGGCTGGGGCGACGTCATGGGACTCCCCGTCCCGGAGCGGATCGAGCGGCTGCGGGACCCGGCGACGCGCCAGTGGATGGACGCGCGCGCGAACTCCGACGAGGCGGGCGTGTTCCGGCGCCTGGCCGACTGGACGCATTACGTCCTGGGTGACACCTACTCCGCGGCGAACGAGGGCCTGAAGGGGCGGACCGTGGAGTCGATCGCGGCGGAGCGGGGGACGGCGCCGTTCGACACGCTGCTCGACATCGTGATCGCCGACGACCTGCGCACGATCCTGTGGCCCATCGCGCCCGACGGCGACGCGGCCTCCTGGGAGCTCCGCAAGCGCGTCTGGGACGACCCGCGGGCGATGCTCGGCGGTTCCGACGCGGGCGCACACCTCGACCGGATGTGCGGTGCCCCGTACACGACGCGGTTCCTCGGTGACATGATCCGCGGCCGCCAACTCGTCCCACTCGAGCGCGCGGTGCAGATGCTCACGTCGGCGCCCGCCGCGCTCTTCGGCCTTCGCGACCGTGGCCTGATCCGGGACGGCGCCCGCGCGGACCTCGTGCTCCTCGATCCCACCACGGTCGGCTCGGAGCACGCGTCGCTCGTCGCCGACCTGCCCGGCGGCACGGCCCGGCTCACCGCCGGTGCCATCGGCGTCGAGCACGTCTTCGTGAACGGTGTGGAGACCGCGACCGCCAACGTCGCCACCGGCGCGACCCCGGGCGCGATCCTGCGGTCGGGTCGTGACACCGACACCGTCTCCACGCGCTGACCCCTCCCGAGCGAGGGCGCCGTCAGGTCCGTAGAGTGCGGGGGTCCGGAGGAGGACCCATGAGCCACCGCAAGCTGCTCGGCGCCGTGCTCGGGATCGCCGTGGTCGCCGCCGCCTGTGGGAGCAGCAGCGGCAGCTCGGGGACGAGTGGCGGCTCGAAGTCGGGATCGAGCACCACCTCGACCACGAGAAAGTCGAATGGGGCGACCTCCCCGACGCTGCAGGTCGAGACGACGACGATCGGGAAGGTCGTCGCCGACTCCAAGGGGCTGACGCTGTACCTCTACGTGCCCGACGGCACCGGGACCGTGAGCAAGGTCCCGGCCGCTCTGTTGGCAGCGTGGCCGCCCGTGCAGGCGACGCAACCCCTGACATTCGGACCGGGGCTCACGGCCAAGGCGGGCACCGCGACGCAGCCGAACGGCCAGCGGTGGGTGACCTACAACGGCCACCTCCTCTACTCGTTCACCGGGGACGAGGCGCCCGGCGACGTGAACGGCAACGCGCTCGGCGACGTCTGGTACGCGGTCACACCGTCCGGCGAGCCCGTCCAGTCCTGATCGCCCACCGTGCAGCTGGCCACGGACTACCAGGAAGCGCGCCGGCGGTTCCTCGCCGCCGCCGAGCGTGCCGGTGCGACGCTGACGGTGCACGAGCACCCGCAGCGGGGACCCGACGACGGACCCCTCGCCACCGACGTCGCGGTGCTCGGCCCGCCCGACGCGCCGGCGCGTCTGCTGGTGATCTCGGGCACGCACGGCGTCGAGGGGTTCGCCGGCAGCCTGTGCGAGTCCACCTGGCTGGAGGACGGCGCCGCCCGTCCGAAGGATCTCGCCGTGGTCGTCGTGCACGCGATGAACCCGTACGGGTTCGCGTGGGTCCGTCGGGTCAACGAGGACAACGTCGACCTCAACCGCAACTGCGTCGACTTCGGCGCGCCGCTCCCGGCGAACCCGGGATACGACCGGTTGGCCGACGCGATCGTGCCCCCGACGTGGGACGCCGCGACCCAGGAGGGCACGGCGGGCACGTTGCTCGAGTACGCGGCCGCGCACGGCTTCGACGGCCTGCAGGCCGCGGTGAGCTCGGGGCAGTACCGCCACCCGCGCGGCATCTTCTACGGAGGTGCCGGGCCGGTGTGGTCGCAGCGCACGCTCCGGGCCATCGTGCGAGGTCACCTCGCCGACGCGCGCCGCATCGCGGTGCTCGACCTCCACACCGGGCTCGGATCGTTCGGGCACGGCGAGCTCATCGCCAGCCATCCGGACGCGGCCGGCAAGGCCCGGCTCGCGGAGTGCTTCGACGAGTACACGGTCCCGTCCGAGGGGACCTCGGTCTCGGCCGACGTCCGGGGCGACATCCTCGACGGCATCGAGGCGTGGTTGCCCGGGGTCGGGGTGGCGGCGGTCGCGATCGAGTGGGGGACGGTCGACATCGTGGAGGTGTCGACCGCGCTGCGGGCCGACGCCTGGCTGCACGGCTACTCGGACCCGCGCGGCCCCGAGGCAGTCGGGATCAAGGCGCAGCTGCGCGCCGCGTTCGCTCCCGACGACCCGCGTTGGGCGGACCTCGTCGTCGAGCGGTTCGTCGGCGTCCGGGATCGCGCGATCGCCGGACTCGTCGGCGGCTGACGGGGAACCGCCCGCGAGCGACCGGGTCGCTCAGCTGACGCGCGGCCGCGTGTGGCTGCCGACGGTCGGCGTCGGGATCATCGCGAGGTTCTGCCGGCGGGTGTGGGTCTCACCGGCGCGCCCCATGACGAGGATGGTGATGCCGAGCGCGATCAGCAGCGCAGCCGGGACTGCGAGCCAGTCACCGGTGGCGAGCACGATCCCGACGACGCTGACCCAGCCGCCGAACGGCAGGAACGCGACGTTGGGCAGCAGCCAGAACGTGAGGATGGCGAGCACGCCGATCGTGATGAGCCACCGGCCGATGCGCATCACCGCGCGCCCACGGTGGTCGGCGAAAGCGACGCCGAGCGTGATGAGCACCACCGCGAACGCGCCGAGCGCGGCGGCGGCCTTCAGCATCATGTCGAGGGATCGACGCAGGTCGGGCACGTCGCCCGGACCCACCTGCAGCGCGAGATCCGGCGGTGGGACGGCACCGGCCGAGACGACCGCGCGGTCGACGAGGCTCCGATCGAGCGTGACCGTGTCCTGGGACCCGTCGACCGTGAGCGCGTAGAGGCCGGGGAGCGCGGCGACGAACGCCTGCACGAACTCGGGACTCTCGACCGCGCGCCGCGCGATCTCGTTGGCGCGGTTCAGCTCGACGGGGTTGCCCTCGGCGTTGTGCGGGACCATCGCGTCGGCGATCTGCCAGGCGAACTCCTCACGCACCGGTTCGCTGCGTGCGATGGAGTCCGACTCCGCGAGCACCGTCGCACGGTTCCGGATCGTGGACCCGACGGCCCACAGGCCGGTGGCGAGCGTCGCGCAGACGAGTCCCGTGACGAGCACGAAGGTCGGGGAGAAGCGACGGGTCACCACGAGGGCTGTATCGGCACGCGACGGCCCGGGGTTGAAGGCCCGGCGTCGCGTGCAGGCGGTCCTTCGCCCCCGCTGCGAGAGGCCCTCGGGGTGGCCGGCGGACCGGGCAGGGAGGCCCGCGGCCTGCCCCCAAGGGTGGCGTCATTGTGTCGCACCGGATGCGCCGGGTGCGAGCCGTCCGAGCACCTTTCCCGAACCTTGACCCAGGGACGCACCCAACCGCCGGAAGGGGTTCGGGCCTGCCGAGCAGCGGCCTCGCGGCGCCGCGGGTTGGGTAGCCTCCGCGGCCCATGGAGGCGATCGGGATCCCGGACGGTATGAGCGAGCTCGAGGCGCGCCTCGTGGGACCCGGCGGGTTCTTCGAGGTGACCGAGGAGCTCGTCGGCGGCACGCCGATGACGGTGTTCGCCAACCGCCTGCCGCATCTGCGGGCCGCGCTGGAGGCCTCGGCGAACTTCGCCGATGCGCCCTACGTCGTGTTCGCCGACCGCGGGACGCGGCGGATCGTCACCCATCCGGAGCACCGGCGTGCCGTCGCGTCGGTCGCACGCGTCCTGCGCGACGACTACGGAGTACGCCCGGGGGATCGGGTCGCGATCCTCGCCGCCAACTGTCCCGAGTGGATCGTGTCGTTCTGGGCCGCGGTGTCGCTGGGCGCGATCGCGGTAGGGCTCAACGGTTGGTGGGTCGGCGACGAGATCCGGTACGGGATCGCCGATTGCGATCCTGCGGTGCTGATCGCCGACCGGAAGCGCCTCGAGCGACTCGATGGTGAGGACACCGGCGTGCCGACGATCGTGATCGAGGACCACTTCGACCCGATCTGGCACGCGCATCCGGATGCCGTGCTGCCGGACCAGCCGATCGCCGAGGACGACCCGGCGCTGATCCTGTACACGAGTGGGACGACCGGCCGTCCCAAGGGTGCGGTGAACACGCATCGCAACGTCATCGCCGCCATCGGCATGTCGTTCTTCCACGGCGCGCGCCTGGCGATGCTGCGGCCACCCGCGCCCGACGCCGCGCCGCCTCCGCCGGTGCGCCAGCTCGTGACGTACCCGCTGTTCCACGTGTCCGGACTGCACATGGGCGCGATCGCGTTCATGATCTCCGGCATCCAATCGGTGTGGACGCTCGGCCGGTTCGACCCGGAGCTCGTGATGGAGCTCATCCAGGACGAGGGCATCACCGGATGGTCGTACACGCCGACGATGCTGCACCGCGTGGTCACCCACCCGCGCCTCGCCGAGTTCGACCTGAGCGGCCTGCGCAATGGCGGCGGCGGGGGCGCCGCGTTCTCGCCTGCGCTGCTCGAGCAGGCGCGGGCCGCGATCCCGAACCTGCGCGGTGTGATGGGGGTCGGCTACGGGCAGACCGAGTGCGCCGCGCTCGCGACGGTGAACGCGGGGGAGGAGCTCGTGGCGTTCCCGGAGTCGGCGGGTCGGCCGCTCCCGACGGTCCAGATCGAGATCCGCGACGCCGACGGCGCGCCTGCGCCCGAAGGCGAGGACGGGGAGATCTTCCTCCGGGGTCCCATGGTGATGCCCGGCTACTGGCGCCGGCCCGACGCCACGGCCGAGGTGATCTCGGCGGGCGGTTGGCTGCGCACCGGCGATCTCGGCCGCATGGAGGGCGGGCGCCTCTACCTCGCGACGCGCAAGCGCGATCTCATCCTGCGCGGCGGCGAGAACGTCTACCCGATGGAGATCGAGAACCGGCTCGAGGCGCATCCCGCGGTCCGCGAGGTCGCGGTGATCGGCGTCGACGACGAGGACCTCGGCCAGGACGTCAAGGCGGTGGTCGTGCCGGAGCCCGGCATGACGATCGACACCGAGGAGCTCGCCGCGTTCTGTGCCGAGGCGCTGGCGTACTACAAGGTGCCGCGCCACTGGGAGGTGCGCAGCGAGCCGTTGCCGCGCAACGCGTTGGGCAAGGTCGTCAAGGCGGTGCTCGCCGATTCGGCCGAGCTCCACTTCGCGGAGGAGTAGCCGTGCCCGTCGATCTCGCCACGCTGGTCGCGTCCGATCACACCGCGCTTGTGCTCCAGGAGGTCCAGAACGGCGTCGTCGGGAGCCCGTCGGTCCTGCCCGAGCTCGCGGCGGCCGCCGCGCGCGTCGGACTCGTCGAGCACTGCGCCGCGCTCGCGGCCGCGGCGCGTGCGGTGGGGGTGCCGGTGTTCCACTGCACGGCCGAGACACGCGACGACCTCGTCGGGGCGAATCGCAACGCGCGCCTGTTCGCCGGGGTGCGGAAGGCGGCCGTGCGACTCTCGCCCGGCACCGCCGCGGTCGGGGTGCCGGACCCGATCGGCGTCGACGCGCACGACGTCGTGCTGCCCCGCCACCATGGGCTCGGGCCGATGACGGGAACCCAGCTCGATTCGATGCTGCGCAACCTGGGGGTCACGACCATCGTCGGCGTCGGCGTCTCGGTGAACATCGGGATGACGAACTTCGCCTTCGACGCGGTGAACCGCGGGTACCAGTTCGTGATGCCCACCGACGCCGTCGCCGGCGTCCCGGAGGACTACGCCGCGGCGGTCGTGGCCAACACCCTCGGCCTCGTGGCGACCCTCACGAGCACCGACGCCGTGGTCGCCGCCTGGCGCAGCGGAGCCGAGGGGTGATCTGACGGGTCGTCAGATGTAGCCTCGAAGCATGTTCGAGCCCGAGGCGTTCCCGAGGATCATCTCCGTCGACGACCACGTCGTGGAGCCGGCGAACGTGTGGCAGGACCGCCTGCCCGAGCGGCTCAAGGCGGTCGGACCGCGCATGGAGCGGCGCAAGATCGCGGAGATGAGCTTCGTCGGCGGGGTCTACAGCTACCGCGAGGCCGAGGCCGGCGAGGACGGCACGTGGTGCGACTGGTGGTTCTGCGAGGACCTGCGGTACCCGATGACCCGCGTCATGGCCGCGGCCGGTGTCCCTCGTGACGAGGTGACGATCAGTCCCATCACGATGGACGACATGCGCCAGGGTTGTTGGGATCCGGTGGCGCGCCTCGACGACATGGACGTCAACTGGGTCGAGGCCTCGTTGTCGTTCCCGACGTTCCCACGGTTCTGCGGCCAGACGTTCCTCGAGCGCGACGACAAGGAGCTCGCGGACCTGTGCGTCAAGGCGTACAACGACTGGATGTTCGACGAGTGGTGCGCGGAATCCGGTGGCCGGTTGATCCCGCTGCCGATCATCCAGCTGTGGGACGCGCAGCTCGCGGCCGAGGAGGTCCGGCGCAACGCCGCCCGCGGCGCGCACGCCGTCTGCTTCACGGAGATCCCGCCGTTCCTCGGGCTGCCCTCGGTGCACGACGCCGACGGCTACTGGGACCCGTTCTTCCGCGCGTGCGCCGAGACCGAGACCGTCGTGTCCATGCACATCGGCTCGAGCTCGAAGATGCCGTCGACGTCGGCGGACGCGCCGCCCGCGGTGAGCTCCACCCTGACGTCAATGAACGCGGCGATGTCGCTCACCGACTTCCTGATGTCGGGCGTCTTCGAGCGGATCCCGGATCTCCAGGTCGCGTACTCCGAGGGCCAGATCGGCTGGATCCCGTACGTCCTGGACCGGGCCGACAAGGTCTGGCAGGAGAACCGGGGCTGGGGCGGGGTCGCCGACAAGGTGACCCGGCCGCCGAGCGAGCTCTACCGCGAGCACGTCTTCGGGTGCTTCTTCGACGATCCCCACGGCCTGAGGTCCCTCGACGAGATCGGGGTCGACACCGTGACCTTCGAGACCGACTACCCCCACTCCGACTCGACCTGGCCCCACTCGCGCAAGGTCGCCATGGAGATCATGGCGGACCTCGACGACGACACGATCGTCAAGATCGTCCGGACCAACGCGATCCGGATGCTGCGGCTCGACCTGGACGTCTGACAACATCTCGCCCGTCATCAGCCGGGCCGAGGCCAACGCGGACCGGCCCACGAACCACGAGGGACTCGCCATGAACCAGGAATGCTTCGACGTCGTCCAGAACCGGCCCGGCTTCATCGCCGCGCTGGACCAGAGCGGTGGGAGCACGCCGACGGCCCTCAAGCTCTACGGCCTCGGAGAGGACTCCTACGCCGACGAGGACGAGATGTTCGACCGCGTCCACGAGATGCGGACACGGATCATCACGAGCCCGAGCTTCGGAGGCGACCGGATCCTCGGTGCGATCCTCTTCGAGGGCACGATGGACCGCGAGATCGACGGCAAGGGCTCGGCCGAGTACCTCTGGGGGGTCAAGCAGGTCGTCCCGTTCCTGAAGGTCGACAAGGGTCTCGCCGACGACGCCGACGGCGCGCAGGTGATGAAGCCGATGCCCGACCTCGACGCCCTGTGCGCGCGAGCGGTGACCAAGGGCGTCTTCGGCACCAAGATGCGCTCGGTCATCAAGCTCGCGAACCCCGCGGGGGTGGGTGCGGTCGTCGACCAGCAGTTCGACGTCGGCACGCAGATCCTGGGTCACGGGCTCATCCCGATCATCGAGCCCGAGATCGACATCCACAGCCCGGAGAAGGCGGCGGCCGAGACGTTGCTCAAGGCGCGGATCCTCGAGCGGGTGGACGGCCTCGGTTCGGACCAGCACATCATGCTGAAGCTCACGCTGCCCGAGACCGACGACTTCTACGCCGAGCTCGTCGCGCACCCGCGCGTGCTCAAGGTGGTCGCGCTGTCGGGTGGCTACACGCGTGCGGAGGCGAACGCCCGCCTCGCCCGCAACCACGGAGTCGTCGCGAGCTTCTCCCGGGCGCTCACCGAGGGCCTGACCGCGCAGCAGTCCGACGCCGAGTTCGACGCCGCGCTCGACGCCGCGATCCAGAGCATCTTCGACGCCTCGTCGACCTGACCCCGCCGGGTCAGACCAGCGCGGGGGCGAGTCGTCGCCACGCGTCGACGGGGACCGTGGTCAGGTCGCCGGTGCACACCTGGATCGCTACGTGGTCAGCGCCGGCCGCGAGGTGCGCGTCGACCCGGGCCCTGATCGCGGCGTCGTCACCCCAGGCCACGATCGCGTCGACGAGTCGGTCGGAGCCGCCGCCGGCGAGGTCGTCGTCGCCGTAGCCGAGCCGCCGCAGGTTGTTCGTGTAGTTCGGGAGCCCGAGGTACACGGCCATTGCCGCGCGGGCGATCTCGCGCGCCCGAACCGGGTCGGTCTCGAGCACGACCTTCTGCTCGGGCAGCAAGAGCGCGTCGGGGCCGAGGTGCTCGCGCGCGAGCGCGGTGTGCTCGACGGGCACGAAGTACGGGTGTGCGCCGGCCGCGCGCTCGGCGGCGAGCTCGAGCATGCGCGGCCCGAGCGCGGCGAGCACCCGCACGGGCGGCGCCGCGGGCGCGTACGCGAAGTAGGGCGCCGCGTCCATGCGGTCGAGGTACTCCCGCATCGCCGTGAGCGGCTTCCCGTACGTGTGGCCGCGGAGCGCCTCCACGGCCACCGCATGGCTCACGCCCAGTCCGAGGACGAAGCGGTCCGGGTACGCCTCGGTGAGGCTCTTGTGACCGCACGCCATCGCGAGCGCGTCGCGCGAGTAGATCCCGGCGATGCCGGTGCCCACCACGATCCGCGACGTCGAGTCGAGCAGCAGCGCGGCGGCGACCAGGGGATCGCGCCCGGCGGTCTCGGGGAGCAGGATGGTGCCGTATCCGAGCTCCTCGATCTCGACGGCGAGCTCGCGGGCCCGGCTCATCGGCACCATGTCGAGGGCGTGGGTCCAGAGCCCGACCCGCCCGAGCTGGGTGGACGTCATCATCTCGGCTCCTCCTTCTCGGCGGCTCCGCTCGGATGTCGTCGCTGCGCGCCCATCAGGATGCTCCGCCGCGGCTCACCTCCGCTCCGCTCCCGCTCGGGTGGCGCCTGCGCTCGTTCCTCGCTCCGGTTCGGGCGCGTGGAGTTAGAACCTGTTCTATTCTCCGGGCATGACCACGGTGGACGTCGACGAGCGGTACCAGCTTCTGATCGGGGGGTCGTGGACCGACGGCGCCGCCGGCACGTACCCGATCATCAACCCGGCGACCGAGGAGCCGGTGGGCCACGCGCCCGAGGCGACGGCCGAGCAGGCGCAGGCGGCGGCGGCCGCGGCGCGCGAGGCGTTCGACTCGTGGTCGCGCACCACGCCCGAGGAGCGGGCGAACCTCCTCGACGCCGCGGGCGCGGCGCTGCACGCGCGGCGCGACGAGTTCGTCCCGCTCGTGATCGCGGAGACCGGGTGCACGGCCACGGTCGGCAAGCAGATGCAGGTGCCCCAGGCCGCGGTCCGCTTCCAGCGCTACGCGCGCGGCGCGTTGGAGTCGAGCGTGATCCCGCTGCCGCCCCAGGAGACGCCCGCCACCCCGCTCGCGCCGGGCGGCCTCATCGGCGCGATCGTCCGGCGGCAACCCGTGGGCGTCGTGGCGTGCATCACGTCGTACAACTTCCCGATCGTGAACATGGTCGGCAAGATCGCGCCCGCGCTCGCGACCGGCAACACCGTGGTCGTGCGCCCCGCGGGCCAGGACCCGCTCGCGATCGTCAAGCTGGTCGCGCTCCTCGAGGAGGTCGGATTCCCTCCGGGTGTCGTGAACGTGGTGACCGGATCGACGCCCGAGAGCGGTGAGGCGCTCGTCGCGTCGCCCGACGTCGACATGGTGAGCTTCACCGGGTCGAGCGCGGTCGGCGCGCACATCGGCGAGGTCGCCGGAAGGGGCATGAAGCGCCAGCTGCTCGAGCTCGGCGGCAAGGGCGCGGCGCTGGTGCTCGATGACGCCGACGTGAAGACCGCGGTCGGGATGATCGGCTCGGTGTGGACGTTCCACTCGGGCCAGATCTGCACGGCGCCGACCCGCGCGATCGTGCACCGCTCGATCTACGACCACGTGGTCGAGGGTCTCGCGAAGATGGCGTCGGTGCTCAAGGTCGGGGACCCGCTCGAGGCCGGCACCGTCGTCGGGCCGGTGATCACCGAAGCCCACCGGGGACGGATCGAGGGATACATCGCCTCGGGGCGCGACGAGGGCGGCGAGATCGTCGCCGGTGGCGGCCGGCCCGCGCACATGGAGCGGGGCTGGTACGTCGAGCCGACGCTGATCTCGGGGTGCCGCAGCGGGATGCGCGTGGTCCAGGAGGAGATCTTCGGCCCGGTGATCGTGGCCATCCCGTTCGACGACGACGACGAGGGCATCGCGCTCGCGAACGGCACCGACTTCGGTCTCTACGACTACGTGTTCAGCGGCGACTCGGCGCGCGCGATGGCCGTCAGCCGCCGCATGCGGGCGGGCAACATCGGGATCAACACCGTGCAGCGCAACCAGGAGACGCCCTTCGGCGGGACGAAGCAGTCCGGCGTCGGCCGCGACGGCGGCTCGTTCGGTCTCCACGCCTACACCGACATGCAGTCGGTCGTCTGGCCGTCATGACAGCTGCCTTCGAGCGATCACCGCGGCCGGAACTCTCCCGAGCCCGGAAGGGAGCGGAGGGCGAGCCGAAATGATGGAGTTCGGGGTCTTCCACTCGGGGCACGTGCCGACGCGGCCGGATCCGTCCGCGCAGCGCGCAGCGGAGCACCGGCGGCTGCTCGACGAGGTCGAGATAGCGATCGCGGCCGACCGGGCCGGTTTCAAGTACGGCTGGTTCACCGAGCACCACTTCCTGCGGGAGTACTCCCACATCTCCGC
>CAZXCB010000035.1:0-19893 GCA_964639075.1 uncultured Bifidobacteriaceae bacterium | reverse complement strand
ATTTGAGAGTGACCGGCACCGCCGCGGCGGCGCGCATCGTCGAACGGGCGAAGCGCGACCGTCGCGGCGCGTTGGTCTTCACGATCGGGACGGGGTGCTGCGAGTCGACCGCGCCGTTCCTCTACGAGGACTTCTGGCCCGGACCCGACAGCGAACCGGTCGGTGATGTCGGTGGGGTCGAGGTGTTCGCGCCGGAGTACCTGCGCGCGCTGTATCCCGGCGAGGACAGCGTCGTGATCGACGTCGAGGACGGCCTCCTCGCGGAGTCGATGTCGATCGAGACCGAGTACGGATGCCGGTTCGTCCTGCGGGATCCCGACGGCGTCGTGATGGATCGCCAGGAGCGTGAGGCGTGCGACGTCCCCGCGTCGGTGTCGGCGCTGCGGAGCCGCGGCCCGCAGGAGCTGCCGGAGGCACTGCGCCGCATCCGCATGCGGTGACGCGTTCGACGCCCCGCAGGAGGCCACGGCGAGCTCGCCGTCGAGGCGGCCGTAGGTGTCTCCGCATTGGTCGACGACCGCCCGGGTGACGTTGAGCTACCGGGATCCTCCGCGATTGAGTGACCCGCCCGATCGAACGCACACTGCGCCCGACGTACGATGCTGCGATGTTCATGCTTCGGTTCGACATGCGCGCGCCCGCGGACGGAGCGGCGCCGATCGGTGACCTCTACGACGCCGCGCTCGAGATGTCGGTCTGGGCCGAGCAGCACGGAGCGTTGTCGGTGGTGCTCTCCGAGCACCATGCGTCACCCGACGGCTACCTCCCCTCGCCGCTCGTGCTCGCCGCGGGGATCGCAGGGCGCACCTCGACGCTGCCGATCGTCGTCGCGGCGCTCCTCATGCCGCTCCACGATCCGGTGCGCCTGGCCGAGGACATGGCCGTGCTCGACGTGATGAGCCGCGGGCGGGTGGCCTACGTCGCCGGCTTGGGCTACCGGCCGGAGGAGTACGCGATGTTCGGGCAGTCGCTCGCGACCCGGGGTGCCCGGATGGACGAGTGCCTGACGGTGCTGCAACGCGCGTGGTCGGGCGAGGAGTTCGAGTACGACGGCCGCATCGTCCACGTCACACCGGCGCCCGCGACGCCGGGCGGTCCTCCGCTGATGTACGGCGGCGGGAGCGCGGCGGCTGCGCGCCGCGCGGCGCGCTTCGGACTCGGGTTCTTCGCACAAGCCTGGGCCGACGGGCTCGAGGAGACCTATCGCGACGAGTGCAGGCGCCTCGGCCGGGATCCGAGCATGTGTGTCGTGCCCGCGCGCGGCAGTGCCACGTCGATCTTCGTCGCCGATGACGTCGACCGGGCATGGGAACGCATCGGCCCGTACATGCTGCGCGACGCGAGCATGTACGCATCGTGGCTCGGCGATGCCGCGGCGGCGAGCAAGTCGAACGCGCTGACCGTCGACGCGCTACGTGCGGAGGCCGGCGCGTATCGCGTGCTCACACCCGAGCAGGCCGTCGAGTACGTGCGCGTGTTCGGGATGCTCGCGCTCCACCCCCTCTGCGGCGGATGCCCACCGCGGCTCGCGTGGGAGACGCTCGAGCTCGTCGCCGAACGGGTCCTTCCCGAGCTGGGCTGACGCCAGAGGCGCTCACGCCTCGCGACGGAGCTCCTCCACGCGGGCGTTGAGCGCGTCGATGCCGTGACCGGCGTCGGGGTCCGAGAGGCTCCGCACCGCGAGGCGCGAGCCGTCGGTGAGCACGAGGACGGCCGTGGCCGGGCGCACGCTCGTGAAGTTCCCGACGGGTGCTGTCGGCTCGAAGCGCGCGACGTCGGCGAGCGGCACGAGCTTCGGCGGCTGGCGGTAGTTGCGGATCTCGACTCCGTCGACGGTGATGCGGAGCGAACTCTGTCGCACCGAGATCAGGGCCGCGGCCGCCGCCGCGGCGAGGAGGAGCACCGGGAGCAGCACCAGGACGATCACGAGCATGTCGTCGGCTCCGGGTCGCTATCGGGCGCAGATCCGTTCGATCTCGCGTTTGAGCTCCGGCGTGATCTGTTCGAGCGCGCCGAGCGCGCCCATGTTCTCGACGACCTGCTCGGGCCGGGACGCGCCGGTGATGACCGTGGAGACGCTCGGGTTGGCCGCGCACCACGCGATCGCCAGCTGCGCGACGCTCACTCCGATCCGATCGGCGACCGTCATCAGCTCGCGAACCTGACGGTTGCGGCGCTCGTCGGTGAGTGCGTCCCTGAGCCACTCGTAGCCGGGGAGCGCGGCACGACTGTCCTCCGGGACGCCGTCGAGGTACTTCCCCGTGAGCAGACCCGATGCGAGCGGGCTCCACGTGGTGAGGCCCAGACCGATGTCCTCGTAGAGGCGCGCGTACTCACGCTCGACCCGTCGTCGCTCGAAGAGGTGGTACTGGGGCTGTTCGGTGATCGGCCGGCGGAGGTTGCGCCGGTCCGCGATGTCCCAGGCCGAGCGGATCTCGTCGGCCGACCACTCGCTCGTGCCCCAGTAGTGCGCGCGCCCGGACTCGACGATGTCCGACATCGCCTCCACGGTCTCCTCGACCGGTGTCTCCGGGTCCGCCCGATGGCAGTACACGACGTCGAGGAAGTCGAGGCCGAACCGCTCGAGCGAGCCGTCGATCGCGTGCATGAGGTACTTGCGGTTCAGCGTGTTGCGGGTGTTCACACCGGCGGTGAGACCCCAGAAGAACTTCGAGGACACGACATAGGTCTCCCGGGACCACCCCAGCTCGGCGATCGCGGTGCCCATGATCCGCTCGGACTCGCCTCCCGCGTAGGCCTCCGCGTTGTCGAAGAAGTTGACGCCCGCGTCGTGGGCCGCCGCGAGACACTCCCGCGCCGCGCCGCCGTCGAGCTGGGTGCCGAAGGAGACCCAGCTCCCGAACGAGAGCACGCTGACCTTGAGGCCCGAGCGCCCGAGGCGCCGGTACGGCATGTCGGGGGTCGTCATGGTCCGCAACGTACCGTGCCCGGTACCGTGCGGCGATGCCTTCCGATCCCGCTGAGCTGCCACCGATCGACCCGACCGTGTTCGCCGCCCGCTACGGTCCGCGCGCGCTGGTGACCGGGGGTGCGAGCGGCCTCGGCGCCGAGTACTGCCGCCAGCTCGCCGCCGCGGGGCTCGGCCTCGTCATCCTCGACCGCGACCGGTCGGGCCTGGACGCGATCGCGGGCGAGCTCGCATCCGCGTCGGTACCCGTCGACGTCGTGACCGTAGTCGTCGATCTCGCGCTGCCGGTCGACGAGCTCCTCGGCGCCCTCCGCCACGCCGTCGGCGACCTCGAGATCGGTCTGCTCGTCGCGAACGCGGCGTGGTCGCCCGTCGGTCCCTTCCTCGAGTCGGACCTCGCCGGTCTCGTGGCGGCCATCGAGATCAACTGCCGGGCACCGGTCGTGCTCGCCCACGAGCTCGGCACTCGGATGGCCGCGCGCGGACGGGGCGGCATCATCGTCATGTCGTCCCTCGCGGCCGAGGCCGGCTCCGCCCACGTCGCGCTCTATTCGGCGACCAAGGCGTTCGACCTCGTGCTCGCCGAGGGCCTCTGGTACGAGCTCCGCGACCGGGGCGTCGACGTGGTCGCGATCCGTCCGGGGTCGACCCGGACGCCGGGGTGGGAGTCGAGCCAGCCGCCGGACGGTGAGTTCCGGGGTGTCATGGAATCGCCCGACGTGGTGCGCGACGCGCTGGCCGCGCTCGGGACCACGCCGTCGCTCGCGGCAGGCGCGGCCAACCGCGCCGCCGAGGCGATGTTCCGGAGCATGACGCGCCGTGAGGTGGTCGAGCTCATGAGCGGGATCACCGAGCGGCTGGTCTCACCGGACGCGCCGCGCTCCTGAGCCGGCGCCGCCCCGGCGGATGCACGCGGATCCTCGTCCAGGTAGGTTGCGCGCCGTCCCGACCGACCGATCGACGGAGGGCCATCATGGCGACAGAGGCGCTGGAGCAGGCGATTGCGGCGACCCGTGGGGTCCTCGTGAACGTCTCGAAGGACCAGTTCGGCGACGCGACGCCGTGCGCGAAGTGGAAGGTCAGCGACCTCGTCAATCACATCGTGGGCGCCCAGTACTTCTTCGCCGCCGGCGCGGCGGGCGAGCCACCGTCGGCCGAGGAGACCGACTACTCGGCCGGCGACGTCATGGCCGCCTTCGACGAGGGGACGCAGTGTTGCCTCGCTGCCTTCCGCGCCGACGGCGTGATGGAGAAGACGCTGACCCTGCCGTGGGGCCAGATGCCGGGCGCGGCGTTCATGGGGCTCGCGGCGACCGACACGTTCGTCCACGGATGGGACCTCGCGAAGGCGACCGGCCAGGACACGGACCTCGCGCCGGAGCTCGCGAGCCAGCTGCTCGCCGGTGCCCGGCAGTCGATCGCGCCCGCGTTCCGCTCGGAGGACGGTGCGGTGTTCGGCTTCGAGCAGGCAGCACCCACGGGCGCGAGCAACGCCGACCGGCTCGCCGCGTTCCTCGGGCGCACGGTGTGACCCGGGCCGCGTGCGGGTGACCGGGCCCGCGGTGGTGCACCGGAGGCCGCACGGAGGGCAGCCCCTCTAGGGCGGTCGAGTGTTCCAGGACGCCCGTTCCGTGCCGCGCGGCAGCACCCTCCGCGCCGACGTCGTCATCGTCGGTGCGGGCGCCGCCGGGATCACACTCGGTCGGGCGCTCTCGGCCACGAGTCGGAGCGTGATCCTGCTCGAGGGCGGCGGCTTCGAGCCCGACCGGAGGACCGACGCGCTCCGGCGCGGGTTGAACACCGGCGACACGTACCCGGTCGACTTCTGTCGGCTCCACTACCTCGGGGGAACGACGAACCACTGGGGCGGTTGGTGTCGCCCGCTCGACCCGTGGGTGTTCGCCCCGCGACCGTGGGTGGACCGGCTCGGCTGGCCGATCGGGCCGGACGCGCTGGCCCCCTACTACGAGCGGGCCGCCGGTGTCGTCGAGCTCTCGACCGAGCCGCCGGGCTGGCGCTGGGAGTGGGACACGTGGCGCGACCGACTCCGGGAGACCGGAACGCCGGCGTTGCTCGACAACGGCGTGGTCACCGGCGCGATGTTCCGACTGAGCCCGCCGACGCGGTTCGGTGCGCGGTATCGGGCCGACCTCGAGCGGGCCGAGCGGGTGGTGACGCTCCTGCACGCCAACGCGCTCGAGCTCGAGACCGACGACGCGGCTCGGCGCGTGGCCGCGGTACGGGTCGGCACCCTGGACGGCAACCGTTTCCGCGTGGAGGGTCGGATGATCGTCGTCGCAGTCGGTGGGCTCGACGTTCCGCGCCTGCTCCTGCTGTCCGACGCGACCCGGCCGCGGGGCCTGGGCAACGACCACGACCTGGTGGGCCGGTACTTCATGGATCACCTCGAGGGCTCGGTGGGCACGGCCGAGCTCACGATGGCACCGAGCGCCTATCTGGGAGGACGGCTGAGCCTCTTTCGCAGTATGCGGGCGTTGCTCACACTCACCCCCGAGGTGATGGAGCGGGAGGACCTCCTCGGCGCCGGGGTCGGCATCGACGCGGACACTGAGGGGGTCGCGCGCTTCGCCGACGCGAGGACCGGGGTCACGGCCGCACGGGTCGGCGCGATGCGGCGCGCGATCTCCGGCGGGCCTTCACGGCGGTTCGACCTGTTCGTGCGGGGGGAGCCGCGGCCGGTTCGCTCGAGCCGCATCGTGCTCGGCAGCGAGCGCGACCAGCTCGGCCAACGCCGCCTCCAGCTGCACTACGCGCGCGCCGGCGACGACACCCGCAGCGTGCTCCGTACCCTCGAGATCATGGCGCTCGAGCTGGGTCGAGCGGGGTTGGGGCGTCTGCGCATCGACCTCGCCGACGCACACCGCGTGACCGACTCCCTGACTGTCGGGTGCCACCTGATGGGGACGACGCGCATGGCCGCGGATCCACGCGACGGCGTCGTCGACGCGGACCTCAAGGTGCACGGGATCGACAATCTCTTCATCGCGTCCAGCTCGGTGTTCCCGACGGTGGGGTTCAGCAACCCGACGTTCACCCTCGTCGCGCTGACCCTTCGGTTGGCGGACCACCTCGTCTCGGGACTCGCCGCGTGACGCCCCGGATCGGCCGCCGCCACTTCCTCGGCGTCGTCGGCGCGGTCGCGCTCGGCGCCGTCGTCGGGGCATGCCGCTCCGACACATCGGGCGCGGACGTCGAGGTCGGCGCGCTCCGTGACGTCTTCACCGATCTCGACGGGCTCGACGCGATCGGCCGGCACGCTGTCGGCGCGCCGGGCGTGGGAGACGATCCCCGCGCGATCGAGCGCGCGCTCCGCCCGGCGGGCGTCGCCCGGGACTGGCTGCGGACGACGAGCCCCGCGTCGCTCCGGCGCCGGCTCGAGCAGGAGGTCGCCGGCGACTTCCTGCACGCGCGGGTCCTCGACGTCGCGGGTTGGCGACTCGCGCTCACCGAGGCGCGGGTCGCGGCGCTGTTCCATCTCGCGGCCTGACGCGCCGGACCACTGTGTGCCCGGGCTGGGCCAACGGCCCCCGTCGGCTGCCCGTCGTCCTCGGGTGACGGACCGCCGGGTAGCGTGCCCGAATGGACCTCGGCGCGCTGTCGGCCACGTCGCTGGTCGACGCGACGGGTGCCTCACACCGCCTCGGCGACCTCTGGCGGGATCGGCCGATCGTGCTGGTGTTCCTCCGACATTTCGGCTGACTGCACTGCCGCGAGCACGCCGCGCAGTTGCGCGAGCGCTACCACGAGATCACCGGTCTGGGCGGTGACGTCGTCGCGGTCGGGACCGGCGACCGCCGGTACGCCGAGGCCTTCGTGCGGGACGAGGCGATCCCGTTCCTCGTGCTCGTCGACGACGATGCGGCGGCCGCGCGCGCGGCGTCGCTCCGGACGCTGAGCTGGTTCCAGCTCCTGCATCCGCGCACGTGGAAGGCGACTCGTGAGACCTCGAAGCGGGGTCATCACGTGCACAAGGCCGGCCGGCGCGTGAAGCAGGTCGGCGCGACGTTCGTGATCGGCGCCGGCGAGCGGATCCGCTACGAGCATCTCGACGCGGACAGCACCGACCACGCGCCCCTCGACGCGGTGATCGCGAGTCTCCGCGGGGGCTGAGGCGGACGGATCTCGGTTCCGCTCGGATGGGTGGACCGCGAGTGTCGTAGGGTCATCCGCATGGCCAAACCGAAGAAGAAGGGCGAGAGCAGCACGCCCCCAGGATCACCCGAAGGACCTCCCGGCAAGAAGCAGCGCAGCCGGGCCCGCCGCAGCAGCGGCAAGCGCAAATAGGCCGGCGGCTCACCGGCTCCTCAGGGGCGCTCGACGCCGAGGCCGCGACGAAGGGCGCCGAGGAGCTCGGCGTGGCCCCGGCGCGAGACGGCGGCCGTCGGCACCACCGTCGATCCGTGGAACGTCCCCGGGTACGAGTGCAGCTCGACCGACACGCCCGCCTCCATCATCCGCAACGCGTACTGGATGCCCTCGTCGCGGAGCGGGTCGAACTCCATGGTCGTGACGTACGCCGGCGGCAGCCCGCCGAGGTCTGTCGCGATCGCGGGTGACGCGTAGGGCGAGACCTCCGAGACGTCCTCGCCGAGGTAGTACCGCCAGCTGAGCACGGCATTGGCGCGGTGCCACATCGGGGTGTCGACGAAGGTCCGCATGCTCGTCGTCTCGAGCCGGTGATCGAGCTCGGGGATGCCGAGGAACTGGAAGCACAGGTCCGGTCCGCCGCGATCGCGCGCGAGCAGGGCGGTCGCGGCGGCGCGGCCGCCGCCGGCGCGCTGACCGCCGACGCCGACGCGCGTGGTGTCGACGCCGAGCTCCGCGGCGCCGGCGTGCAACCACCGCAGCGTCGCGTAGCAGTCGTCGAGCGCGGCCGGGAACGGGTGCTCGGGGGCGAGCCGGTACTCGGGGACGACGACGACCGCTTCGAGCTCGCGGGCGACCTGGGTGGCGAACGCGTGCTCCATCTCGATCGAGCCGACCACGAAGCCGCCGCCGTGGATGTCGAGCAGCGCCGGACGGCCGCCCGCGGGCGCGCGGCCCGCCGGGGCGTAGATGCGGACGGTCACGGTGCCGTCGTCGGTCGGGACGTCGCGGTCGGTCACGACGACGCCCGAGGTGTCGACGCCCTGGTTCAGCGGGCCGACCAGCGCGTCGAGACCGGTCCGGGCGACGGCGACGTCCGAGATGTCGCCCAGAGGGAGCAGCTCGACGATCGGCGCGAGCTCGGGGTCGAAGGCGTAGGTCATCACGACACTGTTCCACCCGGGGACCGCCTGACGCCCGCCGACGCCCGGTGCCCGTCCTGGGTACTGTCCGGCGCCATGCGCAACCCCCACGCCGGACTCCCGTTCACCGCCGCCGACATGAGCGACGCGGACATCGCCGCCGCGCTCGAGGACGTGTCGATCCCGACGTTGCTGCTCTCCTGCGTGCACATGAGCGGCGACCCGGGCCTCCTCGACGGTCCGCTCCGACCGCAGGGACTGTTCCTCAACGAGGTGCAGGGGTACATGCCGGAGGAGGACAAGGCCGCCGCGCGCGTCCTCGCACTCGACGTGATCCGCGCCTGGCGCGACCGCGGCTGTCCCGAGCCGGAGCCTCCGAGCCCCGAGCTGATCAAGCGGATGATGGCGTGGCTCGTCTGCGAGGAGGTCCCCGACGAGTACGTCACGATGATGCTCGAGGAGATGGAGCTCGACGGCGGAGACGCGCGCGCGACCGCACCGGTCGCCGACGCCGAAGCCGCGGCCGCGTTCCCGGTCGTCGTGATCGGTGCGGGCATGTCGGGACTGCTCGCGGCGATCCGCCTGGGGGAGGCGGGCTTCCCGTACGTGGTGATCGAGAAGAACGAAGGCGTCGGCGGCACCTGGTGGGAGAACACCTATCCGGGCGCGCGGGTCGACGTGGGCAACCACTTCTACTGCTACAGCTTCGAGCCGAGTGACCACTGGACGGAGTTCTTCGCGCAGCAGCCCGAGCTCCAGGCCTACTTCCAGGGCGTGATGGAGAAGCACGGCGTGGATCGACACGTCCGGTGGGGGACGGAGGTGCTCGGCGCGGCCTGGGACGACGACTCGGCAATGTGGGCGGTGGAGCTCGACACCGGCGAGACGCTCAGCGCGCGCGCCGTGATCAGCGCGGTCGGTCAGCTGAATCGGCCGTTCGTCCCCGACTTCGCCGGAGAGTTCGCGGGTCCCGCGTTCCACACCGCGCGGTGGGATCACGACGTCGAGCTCAGCGGCAAGCGGGTGGTGATGATCGGCGCCGGTGCCACCGGCTTCCAGATCGCGCCCGCGATCGCCGACGACGTCGCGCACCTCACGATCATCCAACGCACCGCGCAGTGGATGTTCCCGAATCCCAACTACCACGAGCCGGTCGGCCCGGGGGTGCGATGGGCGCTGCGGCACCTGCCGTTCTACGGTCGTTGGTACCGCTTCCTGATCTTCTGGCCGGGCTGCGACTCGGGTCTCGCGACGGCGAAGGTCGACCCCGAGTGGGAGCCGCAGCAGCAGTCGGTGAGTGAGATCAACGAGATCACGCGCGTGATGTTCACCGACTGGATCACGAGTCAGATCGAAGGCCATCCGGAGCTGCTCGACAAGGTCGTGCCCGACTACCCACCGACGGGCAAGCGCACCCTCCAGGACAACGGCAGCTGGCTGAAGGCTCTCACGCGGCCGAACGTGGAGCTCGTCCGTGCCGGAGTGGACCACCTCGAGGCCGACGGCGTGGTGGACAGCGACGGCACCAAGCACGAGGCCGACGTCGTCGTCTTCGCGACGGGGTTCCGGGTGAACGACATGCTGTTCCCGCTGCACATCACCGGGCGCGACGGCGTCGACCTGCGCGAGAGCTGGGGCACGCGGCCCCGCGCGTTCCTCGGCATGACCGTGCCCGGCTTCCCGAACCTGTTCTTCCTCTACGGCCCGGGTACCAACCTCGCGAGCGGAGGCAGCCTGATCTTCCACTCCGAGTGCGAGGTCCGCTACATCATGCAGTGCCTGCGCGCGCTCGTCGACGGCGAGCTCGCGACGATGGAGCCCCGCGTGGATCGCTACGAGGACTGGTACGAGCGGACGCAGGCGGAGATGCGCACGATGGTGTGGGCGTCGCCCCACATCGAGCACAGCTTCTACAAGAACGCCGACGGCGAGGTGAACGGGCTCAGCCCGTGGCGCCTGGTCGACTTCTGGTCCTGGACCCGTGAGGTCGATCTCGACGACTTCGTCCTGACGTCCCGCTGAGCAGCCCCGGGCGGGTCGGGCCCGGCCGTCGCCGGGACCTCTGGCCCTGGCCGGTGGCGCCCGGGCGGGAGATGCTGCACGGGAATCGACAGGGGGTGCCGGATGATCGGTTTGGGGCTGCTTGCGCTGATCGTGATCCTGGTGGCGGCTTACGGCCTGACCCGATTCCGGTCCTTTCCTGGGGACGCGGGCGACGCGACGCACGCGACCGTGCCCGCCGAGGTGCGGGCAACCGGGCTCGCTCGGTGGGTCGCGGCCGGGCTCATCACCGCCGACCAGGCGGACGCGATCACCGCGTACGAGCAAGCGCAGGCTGTGGCGCGGCCCAAGCCGCGCGTGTCGCCCGCGATCGAGGCGCTCGCGTATCTCGGCGGCATCCTCCTCGCGGTCGGCGCCGGGATGCTCGTCGGCCAGTTCTGGGGATCGCTCGGCGTCGGCGGACGGATCGGGGCGCTCGCGGTCGCGGCCGCCCTGACCGGCACGGTCGGTGCCGTCGTCGGCGAGACCGAACCCGTCACATGGCGGCTGCGCGGGTTCCTCTGGGCGCTCTCGACCGCGGCGATCGCGGCCACGGCCGGGCTGTTCGCGTTCGAGACGCTCGACGCCCGCGGTGAGCCGGTGGCGCTCGCGGCCGCCGGGGTCGGTGGCCTGTCGGCGTTCGCGTACTGGTGGCTGCGGAACCGGCCGCTGCAGCATGTGCTCACCTTCGCCGGGCTCGCCGTGTCGGTGGGCGTCGGGATCCTCTGGGCCGAGGGCTCGGGCGCCCACGGTCTGCTCATCGGACTCGCGCTGTGGGTCGTCGGCGCCGGATGGGCGTGGCTCGGGTGGCAGGGCCGCGTGCCGCCGGCCGCAGTCGGCTTCCTCGTCGGCATCGTGCTCACGCTGATCGCCTCCGGGATCGCCGGCAGCCAGGTCCGGTGGGTCGCACCGCTCCTCGGGCTCGCGACCGCCGCCGTCTGGGTCACGGCGGGGGTCGTCGGAGCGGAGCGCCTCGCGCTCGCGCCCGGCATCGTCGGCGTGTTCGTCTTCCTGCCCTGGACGCTTGGATACTTCTTCGGCGAGACCGTCGGCGCGCCGGTGGTGGCGATGCTGTCCGGCGCGCTCCTGCTCGTCATCGTCCTGGCGCTCGTGCGCCGCGGTCGAGGGCGCGACGGGAACGACGGCCGGGCTCGAGGCGGGCACTTCCGGGCACTCGCTCATCCGTGATCGGCTGAGCAGCTACGCCAGCACCGCCTCCGCTGCGGCCTGGATGCCGCGGGCGGCGTCGGCGGGCGAGCAGCGTCCGGTGAGCGCCTCGTGGATGGCGGACCAGCCCGCGTCCTCGACTTCGGGGAACCGCGCGAGGGACGGGTAGGTGATCATCGCCGTCTCGATGGTCGCGCGTGTGATCTCGAGGCGGCGCCGATCGGTGTCGTCGCCCGGCTCGATCGACGAGAGCGCACTCACGTGCGCGCACATGCTCCCGCCCGTGGCATCGAGACGCTGCGCGTCGGCGCCGAGGAGGTCGGTCACGAGCGCGACGGCACCGTCGGGGTCACCGCACGTCGTCGGGATCGCCCACGCATGGCAGCCCGAGTACGACACGCGCCGCTCGGGGCCGGCGGGGTAGAGGAACGGTCGCAGCGTCGCCGCGTGCTCGGACCCGCGGATCGTGCCCCAGCCGCCGGGCCACGCCGCGGCGGCGTCGAGGCGACCGTCGAGCAGCGCGGCGTCGACCCCGTCGTAGTGCCAGTCCACGAGGTCGGCCGGCGCCCGGGCGGCCAGGCGGCACAACGCGTCGATCGCCCACTCGGCCTCGGGCGTCGCCATCGTCGGCCGCACGTCGGCGTCGAACAGTGCGCCGCCCGCGCCGACCACGAGCTCGAAGAAGGTGCCGAACAACCCCGACTCGCGTCCGGGGAAGCCGAAGACGATGTCGGAGTCGAGGAGCTCGGCCCAGGAGTCGGGGATCTGGCGGACCCGGTCGGTGCGGACCCACAGCACCCGGACGTCGACGAGGCGCGGCACGCAGAGCTGGGTGCCACGGAACCGGCACAGCTCCACTGCGCGTGGGGCGAGGGGCTCGACCAGCTCGGACGGGAGGAGCGCGTCGAGGTCGCGGAGCCACCGCTGCTGCGACGGCGCGTACTTGGAGTGCGTCGCGAGCACGTCGATGCGCTCACCCGCTCCGAGCATCTCGGCGACGCGCCGATTGAGCGTCGGGTGGTCGGCGTGCACGACGACCTGAACATCGTCGCGGAACCGGTCGTAGAGATGGTCGTACATCGGACCGCCGACGAGCGCGACCCGCAGGGGACCGCGCCCGGTCACGGTGCGACGATCCGTACGCCGGTGATGCCGCCGTCGAGGAGGAAGTCGGCGCCGGTCGTGAACGTGGTCGGTGCGGCGAGGTAGACGACCGCGGCCGCGACCTCCTCGCAGGAGATCATCCGTCCGAGGGGCTGGCGACGGCGCAGCGCCTCCTCGGCGGCGGTGGGGTCGGGCGTGGTCTGCACGAGCCGCTCCACCCACGGGCTCCACACCGTGCCCGGCGACACGCAGTTCACCCGGATGCCGTGGTCGATCTCGTCGACGGCCATCGCCTTGGTGAGCGCGAGCACCGCGCCCTTGGACGCGCCGTACACCGCGCGCTCGACGAGACCGACCGACGCGACGACGGAGCACGTGTTGACGATCGTGCCCCTTCCGGCCGCCCGCATCGCCGGGAGGAACGCCCGGCTCATGTTCGCGGCGCCGAACACGTTGACCGCGAAGACGCGCTGCCACTCGTCGGGTGTGGAGGTCACCACGTCGCCGACCGCGCTGATCCCGGCGTTGTTGCAGAGCACGTCCGCCGCGCCGTGCTCGTCCTGGACGCGCGCCGCCGCCTCGTCGCATGCCCGCGCGTCGGTGACGTCGAAGCCGTCGACGAGGTCGAGGCCGATCACCGTGTCCCCGAGGGCGGTGAACGCGTCGGCGATGGCGGTGCCGATACCACCACGCGCTCCGGTCACCACGATCACCCGCTGCGACATGATGCGACCTCCCGAACGTGTTCGGCCCTCGGGCCTGCTCCGGCGGGCCGGAGCGAGCGGTCATCATGGCGCGCCGTGCACGCGGCTGCTTACTCTGCGACGCCATGACCCGCATCACCGGTGTCCGGACGCTCGACGTGCGGGCTCCAACCTCGCGCACGCTCGCCGGTTCCGACGCCGTGCACACCGACCCGGACTATTCGGGCGCCTACGTCTTCCTCGAGACCGACGGTGAGCACGAGGGCGTCGGCATGACGTTCACGATCGGTGCGGGCAACGATCTCTGCTGCGACGCGATCGAGCAGCTCGCGCCGCTCGTCGTCGGTCACGACGTCGAGGAGCTGCTGGCGGACTCGGCGGCGATGTGGCGACGGCTCACCAACCACAGCCAGCTGCGATGGCTCGGGCCGGAGAAGGGGCTGATCCACCTGGCGACCGCCGCGATCGTGAACGCGGTGTGGGACCTCGGTGCGAAGCGGGCCGGCAAGCCGCTCTGGCAGGTGATCGCCGACCTCACCCCCGAGGAGCTCGTCGGGCTCGTCGACTTCCGCTACCTCACCGATGCGCTCGACCGTGACGAGGCGCTCGACCTGGTGCGTGCTCTCGCACCGACGAAGGCCGCGCGCGTCGCGGAGCTGCGCCGCGACGGCTACCCCGCGTACCTGACGTCGGCGGCCTGGCTGGGGTATTCGGAGTCGAAGGTGCGAGATCTCACGCGCGCCGCGCTCGCGGAGGGCTGGCGCTGCTTCAAGACGAAGGTGGGGGTCGACGTCGCGTCGGACGTGCGCCGGTGCGAGCTGATGCGCGAGGAGGTCGGCGACCTGCCGCTGATGGCGGACGCGAACCAGGTGTGGGACGTCCCCCAGGCCATCGAGTGGATGCAGCACCTCGAGCCGTTCGGCTTGCGCTGGATCGAGGAGCCGACGAGCCCCGACGACGTGCTCGGCCACGCCGCGATCCGGCGCGCGGTCGCACCGGTCGGGGTCGCGACGGGCGAGCACGCCGCGAACCGGGTGATCTTCAAGCAGCTGCTCCAGGCCGAGGCGATCGACTACTGCCAGATCGACGCCTGCCGGCTCGGCGGGGTCAACGAGGCCGTCGCGGTGCTGCTGCTCGCGGCCAAGTTCGGCGTGCCGGTCTGCCCCCACGCCGGCGGCCTCGGCCTGTGCGAGTACGTGCAGCACCTCTCGATCATCGACTACGTCTGCGTCTCCGGCTCACTCACCGACCGCACCACCGAGTTCGCCGACCACCTCCACGAGCACTTCGTGCATCCGGCGGTGGTGCGCGACGGCCGATACGTCGTTCCCGAGGCGCCGGGCTACTCGATCGACCTCCGGCCCGATGCAATCGACGCGCTCGTGTGGCCGACCGGCTCGGAGTGGCGGCAGTGATTCCGACCGCGCCGCTCGGCCGGCGTGGCGTCGAGGTCACCCGGGTGGGTCTGGGCGGCGGCCCGCTCGGGAACCTCTTCACCGCGATCGACGACGCGACTGCGACTGCGACGGTGACGGCCGCCTGGGACGCCGGCATCCGCTACTTCGACACGGCGCCGCTGTACGGGCACGGTCTCTCCGAGCAGCGCTTGGGCCGTGCGCTCCGGGCCCTGCCGCGCGATTCGTTCGTCCTGTCGACGAAGGTCGGTCGCCTGCTGCGTCCCGACCCGGACTGCGATCCCGGCATCTTCCGGGTGCCGCGGGGTCTCGCCCCGGTGTTCGACTACTCGCGTGACGGTGTACGCCGGTCGATCGACGAGAGCCTCGATCGACTCGGGCTGGACCGGATCGACGTCGTCCTCGTGCACGACCCCGACGACCACGAACGCGAGGCGCTCGAGGGCGCGTTCCCCGCGCTGGTGGAGCTGCGCGACCAGGGGGTGATCCGCGCCGTGGGCGCGGGGATGAACCAGCACGAGATGCTCGGCCGGTTCGTGAGCGAGGTCGACCTCGACTGCGTGCTGCTCGCCGGCCGCTACACGCTGCTCGATCGGAGTGGCGAGTCGCTCCTGGAGACCTGCAGGACCCGCCGTGTCGGCGTGCTCCTCGGTGGCGTGTTCAACAGTGGGATCCTCGCGGACGTCGACGGCCGCGCCACGTTCGACTACGGACCGGCATCCGATTCCGTCGTCGCCCGGACGTCGGCGACGCGGCGGATCTGCGAACGTCACGGAGTCGCGTTGCCCGCCGCCGCGCTCGGCTTCGCGACGGCGCACCCGGCGGTCAGCGCGGTCGTCGTCGGCGCCGGCGACCCGGCCGAGATCCGAGCCGACGTCGCCTGGGCCCGGACGAGCCTGCCCGAAGGGTTGCGCGAGGAGCTCGACGCGGTGCGCTGAGATCAGACCGCGAGTGGCCCGCGCCCGGCCACGCACGGATTGCGCAACTCGCCGATGACGTCGGCGCCCGAGACGATCACCTCGCCCTCGGCGAGGTACCGGTTGCGCGCCATCCCCACGCCCGCAGGGGTGCCGGTGAAGATCAGGTCGCCCGGGAGCAGTTGCGTGATCGAGGACAGGTAGGCGACCACCGTCGGGATCGAGAAGATGAGCTGGCTCGTGCGCGCGTCCTGCATCCGCTCGTCGGCGACGTCGCACCAGAGCGCGAGGTCGTCGGGATCGGGAAACGTGTCGACCGAGACGAGCGCGGGTCCGGTCGGTCCGAACGCGGCGAAGCTCTTGCCGAGGCAGAACTGCGGTGGTGTACCGGTCATCTGCACCGCGCGGTCGGAGATGTCCTGTCCGAGCATCAGCCCGGCGACGTGGTCCCACGCGTCGGTGACACCGACGTGCGACGCGACCGTGCCGATCACCACGACGATCTCGACCTCCCAGTCCACCATCGGCCCCGACAGCGGCACGGACGCGGTCGGACCGGTGATGCACGTCGGGAACTTGGTGAACGTGAGCGGTGCCGGTGGCAGGGCGGCACCCGACTCGCCGGCGTGGTCGCGGTAGTTCAGGCCGATGCCGAAGCACTGGCGTGGGAACGGGACCGGCGCGCCGAGCTCGACGTCCGCCAGGCTCCCGTCGCGGTCTCGGTCCGCGCACCGCTCCTGCAGCGCGTGCAGGTCGGCGTGGCGCGCGACCGCGACCAACGGGTCGGCCCAGGTCGGATCCCCGCCGATCGCGGCGAGATCGTGCCAGCCACCCTCGTGTTCGAGCGCCGCCCGTCCACCCACGTTGACCAACCGGAACATGTGAGCCTCCCGCTCAGACGACGACGCGGTGTGCGAACGCGAACGCGGTCGCGGCCGATCGCGACGTCACATCGATCTTGGTGAAGATGTTCGAGAGGTGGCGCGAGACGGTCTTCTCGCTCAGGACGAGCTCGCTCGCGATCTGCCGGTTGGTCATCCCGGCCGCGACCAGGCGCAGCACCTCGACCTCGCGGGCGGTGAGTCCCGCGGGCGGCCGCGGAGACGCGCCGGTGATGTCGCCGAGATCACGCAGATCCAGCGAGGCGCCGAGCTCCTCGAACCCGGCCCGCGCGGCCTCGAACGACGCCGCGGCCCCGTCGAGGTCACCGGCCTCGCGGCAGGAGGCACCCTGGAGCATCCGCGCCGTCGCAACTTCGTGGGGCGCGCCGAGCTCGTGCCAACGCTCGGTCGCCTGGCGCAGGGTTGCGCAGGCCGAGCGGTCACGCGTCGCGAGCTGGAGGCGACCTCGAGTGGTCAGCGCGGCTGCGGTCAGCGACGGACTCACGTAGTCCGTTGCGATGGCGTCGAGCTCCTCGAGCGCGACGGCAGCGCCGGTGAGGTCGTCGGCCGCGATCGCGATCTGCGCACGAGCGGGCAGCAGCCGGGCGCGGCCCAGGCGGTCCCACGTGGTGTCGTCGAGTGCCCGGGTGATGATCGCGACTGCGGCCTCGGTGTTCCCCTGCGCCAACCGCACGAGGGCGAGTCCGGGCTGGGGTTGCCCGCTGATCTGCTCGGCCCGCGCGAAGGCCTCCTCGGCACCGGTCAGGTCCCCGACGCGGCGCCGGATCTCGCCGATCTCGGCGTGACCGGCGGCCGCGTTCGGGATGTTGAGCGTGGCGAGCTCGCTGCAGGCGCGTCGCGCCTGCTGCTCCGCCTCGCTCCAGTCGCCGCGCGTGCGGAGTGCCGACGCGAGGTGCACGCGACACAGGCCGGGGAAGACGGCCAGCGGATGTCGTTGCGCCCACCGGGTGGTCGCCTCGCTCCACTCGGCCGCGCGGCGGAGGTCGCCGAGCGCGTCGCAAGCGCTGATGAGGCTGCAGTACACCTTGCCGGTGGAGTAGGGGCGCAGGCGCCCCTCGACCGCGAAGAGCATCGCCTCGTCGAGGGTCGCGAGACCGTCGGCCGGTTCGCCCGCATCGATGAGGACCCGGCCGAGGGTCTGGAGCGCTTCGGCCTCGAGGTCGGGCGATCGCAAGCGGCGACCGAGCCCGACGACCTCGCGCGCGGCCGCCTCGCTCTCCGCCAGGTCGCCGCGTCCGTGGGCGGTCTCCGCCTCCCGGAGACGGAGGGCTCCGTACTCGGCCGCATCGCGGTCGGAGCCGAGAGCATGGCGAGCCCGGCGCAGCCAGGCACCCGCGATCGCGGGCCGCGCCTTGAAGCAGTAGTGCTCGTAGAGCCAGACCGCGCACTGCCCGGCGCGACGGACGTCGGCGAGCTCGTCGAAGCACGCATACGCGCGTTCGCGTGCTTCGATGCACTCGTCGAGTCGACCCAGCCACCAGGCCGCGTCGGCGAGGAGGTCGAGCCGGTCCGCCTCGCGCGCCGGATCCGTCTCGACTGCCGTCGCGACGAGCTCGTACGCACCCGGCCACTCGCATTCCGCCAACATGGCGCGCGCCGCGGCCAGGGGGTCGACCCCGTCCGGACCGTCCTCTGGCGCGCGTTGCATGCGACTCGACGGTAGCGGCAGGGGCCGGACCCCGTCGCCAGTGGTCACTCTTTGGCTGCCATCCGGGCTGCGAGATGCTCGAGCACCGGCGCGATCGCCTCCGCGGGACTGAACTCCACGAACGTGACACCGCCCTCGGTCCAACCGGTGTGCCCACCCGGCCAGTAGTAGAGCTCGCCGGCGCGGGTCGTCTCCTCGGTGCCGTCGGCGTAGCGGACGGTGATCGCGCCCTCGGTCACGTAGCCCCAGTGCGCGCACTGGCACAGGTCACCGGGCAGACCCTGGAACAGCGGCGTGAAGTCGACGCCCGCGGGAAGCTGGATGTGGCGCACGGTGACGTCGCCCCAGGTCACTCCGCGGGTCTCGATCCCGTCCGCCTGCATCTCGATCGGAACCTCGGTTCGTGTCGCGCGCACCTTCCGCTACCTCCTTGTCGGCCCGGGCGATATCCGGGATCGCGCCAGCATGCGGGACGGTCGCCGCGTGCGGCATCGGCCGAACCACGCAATCCGCTCGGCCCACCTGCCGGTCGATGGTGTGAATCACCCACGAGGGCGAACGGCAAGGATGCACCGTCCGCCCGATGCGCCGAGGCTGCGGATCGGCCACCATGGCCCCGTGGACGACGGTGCACGCGGCAGCTGGGCTGCCGACGACGAATGGGGGCGGGACGTGCAGGAGCTGATGCTGCGCGGTCGTGATCGTGAGGCCAGCGAGCTCGCCGCCCGCCACCTGCGCATCCGTGGGGCCTCCACCCCTGCCCCGACCCGAGGAGACGACGTCATGGGACCACTCGAACAGCTCGACGAGCTCGGGCCGCTGCTCGGCCGCGTCGCGTCCGGGATCACCCCGGACCAGCTCGAATCGCCGACGCCGTGTGCCGACTTCACGGTGCGCGCGGTGCTGGGTCACATGATCACCGGCGCGACGCAGTTCGCCGCGGGTTTCCGAGGTGCGGCCCCGCCGGAGCTGGGCTCCGATGTGGCCGAGGGCTCCGACGTCGTCGCCCGTGCCGGTGCCGCGCTCGGCGACCTGGTCGGGGCGATCTCGTCACCGGGCGCGCTCGACCGCACGATCGCCTCGCCCTTCGGGGCGCTGGCGGGCGAGACCTTCGCCCGCTTCGTCGTGCTCGACGGGCTGGTGCACGGCTGGGACCTCGCGGTCGCGACCGGTCAGGACTACGAGCCGTCCGACGTGCTCGTGGCCGAGGCCGACGCGTTCGCCCGGGAGGCGATCGCGCCGGCGATGCGCGACGGCGACACGTTCGCCGCTGCGGTCGAGCCGCCGGCCGGCGCGACCGCGATCGAGCGACTGGCCGCGTTCACCGGCCGCGACCCTGCCTTCACCAAACCCGACCAAGGAGCGTTGATCCGATGAATCCGAACCAGGCACTGTGGGAGAAGGGTGACTTCACTCGCATCGCGGCGACGATGCGGGCGAGTGGTGAGGCGCTCGTCGACCGTGTCGGCGTCACGTCGGGACTCGAGGTCCTCGACCTCGGGTGTGGTGACGGCACCACCGCGCTGCCGGCCGCTCGGCGCGGCGCGACGGTGCTCGGCGTCGACATCGCGCGGAACCTCGTCGAGGCCGGGAACCTCCGGGCGAAGGAGGCCGGCCTCACGAACCTCCGCTTCCAGGAGGGCGACGCGAGCGAGCTGACCGAGCTCGACGACGCGACGTTCGACCTCGTCCTGAGCATCTTCGGCGCGATGTTCGCGCCGCGGCCGCTGGACGTCGCGAAGGAGATGGTGCGGGTGACCCAGCCGGGCGGGCGGATCGTGATGGGGAACTGGATCCCCGGCGACCCGACGCTGGTGG
>CAZXCB010000034.1:12843-19899 GCA_964639075.1 uncultured Bifidobacteriaceae bacterium | reverse complement strand
CGTGATGTGGTTCAACTCGGCGAACCGCGACGAGCGCCAGTTCGCGGATCCCTACCGCTTCGACCTGACCCGCTCCCCCAACCCCCACGTGGGCTACGGCGGCGGCGGTCCCCACTTCTGCCTCGGGGCCAACCTCGCCCGGCGGGAGATCCGCGTGATGTTCGAGCAGCTGTTCCGGCGACTTCCCGACCTCGAGATCACCGGCGACCCCGCGATGCTCCAGAGCTCGTTCATCCACGGCATCAAGCGCATGCCGTGCGCGTTCACCCCGGCGGGGTAGCGAGCCCACGGCGCCGCTGATCGACCTGGCGGGCCGGCTCGCGGTCTGACCGGACCGGAGCCCGACACGCCCAGGACCTTGGCCCCTGTCGGGACGGATCGCGCCAGCGAATACTTCGGTCGTACGACCGAACTATTGGGGAGGTCCCCGATGACCCAGCTCCAGGAATCACCGACCTCGGCAGCCGGCGGGAACGGGCGCCGAGCCCGGGAGACGCCGCTCACCGAGCGGACGAACGTCCGCGTCTGGACCATCGCGATGACCGTGATCGTGCTCGCGGCGCTCTTCGCCGCGATCGGCGCGCTGGCGATCGCCAAGGACGCCGAGTCGGCGACCCCCAAGGCGGCCGCGGGGAGCGCGGTGACGACCGCCGGGAGTCAGACCATCGACTTCAACGCCGAGATGCCGGCGAACTTCGAGACCCGCGATCCGGTCGCGCCGCAGCCGCTCGCCGGCACCGTCCACGACGTGACGCTCCACATGAACGAGAAGCGCGTCGCGATCGCACCCGGGGTCAAGCAGACGGTGTGGACGTTCGGTGGGACCGTGCCCGGTCCGGTGTACCGCGGCAAGGTCGGCGACACCTTCAACTTCACGATCGTCAACGACGGCAAGATCACGCACTCGATGGACTTCCACTCGGGCATGGTGTCGCCGAGCACCGCCATGGTGCCGATCGACCCCGGGAAGTCGCACGTGTACACGTTCCGGGCGAACCGCGCCGGGATCTACATGTACCACTGCGGCACGCCACCCGTGCTGATGCACATCGGCGCGGGGATGTACGGCGCGGTGATCATCGACCCACCCGACCTGCCGAAGGTCGACAAGGAGTACGTGATGCTCCAGTCCGACCTCTACACCGGCGCGAAGGGCGAGCTCGCCGACATGGCCAAGATGCTCGGTGAGCAATACGACGCCATCGTCTTCAACGGCTACGTGAACCAGTACAAGTACGTGCCGATCCGCATCGAGCCCGACGACCGCGTGCGGGTGTGGGTGCTCGACGACGGTCCATCGCAGAGCAGCTCGTTCCACGTGATCGGGACGATCTTCGACACCGTGTACAAGGAGGGCGCGTACCTCCTGCAGCCCGATGCGGGCCAGGGCGGTGCACAGGCACTGGATCTCGCGCCCGCGCAGGGAGGCTTCGTGGAGTTCACCCCGACGGAGCCCGGGAACTACGCGTTCGTCACCCACAAGTTCAACGACGCCTCCCGCGGGGCGGTCGGCGTGTTCCAGGTGGGCGACGTCGCCACCGCCGGCGGCCACTGAGCGGCCGGCGATGACCGAATCGACCGAGACCGCTGCCCGCGCGGCCGTGCTCTCCAGCCCGACCCGCGTCGCAGTGCTCAGGCATCTCGTCGATGCCGATGTACCGGTGTCGGTCGCCGCGCTGACTGCGCGCTTCGGGCTTCATCACGCAACCGTGCGTCACCACCTCGATCGCCTCCGGGCGGCTGGGTTGGTGGACGTCGGCACCGAGGCGACGGGCGGTCGCGGTCGTCCGCGCTTCGTGTACCGCGCGACCGCGCGCGCCGCGACGGAGCTCGGTGACACCGACCCCTACGAGCGGCTGGCCCTGCTCCTCACCGACATGGTCGGTACCGAGGCGAGCGCCCGTGACGTCGGACGCCGGGCCGGGCGCGCCGCCGCGACCGGGCGCGTCGATCTCACGAGGCTCAAGGTGGAGATGGCGAGTCAGGGCTTCCAACCGACGCTGCGCACGGGGGTGGACGGCACCGAGCTGGTCCTGCAGCGTTGTCCCTACGTCTCGGTGGCCGCGGCGGACCCTCGGACCGTCTGCGACCTACACCTCGGCTGGGTCGAAGGCTTCACCGAGCAGTCGGATCTCCGGGTCGCCGGCGAGATCGTGCACGACCCCAGGGTCGCGGGCTGCGCGATCGCGCTCGCGACCGGCGGCTGATCGCGCCGCCTGTGTGGCGGGACCCTTCGCTCACCCCGCGGTCTCCCTCCGGAACCAGTCACGGGCGACGACGTGGAACTGCCGCTCGTACTCGACGTACGTGGCGCGCAGCGCCGCGCCGGGCCAATCCGCCGGGAGCAGCGCGTCGGGGAGGAGCGGATCGGCGCGCACGTGGCGCAGCGCCACCGCACCGGCGACGAACGCGGCTGCGATCGCGCGCTCCGGATCGTCGCGGAGAGCTTCGGTCGCGGCGTCGAGGCGCGTGATCGCCCGGTGCGCCTCACGACGCCACCGGGCGGGCGCGAACAATGCAGCCGCGAGCGCGGCGGGATCGTCGTCGGGACGCGCGTCGAGCCACGAGCAGCGCGGATCCTCGATCATCTCGACGTTGCGCGGCCGGATCCACACGCCCTCGCGCCATTCGGCCAGCCGCGACCGGCGGAGCGCGACCCTCAGGTCGGCGCGCACCGCGGCCGGACGCGGACCGGTCGCGACCGCGACCGCCATGCGCCACGTCCCGTCCCACCGTTCGAGCTGCGGCCGCAGGCTCGTGCGCTGCTCCTCCTGGCGTCGCGCGAGGCCACCGCTGAGCTCGTAGGCATCGCCGTCGCGGCGCAGCTCCCCGGCCGCGGTCATGCGGTGCAGGGCGACGCGCGCGGTCCCCGGCGCGATGTCGAAGAGCCCGCACCAGCGGACCAGGTCGCGGCCGACCGCCCGCGGCGGGCGCCGCCCGAGCAGGAGGCTCGCCATCACCGACCGGGCCGAGAACGGCCGGCCGTCGCCACGCTCCATCGGCCCGGGGTCCCGGGTGTTACGTAGTTGCTCCATGTGTCGTAATCATCGTAACGTCCTCGGATGACCGCCACCGTGCTGCCCCGACCGGAGCTGCTCGTCACCCCGGAGCCCGCCGGCCCGATCGGTCCGAGCGGCAAGCCGCGGCCCGAGCTGCGCGAGCAGCTCCGACGGATCCCGAACCTCGCGAACGCGGCGAACCTCGTCGTGCTGTATGCGGTGACCATCGGGATCTTCGTGGTGACCGTGCAGGTCGACAACGTGTTCCTGTGGATCGGCGCATTCCTGGTGATGGGTCCGATCCACGCACGCTTCGCGATCCTGATGCACGAGGCGGCGCACCGGCTCCTCTTCTCGAATCGCAGGCTGAACGACTTCGTCGGGAAGTGGCTCGTCGCCTACCCCGCATTCGTCCCGATCGACCTGTACCGGCGCGGCCACATGGCGCACCACCGCGAGGAGTTCGGTCCGAACGAGCCGGACATCCCGCTGTACCGCGGCTATCCCATCCCGCGCGACTCGATGCTGCGCAAGCTGCGTCGCGACGCGCTCGGCATCACCGGGTGGAAGCTCACCAAGGGGCTGTTCCGCGGGGTGACCTCCGACAACGCGAAGGTCGCCGCTCAGGCCCGGGGCATCCTCGCCGTCCAGGTGCTGTTGCTCGGCATCTGCACGCTGCTCGGCCACCCGTGGACGTACTTCATCCTGTGGTTCCTGCCACACCTCACGGTGTGGCGGGTGATGAACCGGCTGCGCGGCATCGCCGAGCACGGCGGCCTCAAGCAGTCGGCCGACCGGCGCGAGACCACCCACTCGGTGCGCCAGCACTGGCCGGCGCGCCTCACGATCGTGCCGTACTACACGGGCTGGCACCTCGCCCATCACGTGGACTCGGGCATCCCGATGCGCCACCTCCCGCGCCTGCACGCGGAGCTCGTGAAGTCGGGCTACGTCCAACCCGGTCTCGAGTACCGCAGCTACCCCGCCCTCTGGCGCACCCTCGCCTCGGGCTGACACGCTCCCCGGGTGGCCAGACTCGGGGTGATCGCGGGTTCCGCGCTCCGTGAGAGCGCCTTCGCGCGCGACGGCGAGCGCGTCGTGCACGCCGGGGTCCCCGCGCTCGCGGTCGGCCCCACGATCGTGCTGCAACGGCACGGACTCGACGCGTGGTCGCCTCCGCACCGCATCGACCACCGCGCGCACGTCGAGGCGCTCCTCGACGCCGGCGTCACGCACGTGCTGGCGCTGTCGTCGGTCGGCAGCCTGCGGGCCGACTGGCCGGTCGGGACCGTCGCGCTCGCGAGCGATTTCTACGCGCCGACCGTGACCCCGTCGTTCCACGACGACTCCCGGAGCCACCAGGTGCCGGGCTTCGACGCCGGATGGCGTGCGACGGTCCGCGACACCTGGCGCGCGGGCACGACGACACCGATCGTCGACGAGGCGACCTACGCCCAGACGGCCGGACCGCGCTTCGAGACCCCGGCCGAGGTTCGTGCGCTCGCGCGCGTCGCCGACCTCGTCGGCATGACGGTCGCGTCGGAGTGCACCCTCACGAGCGAGGTCGGGCTCCCCTACGCCGCGGTGTGCGTCGTCGACAACCTGGCGAACGGCCTCGGCGAGCGCGTCCTGACGATGGACGAGTTCCAGGCCGGCGTCGCGCGCAACCGCGACCGCCTCGTCGCCGACCTCGGTGTGCTCCTCCCCGCGCTCGCCGGAGCCCTCGGGTGAGCGACGCCGAAACGTCCGGATGCACGGCGTCGACCGGCGGAGCGGGGCCCGAGCGGCCCGGCCCGCAGGGCCGAGAGCGGGGGTGACGTGAGCGACGCCGAAACGTCCGGATGCACGGCGTCGACCGGCGGAGCGGGGCCCGAGCGGCCCGGCCCGCAGGGCCGAGAGCGGGGGTGACGTGAGCGACGCACCCCATCTCTGTGTCACCGACGTGCGGCTCGACGGCGTGACGGTCGCGCTCCGGGCCGTCGACGGGGTGATCGTGGCCCTCGGGCCCGAGGTGGAGCCGGCACCGGGTGACGACGTCGTCGCCGGGCGGGGCCACGCACTCGTCCCCGGCCTGGTGAACGGCCACGGCCACGCGGCGATGACCCTGCTCCGCGGCTCCGGCGACGACCTCCCGCTCAGGGAGTGGCTCGAGACCTGCATCTGGCCCGCGGAGTCGCGCATCACCGCCGAGGACGTGTACTGGGGAACCCGTCTCGCCTGCCTCGAGATGATCCGCAGCGGCACGACGAGCTTCTGGGACATGTACTGGTTCCAGTTCGACGTCGCTCGCGCCGTGATCGACAGCGGGATGCGCGCGACGGTGAGCCAGGTCTTCCTGAGCTTCGAGGGCGCGCCGGACGAGGCCCGCCCCGAAGCCGCGCCCGAGGGTCTCGACCGCCTCGCGACGTTCGGACCGCGCGTGACACCGTGCCTCGGTCCGCACGCCATCTACACCGTCGACGAACCGACGCTGCGGTTCATCGCGGAGCTGAGCGCGACCCGCGACACACCGGTGCAGATCCACCTCTCCGAGACCGAGCACGAGGTGGCCGACTGCATCGCCGAGCACGGCTGCCGGCCCGCGGAGTACCTCGACCGCGTCGGCCTCCTCACGAGCCGGACCGTGCTCGCGCACGGCGTGTGGCTCGACGACGCGGAGCTGGCGCTCATCGCCGAGCGGGGTACCACCGTCGTGACCAACCCCGTGTCGAACATGAAGCTCGCCGTCGGGCGGGCGTTCCGGTATCCCGCCGCGCGCGCGGCCGGGGTCCCCGTGGGACTCGGGACCGACGGCGCCGCGTCGAACAACTCGCTCGACCTCCTCGCCGACCTCAAGGTGCTCGCACTGCTCCAGAAGCACGCGACGGGTGACCCCGCGGTGCTCCCGGCGGCCGAGGCCTGGGCCATCGCGACCGGCGCGCAGGCACCCCGCCTCGGCGCCACCCCGCTCGAGGTCGGCCGGCCCGCCGACCTCGTGCTCGTCGACGCGAGCGCGCCCGAGATGGCGCCGGCGCCGCTGCTCGACGCGCTCGTCTACTCCGGGTCCGGCGCGGTCGTGCAGACGGTCGTGGTCGCGGGGCGGGCGCTGATGCGGGATCGCGTCGTCGACGGCGAGGACGAGGTCCGTTCGCGTGCGGCCGCGGCCGCCGCCCGCGTGCGGGCCGGCTGAACCCCCGCCCCGACCGGGATACGGTCGGTGGCACCATGGCCACGTCCCCGTTCGCTCCGTTCCGACACCGCGTCTTCGCGGCGTTCTGGACCGGCGCGTTCCTCTCCAACATCGGCACCTGGATGGAGACCGTCGGGGTCGGCATCTACGTGACCGCGACGACCGACCAGGCGAGCTGGACCGGCCTCGTTGCCGCGGCCGGCTTCCTGCCCGGCGCGGTCCTCGGACCTCTCGGCGGCGCGCTCGCCGACCGACTCCCGCGCAAGGCGCTGCTGCTGACGACGACCTCGGTGCAGACGGCGCTCGCCACGTTGCTCGCCTATCTGGCGGCGACCGGGCACCCGAGCCCCGTCGTGGTCACACTCATCGTGCTCGGCGAGGGGTGCGCGCAGGCGATCGGCTTCCCCGCCTACCAGTCGGTGCTCCCGGACCTCGTTCCGCCGGAGGATCTCGTGGGTGCCATTGCGCTGTCGAGCGCGCAATGGAACCTCGGCCGGGTTCTCGGCCCTGCGCTCGCCGGGCTGGTGATCAGCGTCGCCGGGTACGCGTGGGCGTTCGGCATCAACGCCGCCAGCTTCCTCGCGCTGATCGCCGCGCTGCTGTTGCTCCACCTCCCCCGTCCGCATCCGAGCGGGCTGAGCATCCGTCGCTCGATCGCCGAGGGAGTCGGCTACGTGCGCCGCGATCCCGGCCTGCGGGTCGTGATGGGCTACATGTTCGTCAACACGTTCCTTGCCGCGCCGTTCATCGCGCTCGTGCCGGCAATGTCGTTGCTCGTGCTGCACGAAGGCACGAGCGGCACCGCCGTGCTCGTCATCGCGCAAGGGCTCGGCGCGGTGACGATGGGGCTCATGCGCACCGGCCCCGGCGGCAGCGCGCGCGCCTCGC
>CAZXCB010000034.1:0-12833 GCA_964639075.1 uncultured Bifidobacteriaceae bacterium | reverse complement strand
TCATGCTCGGGAACCTGGCCGCGCGATTCGGGAGTCGCCGAGTGCTGCTCGCGGTCCTGTGGACCCTGCCGTTCGCGCTCGCCGCCTACGCGGTCTCGCCCAACCTGGCGACGGCGGCCGTGGCGATCTTCTTCGTCGGGCTCATCTATCTCGGCGCGCTGTCGAGCTTCATGAGCATCGCCCAGATCCGTGCACCGGCGGCGATCCGCGGCCGCGTGGTGAGCATCCTCGCCGTCGTCCTCGGAGTCCTCTACCCCCTCGGCGCCCTGATCCAGGGCCGCCTGGCCGATCTCGTCGGCCTCCGGACAGTGACTGCGGCCGCGGCCGCCCTCATGCTGCTGGCGCTGGTCGTGATGCGGGCGCGCAACCCACGGTTCGCCGACGCGCTCGAGGAGCCGCCGGCGCCGGTCCATCCCGGAGAGCTCGCCGGCGCATCGGGCGCGGGTCCGTCGGCAGGCTCGGTCGACGGGATTCCGATACCGTCCGCCGACCCCATCTAGCCCGGACCGGTCACGGCCCGATTCCAGGAGGCACGCATGGCAGCAGTCGAGGTCGAACGGCGGGAGCGGGTCGGGATCATCCGCCTCAACCGACCCGAGGCGCGCAACGCCGTCAACAGCGATCTCGCCAACGGTGTGGAGGCCGCGCTCGACGACTTCGAGGCGGACCCCGAGGTCCAGGCCGTCGTGATCACCGGCAACGGGCCGGTGTTCTGCGCCGGTGCCGACCTCAAGCTCGTCGCGGCGGGCCGCGGTGCCGAGATGGCCACGGACAAGGGCAGCTTCGCCGGGATCGTGACCCGCGACTTCCCGAAGCCGCTGATCGCCGCGGTGAACGGTCCGGCGCTCGCCGGCGGCTTCGAGGTGGTGCTCTCCTGCGACATGGTCGTGGCCGCCGAGGACTCGATCTTCGGCCTGCCCGAAGCCAAGCGTGGCCTGTTCGCCGCCGCCGGCGGGCTCATCCGGCTCCCGCGCCGCATCCCCCGCGCCGTCGCGACCGAGCTCGCGATCACCGGTGATCCGATCGACGCGGGCCGGGCGCTCGCGCTCGGGCTCGTGAACCGCGTCGTGCCGGCGGACCAGGTGCTCGACGAGGCCCTCGCGCTGGCGGCACGGGTCGCGAAGAACGGTCCGCTCGCGATCAAGAACTCGCTGCAGATGGTGCGCGAGGCCGGTGACCTCACCGAGGCGGAGGCGTGGCCCCGCAACATCGAGCTCGCGATGGAGGTGTTCGCCTCGAAGGACTCGATCGAGGGCGCCACGGCCTTCGCCGAGAAGCGCGAGCCGCGCTGGACGGGGACCTGACCGACCCGGTGGTCCGGCGCGTCAGCCCGCGGCGGTCGGCTGACCGAGGTGCTCGTGGGTCGACGTCACGTACTCGACGACCGCACGGGCGAGGAACGCGGCGACGAGCATCGCCACCGCGCCGACTCCGGCCACAGCACGCGCCGCGGTCTCGTTCATCGCGGCCGCGGCGGGATACACGAGCAAGCCGCACAGGGTGCCCGACAACCAGGCGACCCACCACCAGCGGATCACCGCGCGGCGAGTGTCGGATGCGGGCACCATGTCGAGCGCGGCCTGGTACGGCCACCACAGGTTCAGCACCGGGATGATGAACGACAGCGTGGCCATGACCGGACCGCGACGCGCGGGCAGGCCCGACGACCACGCCGTGCTCGCCGCCCGGTAGAACCAGAGCATGAACAGGATCGCGACCGCGAGGCCCGCGAGGAACGCGAGCTGGGACAGCGAGGTGGACGTCGACGTCGGCATCTGCGGGATCTCTCCGCCATTGGGCTTCGTGAGCGCATCCCAGTGGTCGACGATCCACTGGGCCTGGGGCACCGACGTGACGAGCGCGACCGCCTGCGCGATCCCCCCGACGACGAGGGCCGGGCGGAGCCAGGTGGCCAGCGCGCGCTCACTCGCGACGTCGGCCGGCGCGACGTGTCCGGCCGGCGGGCCGCTGACGTAACCGGTCCACTGGCCGCCGTCCCACCAGCGCATCCCGGCGAGGCCCCACGGATCGCGGTGCCAGCCGGGTGGCGCGGTCCCGGCCGCGGCGTCCGAGGGCGGACCGGGAGGCGCGGTGGTCGGCGGTGCGCCGAGCGCATCGGCGGCGGGTGCGTCGGGCGCGGGCGGCACCGACGTCGGCGTGGTCGCGGCGAGGCCGGACAGCGCATCGGCGAGCGGATCGGCAGCCGGGTCGGTTCGGCTCCCGCCGATCGGGCGCGTCGAACGGCCCCAGGCACCGCCGTCGAAGTACCGCTCCCCGTCGGTGCCCCACGGGTCCGGGTACCACCCGGCCTCGCGCGCTGATTCCGTCACCCTGACTCCCTCTCGCTCCGTGCCATGCTCGCGCAGATGGCCGACCCGCACGCGACCGGGGTGCCCGCACCCCCGACCCGACCGTGAGACTCGGCGCGATCCCGACCCCGAGCCTCGTGGTCGACGGCCCGACCCTGGACGCGAACCTCGCCGCGATGGCCACCGCGCTGCCGGGGCCGCGGTGTCGCCCGCACGTGAAGGCCCACAAGACCACCGAGCTCGCCCGGCGTCAGCGGGCGGCCGGCCACCCGGGGTTCACCGCCGCGACGTCGCGCGAGGTCCTCGGCCTCGCCGCCGCGGGCCTTGGCGACGACCTGCTGCTCGCCAACGAGATCGTCGATCGCGACCGGCTCGGCGCGATGGCCACGTGCGGCGCCCGCGTCACGGTCGCGGTCGACTCGGACGAGACCGTCGACGCCGCCGCGGCGAGCGGCATCCGGGAGGTCCTCGTCGACGTGAACGTCGGGCTGCCGCGGTGTGGGTGCGACCCCGCCGACGCGGCGCGGCTCGCCGCGCGTGCGCGCTCGGCGGGACTCGAGGTACGCGGCGTGATGGGCTACGAGGGCCACGTCACCCTCGTCGCCGACCGCGCGGCGCGCGCCGCGGCCGTCGCCGAGGCGATGGCCCTGCTCACCGAGGCGCACGACGCGGTCGGCGGCGACGTCGTGTCCGCGGGCGCGACCGTGTCCTACGACCTCAATCGCGTCGCAACCGAGATCCAGGCCGGGAGCTACGCGCTCATGGACACCGCCTTCTCGCCGATGGTGCCGCAGTTCGCGCCGGCGCTGTGGATCGAGGCGACGGTGATCAGCGTCTCCGCCCGTTGGGCCGTCGTCGACTGCGGCCTCAAGGCGCTCGGCATGGACCACGGCAATCCGACCATCGAGGCCGCCCGGGTGCACGTCGTCTCCGACGAGCACATCACGTTCACCCCGGCGGCGGCGGCGCACGTCGGCGACCGCGTGCGCGTGTGGCCTGCCCACGTGGACCCGACGGTCGCCTACCACGAGCGCATGCACGTCGTGGACGGTGAGGACGTCGTCGAGACGTGGCCGGTCGACCTGCGCGGCTGGTAGCGAACCGCCCGGCCCGCAGGGCCATGAGCGGGAAGGCCGGTCGGCGCCGTGGCGATCATCAGCCGGTAGGTTGCGCCTCCATGACGGACACCTCCCACCTGGACGCCGTCGGGCAGGCCGAGCTCGTCCGGTCCGGCGCCGCGTGTCCCGCCGAGCTCGTCGACGAGGCCATCGCGGCGATCGAGACCGTGAACCCGCGACTGAACGCGGTGATCCGGGAGCGCTTCGACGCGGCACGGACCGAGGCCGTCGGTGAGCTCCCCGACGGACCCTTCCGCGGCGTGCCGCTCCTGCTCAAGGACCTGAGCTGCGGCATCGAGGGCGAACCGCTCTACGAGGGCATGCGGTTCCTCCGCGACGCCGACCAGCGCGCTCCTCGCACCGACGCGCTGGCCCGGCGGTTCCTCGACGCCGGGTTCGTCGTCCTCGGGCGCACGAACACCCCCGAGCTCGGGCTGCTCCCGACGACCGAGCCCGCAACCGAAGGACCGACCCACAACCCGTGGCAGCTCGGCCGCACCCCGGGTGGCTCGAGCGGCGGGTCGGCGGCCGCGGTCGCGAGCGGCATGGTCGCGGTCGCGCACGCGAACGACGGCGGCGGATCGATCCGCATCCCCGCGTCGTGCTGCGGCCTCGTCGGGCTCAAGCCGACGCGCGGACGGGTGCCGAGCGGCGGCGACATGAACGAGATCTCCAACTTCCTCGTCGTGGAGCACGTCGTCACCCGCACCGTGCGCGACACCGCCGCGATCCTCGACGTCACCGGCGCGTCGCGACGGGTCGGCGCGATGCGCGCGCCGACGACGGCGAGCCCCTTCGCGGCCGAGGTCGGGCGCGCACCGGGCGCGCTCCGCGTGGGGATCCTCGCCGCCGACCCCACGGGCGGTGGACCGATCGACCCCGAATGCGTCGCCGGGGTCGAGGCGGCGGGGCGCCTGCTCGAGGAGCTCGGCCACACGGTCGAGCCGTCGTTCCCGTCTGGATGGTCCGACGCCGAGGCGATCCTGCGGTTCAGCTCGGTCTGGGCCACCGAGTGCGCGTACGTCGTGGACGACTGCGCGGCCAAGGTCGGCCGGCCCGTCGCCGAGCACGAGGTCGAACCCCTCACCTGGCGGCTCGCGACGATGGGCCGCACCGTCACCGGACCCGAGTTCATGGCGAACGTCGCGCGCGCGATCAGCGACGCGAGCGCCGCCGCGGCCTGGTGGCGGCCGGACCCCGACGACGCCGGGCCGGGCTTCGACCTCCTGCTCACCCCGACGGTCGCGGAGCGGCCCGTGCCCCACGGGACCTTCCCGTCGACACCGGAGAACCCACTCGGTGGCTTCATCCGGGCCGGCGCCTTCGTGCCGTTCACGACCCAGGCGAACATCTCGGGGCAGCCCGCGATCAGCCTGCCGCTGCACATGACCGCGGACGGCCTGCCCATCGGGATCCAGGTCATGGCCGCGTTCGGCCGGGAGGATCTCCTGATCCGGGTGGCCGCGCAGCTCGAGGCTGCGGCACCATGGGCCGACCGGCACGCTCCGGTCCACGCCTGACCCACCGATCCCCGGAGGCACCGTGCCCGATTCCGCCGAGCTCGCCGCACTCGACGCCACCGCGCAGGCCGACCTCGTCGCACGCGGCGAGCTGACCGCGGTCGAGCTCGTCGACGCGGCGATCGACCGCATCGAGCGGGTCGATCCGGAGCTCAACGCCGTGATCATCCCGCTCTTCGAGCGCGCCCGCGCCCGGGCCGCCGCCGGACCCACCGGGCCGTTCGCGGGTGTGCCGCTCGTCGCGAAGGATCACGACGGCGACCTCGCCGGCGCGCCGCTGCACCACGGCAACCAGCTGCTGAAGGACCTCGGCCACGTCGCGACGCAGAGCTCGTACCAGTTCGACCGCCTCGAGCGTGCGGGCTTCGTGGTCGTCGGCAAGACGAACACGCCGGAGTTCGGCCTGCAGACCACCACCGAGCCGTTCGCGTACGGACCCACCCGCAACCCGTGGGACCCGACGCGCGGGACCGGCGGGTCGAGTGGGGGCTCCGCGGCCGCGGTCGCGGCGGGGCTCGTCCCCGTCGGTCACGCGGGCGACGGCGGCGGGTCGATCCGCATCCCGTCGAGCGAGTGCGGCCTCGTCGGGCTCAAGCCGTCGCGCGGGCGCGTCTCGGTGGGACCGCACGACGGCGAGGTCTGGAACGGGCTCGTCGTGCGCCATGTGATCACCCGCTCGGTCCGCGACTCGGCCGCGGTGCTCGACGAGGTCGCGGGACCCATGCCCGGTGACCCCTACACCGCAGCGCTCCCCGCGCAGCCGTTCGCGGCGGCCGCGGCCACCGACCCGGCCCCGCTGCGCATCGGGCTGCGCACCACGGCCGTCGCCGGCATGTGTGAGGTCGACCCCGAGTGCGTCGCCGCGGCCGAGGCCGCGGCCCGGACGCTCGAAGGTCTCGGCCACGCGGTCGAGATCGCGAATCCGGCCGCGCTCGACGAGAGCCTGCTCGTCGGCAACTTCCTCACGATCGTCGCCGTGAACGCGCTCGACTCGCTCGAGGACGTCGCCCGGATCGTCGGTCGACCGCTCACCGAGGCCGACGTCGAGCCGGGCACGTGGGCGCTCGCCGAGGGCGGGCGGGCGATCGGCGCCGCCCAGTACGTGCAGGTGCTCCGGGACGTGCATGCGTGGTCGCGGCGGGTGCTGTCCTGGTGGGCGGACGGCTTCGACCTGTTGCTCACCCCGACGCTCGCCGCGCTCCCCCCCGAGCTCGGCCTGCTCAACCCGACCGAGGGCGACCCCGCGATGGCGACGATCCTGCAGACGCCCTACGCCGCGTTCGCGGCCGCGTTCAACGTCACCGGCCAGCCCGCGATCTCGTTGCCGCTCGCCCGGAGCGCCGGCGGTCTCCCGATCGGGATCCAGCTCGTCGCCGCCGCGGACCGGGAGGACCTCCTGCTCGCGGCGGCGGGGCAACTCGAGCGCGCGGCGCCGTGGGCCGACCGCCGCCCGTCGATCTTCGCCGGCTGATCGCCCACGGAAGCCATCCCGACCCGAGGAGACGTCATGGGGGACGAACTCGCCACGCTCGACGCGACCGCGCAGGCCGAACTCGTGCGACTCGGCCAGGTGTCGCCCACGGAGCTCGTCGACGCGGCCATCGCGCGCATCGAGCGCCTCGAGCCCGCCGTGAACGCCTTCACCACGACGCGCTTCGAGCGTGCGCGCGCCGAGGCCGCGGGTGACCTGCCCGACGGCCCGTTCTGCGGGGTGCCGTTCGCGTTGAAGGACCTCAGCTGCACGCTCGCGGGTGAGCCCGCCTACGACGGTGTTCCGGTGCTCGCACGCGAGGACTACCGCGCGCCGGTCACGTCCCACCTCGCGGCCAGGTTCCGCGCGGCCGGACTGGTGATCGTGGGCCGTACCAGCTCACCCGAGCTCGGCATCATGCCGACGACCGAGCCGCTCGCGTTCGGCCCGACCCACAACCCGTGGGACCTCGAACGCACGCCGGGTGGGTCGAGCGGCGGCTCGGCCGCCGCCGTCGCCGCCGGGATGGTGCCGTTCGCGCACGCGTCCGACGGCGGTGGATCGATCCGCATCCCCGCGGCATGCTGCGGTCTCGTGGGGCTCAAGACCTCGCGCGGGCGCACGTCGGTCGGACCCGCGAGCGACGACCTCGCCCGGCCGCTGTCGGTGCAGTTCGCCGTCACGCGGTCAGTGCGCGACGCGGCCGCGCTCCTCGACGCGGTAGCCGGACCGGAGGTCGGTGATCCGATCACGCCGCCGGCGCCGCCGTCGCGCTACGCGTCGCAGGTGAACATCGAGCCGGCGCCCCTGCGCATCGGTCTGATGACCACGCTGCCGGGGACCACCGACCCGGCCGACGCCGAGTGCGTCGCCGCGACCGAGGCCGTCGCGCGCGTCCTCGCGGCGGAAGGCCATCACGTCGAGCGCGCCCACCCGGCCGCGTTCGACGAGCGCGAGCGGATGACCGCGTTCATCCCGATCTGGTCGGCGATGGCCGCGGCGAACCTCATCGCGATCGGGCGCAAGATCGGCCGCGACGTCGACGAGAACGACGTCGAGCCGCTCACGTGGTACCTCGCCCAGCGGGGGCGTGAGGTCAGCGGCGGCGAGCTGCTGGACTCGCTGAGCGCGATGGGCGCATTCGCCCGCCGCTTCACCCAGTGGTGGGCCGAAGGCTGGGACCTGCTCCTCACCCCGACCCTCGGTGAGCTCCCGCCCGAGCTCGGCGTGCTCCAGACGCCCGACGAGCCGCTCGTCGGCTTCGGACGCGGCGCCACGTTCACGCCGTTCACCCCGGTCGCGAACCAGACCGGCCAACCGGCGATCTCGCTGCCGGTCGCGCTCAGCGCCGGCGGCGTCCCGCTCGGAGCGCAGTTCGTCGCCGCGGCGGGCCGGGAGGACCTGCTGCTCCAGGTCGCCGGCCTCGTCGAGCGGGCGATGGACTGGTCCCACCGACGCGCGCCCACCCATGGCTAGCTGTCCGGCCGCTCCGCTCGCCGCGCCGTGCGGCTGCCGGACGAAGCTCGCTCCGCGGCGGCTCGCCTCCGCTCGTCCCTCGCTCCGGCTCGGTGCCGGTCACGGCGACGAGCCATGAGCGGGCCTGGCCCGATCCGCCTCGGGGGCGGGCAGGGGTTCTACGGCGACACGCCGCGCGCGGTCGAGGGGCTCATCGCGGCGGGCGTCGACTACCTCTGTCTCGAGGCGCTGGCGGAGTTGACGCTGGCGATCCTGCAGAAGGACCGAGCCCGCGACGAGTCGCTCGGCTACACGCGCGATCTCCCGCGCTACCTCGGCGCCGCGATACCCGCGGTGCTCGACGGGCGCACCAAGGTGATCACGAACGCGGGCGGCATCAACCCGCGCGCCGCTGCGCACGCGGCGATCGAGACCGCTCGGACCATGGGCGTGTCGGGGCTCAAGATCGCGACCGTGATGGGCGACGACCTCATGCCCCGGCTCGACGCGGTCCGCGCTGCCACCGCGTCCGGGCTCGCCAACGTCGAGACGGGCGCACCCTTCGCGTCGGTCGACGCCGACGCGCTGTTCTTCGCCGCCTACCTCGGCGCCTTCCCGATCGCGGACGCGCTGGCCCAGGGTGCCGACATCGTGATCACCGGGCGCGTCGCCGACGCGGCGCTCTTCCTCGGCCCGCTCGTTCACGAGCACGGCTGGGCCCGTGACGACTGGGACCGCCTCGCGGCCGGCGTCCTCGTCGGCCACCTGCTGGAGTGCTCCGGTCAGGTGGCGGGCGGGAACTTCAGCGGCGACTGGTGGACGGTGCCCGAGCCGTGGAAGCTGCCGTACCCCATGGCCGAGGTCACGGCCGACGGCACGGCGGTGATCACCAAGCCGCCTGACTCGGGTGGACGCGTCGACGTCGACACCGTGCGCCACCAGCTGCTCTACGAGGTGCACGACCCGGCCGCCTACCTCGCGCCGGACGTCGTCGCCGACTTCACGTCCGCGACGTTCACCGACCTCGGCCACGACCGCGTCGAGGTGCGCGACGTGCGCGGGAAGCCGGCCACCGACACCTACAAGGCACTGCTCGCGTACCCCGCCGGATGGTCGGGCGAGACGCGGGTCGCCTTCTCGTGGCCCGACGCGGCCGAGAAGGCCAAGGCGCTGACCGCGATCTTCATGCAGCGCGTCGAGATGGCGGGGTTCGAGGTCGACGACTGGGAGGTCGAGCTCTGGGGCGTCAACGCCCTCGGCGGCGACACCGTGCCACCAACCGATGCCGAGCCGCCCGAGTGCGTCGCGCGGATCGCGTGGCGCTGCGCGGACCAGAAGACCGCCGCGCTCGTCGGCCGTGAGCTCGTACCCCTCGCACTCGGCGCACCGCCCGCGGGGATGACCGGCATCGGTCGGGGCGGTGGCGCGCCGAGCGAGCAGCTCGGCATCTGGCCGACGCTCGTCGACAAGTCGCTCGTCGACCCCCACGTCACCGTCGTCGTCGAGGAGGTTTGATGACGCCTTTTCGGCGGCTCCGCTCGCCGCTCTGCGCCGCCTCTGGACGGAGCTCGCTCCGCCGCGGCTCGCCTCCGCTCGTCCCTCGCTCCGGCTCGGGTCTTCGATGACTCAGATTGGAACCTCGACATGAAGACCGAACTCAGGGAGTTCTGTGGGTTCCGGTCCGGCGACAAGGGCGACACCGCCGACATCGCGCTCTTCGCGTACGACGACGCGGGCTACGACACGATCGTGCGCGAGGTGACCGCGGAGCGGGTGAAGGCGCACTTCGGGTCGATGGTCACGGGCGAGGTCGTCCGCTACGAGGCCGCCAATGTCCGCGCGCTCAACTTCGTGCTCCGAGGCGCCCTCGGCGGCGGCGGACCGAGGTCGCTGCGTTCGGACAACCTCGGCAAGTCGCTCGGCGGCGCCCTCGTCCGCATGGAGGTGGAGGCCCCCGACGGCCTCGCTCGCCGACCCCGCCCCGACGTCACCTGGGCCGACGAGATGATTCGTGACCGAACCGGAGCGCCGCAGGCGCGGAGGTGAGGCGCGAGCGCAGCGTCCGGAACGGCGGGCTCGGGTATCCCCGAGCCTGAGCGGAGCGAGCCGAGAAGGAGGGTCACACCGCGGGGGTACCGTGCCGGGGTGGATCCCCTCGCCCCGTTCTCGGCGCCGGTCGCGGAGTGGCTGCGCACCACCTTCGGTGCGCCGACCGACGCGCAGGCGAAGGGGTGGCCGGCGATCGCGGCCGGCGACCACACGCTGATCCTGGCGCCGACCGGGTCGGGCAAGACCCTCGCCGCGTTCCTGTGGGCGATCGACCGGCTCGTCAACGAACCGGTCCCCGACAAGCAGGAGCGCACCCGGGTCCTGTACCTCTCGCCGATCAAGGCGCTCGCGGTCGACGTGGAGAAGAACCTCCGGGCGCCCCTCGCGGGGATCCGGGCCGCGGCCGAGCGCGGCGGCAGCACGGTCCACACGCCGACCGTCGGGATCCGCACCGGCGACACCCCTGCGAAGGAGCGCAGCGCGCTGCGCCGCCACCCGCCGGACATCCTGGTGACCACGCCGGAGTCGCTGTACCTCCTGCTCACCTCGGGCGCCCGCGAGACGCTGCGCTCGGTCGAGTGGGTGATCGTCGACGAGATCCATGCCGTCGCCGGCACCAAGCGCGGCGCGCACCTCGCGCTCTCGCTCGAGCGGCTCGAGGCGGTCTGCCCGAGTCCGCCGCAGCGCATCGGGCTGTCGGCGACGCAGCGACCGCTGGAGGAGATCTCGCGGATCCTCGGTGTCCGGGACTCCGACGGGCCCCGACCCGTCACCGTCGTCCACGCCGGGCTGCGCAAGGCCCTCGACCTCGAGGTGATCGTGCCGGTCGAGGACATGGGCGCGATCGCCGCCACGGTCGACACCACTCCGGGCGCGCCCCAGGACGGCGAGGCGCGCGCCAGCATCTGGCCGCACGTCCACCCGCGGATCCTCGAGCTGATCCGAGCGCACCGCACGACGCTCATCTTCTGCAACGCGCGGCGGCTCGCCGAGCGGCTCGCGGCCCGGCTGAACGATCTCGCGGGCGAGGAGCTCGTGAAGGCGCACCACGGCTCACTCGCGCGCGAGCAGCGCCTGATCATCGAGGACGAGCTCAAGACCGGTCGCCTGCGCGCTCTCGTCGCCACGAGCAGCCTCGAGCTCGGCATCGACATGGGCACGGTCGATCTCGTCGTCCAGGTCGAGTCGCCGGGCGCGGTGAGCCGTGGCCTCCAGCGCATCGGCCGGGCAGGGCACCAGGTCGGCGAGCCGAGCACCGGGAAGATCTTCCCGAAGTACCGCGGCGACCTGCTCGAGGTCGCGGTGGTCGTCGAACGCATGCAGTCCGGCGCGATCGAGTCGACCCGGATCGTGCGCAACCCGCTCGACGTCCTCGCGCAGCAGATCGTCGCGATGAGCGCGGTCGACGAATGGGCCGTCGACGATCTCCTGACCCTCGTACGCCGGAGCGCGAACTTCGCCGAGCTGTCCGACGACGCGTTCACCGCGACCCTCGACCTCCTCGCGGGCCGCTACCCCTCGGACGAGTTCGCCGGACTCCGGACGCGCCTGGTCTGGGTCCGGCTGCGGGGCACGGTACGGGCGCGCGAGGGAGCCGGGCGGATCGCGATCACCAACGGCGGCACGATCCCGGACCGCGGGCTGTTCGGTGTGTTCCTCCCCGAGGGCACGCGCGTCGGCGAGCTCGACGAGGAGATGGTCTACGAGAGCCGCCCGGGCGACACGTTCGTGCTCGGTGCGAGCACCTGGCGCATCGACCAGATCACCCACGACCGGGTCGTCGTGCTGCCCGCGCCCGGCGAGCCCGGCCGCATGCCGTTCTGGCACGGTGACCAACCGGGCCGACCCATCGAGCTCGGCCGCGCGGTCGGCGCGTTCACCCGCGAGCTGCGTGACCTCGGCACCGACGCGGCGATCGCGCGCCTGGAGACCGACACGGCGCTCGACGAGCTCGCGGCGCGCAACCTCGTCGCGTACCTCGACGAGCAGGCGGAGGCGACCGGCGCGATCCCCGACGACCGCACGATCGTCGTCGAGCGGTTCCCCGACGAGCTCGGTGACTGGCGCGTCTGCATCCTCACGCCCTTCGGGGCGCGGGTCCACGCGCCGTGGGGGATGGCGCTGCGCGCGACGCTCGCCGAGCGCCTCGGCGTCGACGTCCAGGTCCTGTGGAGCGACGACGGCATCGTGGTCCGCCTCCCCGACGCGGTCGAGCACTTCCCCGTCGAGGACCTCGCGCTCGACCCGGACACGATCGAGGACCTGGTGATCGGCGCGCTCCCCGGCTCGTCGCTGTTCGGCGCCCGCTTCCGCGAAGCCGCGGCTCGCGCGCTGCTCCTCCCGAGGCGCCGGCCCGGCGAGCGCACGCCGCTCTGGCAGCAACGCCAGCGCGCGGCCGGGTTGCTCGAGGTCGCGGCCGGACACCCGAGCTTCCCGATCATCCTCGAGACCACACGCGAATGCCTCCAGGACGTCTTCGACCTGCCGTCGCTGGTCGAGGTGCTCCGCGACCTGCGGGCGCGGAAGATCCGCATGGTCACGGTCGACACCCCGAAGGCATCGCCGTTCGCGCAGTCGCTCCTCTACTCGTGGATCGCCACGTTCATGTACGAGGGCGACGCGCCGCTCGCCGAGCGACGCGCGGCGGCGCTCTCGCTCGACCGCGACCTCCTGCGCGAGCTGCTCGGCACCGAGGAGCTGCGGGAGCTGCTCGACGCGGACGCCCTCGCCGAGGTCGAGCTCGACCTCCAGCGACTCAGCGCCGCGGCCCGCACGCGGGTCCGGACCGCCGACGATCTCGCCGACCTCCTGCGCGACCTCGGCGACCTCACAGCCGCCGAGGTCGCGGCACGAGTCGATGCGCCGGTCGATCCGCTCCTGGCCGAGCTCCGCGCGAGCCGCCGGGCCGTCG
>CAZXCB010000033.1:0-19945 GCA_964639075.1 uncultured Bifidobacteriaceae bacterium | reverse complement strand
GGCGGCCGACCCGGAGACCGGCGAGGAGCGCTTTGCGCGTGTGAAGGTGCCGCCGATCCTCCCGCGCTTCGTCGTCATGCCGGACGGAGAGCGCTTCGTCGCGCTGGAACGGGTCATCGCTGCGCACCTCGACCAACTGTTCCCCGGCATGCGCGTGACGGGACATCACCCCTTCCGCGTCACCCGCGACGCCGACTTCGAGCTCGACGACGAGAACGAGGATCTCCTCGAGGCGATCGAGAGCGTCCTCACGTTGCGCCAACGGTCCGGGCACGTCGTCCGGCTGGAGATCGATGCGTCGATGACCGAGCCGATCCGCGAGCTGCTCGTGCGCGAGCTCGAGCTCGACGACGCCGACGTCTCCTGCATCGACGGGCCGCTCGATCTCTCGGGGCTCTGGGGCATCCACGGACTGGACCGACCCGAGCTCAAGGACGAGCCGTGGATCCCGCAGACCCAGGCGGTGCTGACGCGCACCGATCCGCCGGCGGATCTCTTCCGACTGCTGCAGTCGGGCGACGTCCTGGTGCAGCACCCGTACGACGCGTTCGCGACCAGCGTCGCCGAGTTCGTCGAGCAGGCCGCGCGGGATCCGAAGGTGCTCGCGATCAAGCAGACGCTGTACCGGACCGGCGGCGAGGAGAGCGGGATCATCAGCTCGCTCGTGCGGGCCGCCGAGTCCGGCAAGCAGGTCGTGGTCCTCGTCGAGTTGAAGGCCCGCTTCGACGAGGCGGTGAACGTCGAGCGCGCCCGCGAGCTGGAAGAGGCCGGCGTCCACGTCGTCTACGGCATCGTCGGGCTCAAGACGCACACCAAGGTGCTGCTCGTCGTGCGCGACGAGCACACGGGCGTGCGGCGCTACTGCCACGTCGGCACCGGCAACTACAACGCGGTGACGGCCAACCTGTACGAGGACATCGGCCTGCTCACCGCCGACCCCGAGATCGGGATGGACCTCACCGAGCTGTTCAACTCGCTCACCGGGTACTCGCGACCCCAGTCCTATCGTCGCCTCCTCGTCGCGCCCCTCGGGGTCCGGACGGGTGTCGTCGCCCGGATCGAGGAGCAGGCGCGCCTCGGTCCCAAGGGTCGAATCGTGATGAAGATGAACGCGCTGGTGGACCCCGCGACGATCGACGCGCTGTACGCGGCGTCGGCGGCTGGAACCCCCATCGACCTGCTCGTGCGCGGGATCTGCTGCCTGCGCCCCGGAGTGCCCGGGCTCTCGGAGACCATCCGCGTGCGTTCCCTGCTGGGTCGGTTCCTCGAGCACTCACGCATCTTCCGGTTCGGCGTGGAACCCGAGACCGCGGAGTACATCATCGGCTCCGCGGATCTCATGCCGCGCAACCTGGACCGGCGAGTCGAGGCGCTGGTGCCCGTGCGGGCGCCCGCGCTGCGGCGGCGCCTCGCGGAGATCCTCGACGTCGAGCTCGCCGACGACACGCAGGTCTGGGAGCTCGGACCGGACGGTGGGTGGACACGGATCCCGAAGGTGCACGGGGTGGACGCCCACCGGGTCCTCATGGAGCGAGCGGTCGCGCGCAGCCACGAGCTGCGCCTCGACTCGTGAGCAGCACCCGCTGCTTCGTCGTCCGCCACGCCCATGCCGGCAAGCGCGGCCCCGTGGACGACGACCACCGCGAGCTCTCCGCCCGCGGCCGCGCGCAGGCCATCGGCATCGCCACGGACGTGGCCGCCGATCTCGCAGGGGAGCCGATCGCCGCGATCGCCGCCAGCCCGTACACCCGCTGCGTGCAGACCGTCGAGCCGATCGGCCCGTTGCTGGGCGCGCCCGTCGGCACGTCGGACATGCTGGCCGAGGGGGCCGGTGCCCGCGCCGCGCTCGAGGTCGTCGAGGGCGCGCGCGGGCCGGTCGTGCTCTGCAGTCACGGCGACGTGATCGGTGAGCTGATGAACACGCTCGCGCGCCGCGGGGTCCCACTCGACGACGACCGCCTGGCCAAGGGCAGCACCTGGATCCTCACCGTCGTCGGCGGCGAGGTGACCAGCGCCTCCTACCGCCCACCCCCCGCCTGACGCGGCGCCATGGCGACGGCAACGCTGCCTCCGGCACGCATCCTGGTCACCAACGACGACGGTGTCGGCTCCGACGGGATCGTCGCCCTCGCGGCCGCCCTCCACGCGGCGGGCCACGACGTCCGGGTCGTCGCGCCGGCCTCGGACCTGAGCGGCGCGGGTGCGTCGATCGGCCCGCTCCACCGCGGCGAGCCGATCCCGGTCGCCGAACGGACCTGGCCCGAGCTGCCCGGGGTCCCGGTGCTGGCGATCGAGCGACCGCCCGCGACCGCCGTCTACCTCGCCTGCCTGGGCGCGTTCGGCGAGGTGCCCGACCTCGTCGTGTCGGGCATCAACCCCGGCGCGAACACCGGCCATCTCGTCCTGCACAGCGGCACCGTGGGGGCAGCGCTCACCGCAGCCGGGCTCGGTGTCTCCGCGCTCGCCGTCAGCATGCGCTGGAGCGAGACCGGCGAGTACCACTGGTCGACCGCCGCGACCCTCGCCGTGGCGGCGGTCGAGTGGGTCCGCGCCGACGACGGGCCGCGCGTCTTGAACCTGAACGTCCCGAATCGCCCCCTCACCGAGGTCCGCGGTGTGCGGGACGCCGCCCTTGCCCCGTACGGCGAGTTCTGGGTCGCGTCCGCAGACCTGCGCGACGGCGACATCCGGATGGAGTTCCAGGGCAAGACCGACGCATTCGATCCGAGCACCGACGAGGCGCTGCTGACCGAGGGGTACGCGACCGTGACGCCCCTCGTCGGTATCGTCGCGGCAGCTCTCAAGGGAGCCGCGGTCGCGGTCGACAACGCGTGGCGACGACACGACCCCGCGGACCCGGGAAGGGATTCGTGAATCCCCGTACACTCCGGTCACCAATCCCCCGATGCAGGAGCACGTCTTGACCGTCGAGATCGGGCAGCCCGCCCCCGAGTTCACGCTGAAGGACCAGGCCGGCAACGACGTGAGCCTGTCCGACTACGTGGGCAAGCACGCGGTGGTGTTGGTCTTCTACCCCTTCACCTTCACCGGCGTCTGCCAGGGTGAGCTGTGCGAGATCCGGGACGACCCGTCGGTGTTCGACGGAGCCGGCGCGGCCGTCCTGGCGGTGAGCTGCGACACGCGGCACGCGCAGGCGCAGTGGGCGGAGCAGCAGGGCTTCACGTTCCCGATCCTGTCGGACTTCTGGCCGCACGGTGCGGTGGCCAAGGCGTACGGCGTGTTCAACGAGAAGCTCGGGTGTGCCAACCGGGGAACGTTCGTCATCGACCGCGACGGGAACGTCGTGGCCGCGTTCGAATCGGCCGGCCTCGCGTCGCCCCGCGCGCGTGAGGACTACGAGAAGGCATTGGCGAAGGTGACATGAAGTTCAGCGACATGATGGGCCAAGGCGATGAGGGCGGTACCGACGTCGAGCAGGACGCGCCCGCGCTCCCGCCGTTGCCGCCGGCGGGACGGACCACACCGTCGGTTCCCGAAGCTCCGGTGCAGTTCGGCGGCAACCGCTCCGAACCGGCGAACGCCGAGCCGGAAGCGGCGGCACCCGAGGGCGAGGCGTCGATCGCGACGCCCGACGTCACCGCGCCGCCCGCCGCGACTCCCGCGGAGCCGGCACCGGTCGCCCGGGGTGGCGATCCCCTGCTCAGCGACGTCGTGGCCGAGCTCGCGCCCCGGCCCGGCTTCACCGGGAAGGCGTCCGCGTCCGACGAGCAGCTCGACACGAGCGCCTGGCTCGACGGTCTCGGCAGCATCGACGACGACCTGCTGCCGCGCTGAGGCCGACGAACCCTCAGCTGCGTTCGTAGCGGTACCCCACGCCCCGCACGGTGACGATGCGCGTCGGCGCGGCGGGGTCGTCCTCGACCTTCGCGCGCAACCGCTTGATGTGGACGTCGAGCGTCTTCGTGTCGCCGAAGTAGTTCGGACCCCATATCCGGTCGATCAACACGTCGCGCGTCAGGACCCGGCCCGCGTTCACCATGAGCAGCTCGAGGAGCTCGAACTCCTTGAGCGGGAGCGCGACCAGCTCTCCACGCACCGTCACCTCGTGACGCGAGACGTCGACGAGCACGTCGCCCACCTCGACGTAGTCTTCGCGCTCCAACTCGGGCGCGTCGGGTTGGTGCCCGCGCCGCAACGCCGCGCGGACTCTGGCCACGAGCTCGCGTAGCCGGAAGGGCTTCGCGACGTAATCGTCGGCACCGACCTCGAGGCCGACCACGGCGTCGATCTCCGACCCCTTCGCGGTGACCATGATGATCGGCACGCGCGACGTCGTCCGGATCTGTCGACACACGTCGATCCCGGAGACCCGCGGCAGCATCACGTCGAGCAGGATGACGGCCGGTCGCGACCGCTCGAACTTCTCGAGCGCCTCCACGCCGTCCGACGCGGTCTCGACGAGGAAGCCCTCGGCGGTGAACGCGACCGAGAGCGCGTCGCGGTACGACGCCTCGTCGTCGACGACGAGCACGAGCGGCGGATCGGCCATCAGCGGTCCTCGAGGGCGAGTGGTGCCGCGTTCGGCACCATCGGAACCCGCAGGCGGAACGTCGAGCCCTCGCCCTCGCGGGACTCGACGGTGACGTCACCGTTGTGGGCGTGGGCGACGTTGCGCACGATCGCGAGACCGAGCCCGGTCACGCCGGTGGAACGGCTCCGCGCTCGGTCGACCCGGTAGAACCGCTCGAAGATGCGGTCGAGGTCTCGAGACGGGATGCCGACACCCTGGTCGCGCACCTCGATCGTGACCCACCCGTCGGCCCTGCGGGCCACCAGCACGATGGGCGGTCCCGGCTCCGAGTACTTGATCGCGTTGTCGAGCAGGTTCGCGATCGCGCTGACCATCTGTCGGCGATCGCACACCAGGACCGCGTCACACGCGCTGACCTCGATCGGGTGACGGGACGCCTCGGCCGCGGCCGCGATGCGGTCCACGGCGGCGTCGATGAGCTCGACCACCGGTACCTGCTCGCGCGCCGCACCGTGCGACTCGATCTGGCCGAGGTCGAGGAGGTCGTCGACGATCGCGCCGACCCGGGTCGCCTCGCTCGCGATCCGCTCCGCGAGCTGACCGGCGACCGCCGGGTCGGTCACGCCCGACAGCGTCTCGGCGAGCACGGCCAGCGCACCCACCGGCGTCTTGAGCTCGTGGCTCACGTTGGCGACGAAGTCGCGCCGGACCGTCTCGATCCGGCGCGACTCGGTGATGTCGCGCACCATGCCGACCGCGCCGATACGCCGGTCGTCGGCGTACAGCGGGCGCGCCGTCATCCAGAAGACCTCGGCCGGAGGTCCGTAGAGCTGGAGCTCGCGGGAGCACTCCTCGCCGGACCGGGCGCGGTCGAGCAGCTCTCGAAGCGCCTCACCCAGGAGGGCGTCCGCGTGACGGGCGTCGGAGAAGCGCTCGGCGGCGCGGTTGCGCAGCACGGTCTCGCCCGCGGCATCGACGACGACGAGCGCGTCACCGACGACGTCGAGCGCCTCCGCGAGACGGCGCCGGTCGAGGTCGGCGGCGACGTTCGCATCGGCGGAGACGTCGTCGGCGGAGAGAGCGCGACGACGGACGTTCACCGTCTGGCCTCGTGGTCCTTCGGAGCTCGCGTCATCCGAACCGGCCGGTGATGTAGCCCTCGGTACGGGGATCCGAGGGCGAGGTGAAGATCGTCTGCGTGGAGTCGAACTCGACGAGACGGCCGGTGCGGCTGCCGCTCTCGTCGACGTCGGTGGTGAAGAACGCAGTGCGATCGGATACGCGCGCGGCCTGCTGCATGTTGTGCGTCACGATCACGATCGTGTAGTCGCGCTTGAGCTCCACCATGAGGTCCTCGATGCGTGAGGTCGCGATCGGGTCGAGCGCCGAGCACGGCTCGTCCATCAGGATGACGTCGGGTGCCACCGCGAGCGCGCGCGCGATGCACAGGCGCTGCTGTTGGCCGCCCGAGAGCGCGAACGCGCTCTTCTTGAGCTTGTCCTTCACCTCGTCCCAGAGCGCGGCCCGGGTCAACGCGTGCTCGACCAGGTCGTCGAGGTCGCCCTTGTACTTGTTGATGCGCGGGCCGTACGCGACGTTGTCATGGATCGACTTCGGGAACGGGTTCGGCCGCTGGAACACCATGCCGATCCGCCGGCGCACCTCGGCGGCGTCGACCTTCGAGCCGTAGACGTCCTCGCCGTGGTAGCCGATCCGACCCGACACCTTCGCGCCGGGGATGAAGTCGTTCATCCGGTTGAGGCAACGGAGGAACGTCGACTTGCCGCACCCCGACGGACCGATGATCGCGGTGATCTCCCGGCTCGCGATGTCGAGCGAGACGCCCTCGACGGCACGGTGGCTGCCGTAGTCCACGGCGACGTCCCGGACCTCGAAGACGATCTCGGCCGGCTCGGCGTCCGGTGCCTCCATCGGCTGGCTCACCAGGGAGACGTTAGTGGGCACGTTGAGCAGCTCGTTCACGCTGATCTCGGTCATGTCTTCTCCGCTCGTGCGCCTTCGGCGCGGGCCGCTCGGGCCCCGCTCCGCCCGACCGGATCACGCGCGCCGACGCGTGCCGGGGCGTCGCTCATCGATGGTGCTTCCGGCCGAGGACGGTGGACACGACCCGGGCGAGGATCGTGAAGACGAACACGATGCCGATCAACGTGAGCGCGGCGCCCCAGGCTCGCTCCTGCGCACCGGGGTACACCTGTCGGGCGTTGTTGAAGATCTGCACCGACAGCGCGGTGGTCGCGCCGCTGAACAGGCTGGTGTTCGTGTCGTACACGAATCCGATCGTGAACAGGAGTGGCGCAGTCTCGCCGGCGGCTCGGGCGACCGCGAGGAGCGCGCCGCTGATGATGCCGGGCGCCGCGGCGGGGAGGACGACACGCATGATCGTGCCGGCCTTGCGTCCGCCGAGGGCGTAAGCGGACTCGCGCAGCTCCTGGGGTACCAGGCGCAGCATCTCGTCGCTCGTGCGGATCACCACCGGCAACATCAGGCACGCCAGCGCCAGCGCGCCGGCGAACGCCGACTGCCCGAACGTGAGCACCCAGATCGTGAAGACGAAGATGCCCATCACGATCGACGGCACACCCGTCATGACGTCCGCGAGGAACCGGATGAAGCGCCCGAAGGGGGTCCGCTCGCTGTACTCGTTGAGATACACGCCCCCGAGGACGCCGAGCGGGACCGCCATCGCCGTCGCCGCCCCGGTGATGATGAGCGTCCCGATGATGGCGGGCCGCATCCCCGGACCTTCGGAGCGGCTGAGGATCGGGATCGACGCCGTGAACCAGCCCTGCTCGGTGATCGCCGCCCAGCCGCGGCTGAACACGTACCCCACGATGAACACGAGGGGCACGAGCGCGACGAACAACGACAGCACGATCGCAGCGGTGGCTGCCGCACTCGTGACCCGGCGCGACGCGGAGGCGCTGCTGACGGTGATCGAAGGAGCGACGGCGCTCATTGGCCACCTGCCGAGCTCCGCTCCGCCCGGGCGACGAAGCCTCGGGCAACGACCCCGACGATCAGGGTCAGCGCGAACAGGACGACGGCCATGCCGATGAGGGCGGCCTGGTAGTCACCGGTCGCCTCGCCGAACTGGTTGGCGATGACCGCGGCCAGCGCGTCACCCGAGGAGAAGAGCTTCGCCGTGATCTGCGGACTGGATCCGATCACGAGCGCCACCGCGATCGTCTCGCCCAACGCCCGGCCGAGCCCCAGGAGCACGCCTGCGACCAGGCCACTCCGGCTGTGGGGGATCACCGCGGCGCGGATCATCTCCCAACGCGTCGCGCCGAGCGCATGGGCAGCGTCTTTGAGCGACGGGGGCACGGTCGTGAACGTCTCACGCGCGATCGCCGTGACGATCGGGGTGATCATGATCGCGAGGATCAGCCCGGCGGTCATGAACGAGCGACCCGAGATCGGGTCGCCGGAGAACAGCCTGTTCAGGATCGGGATCGGCGCGACGATGTCGTGCACGCCGCTGTAGAAGCCGGGCAGCACGGGTGCGAGCACGAGCACGCCCCAGAGTCCGTAGACGACCGACGGCACCGCGGCGAGCAGGTCGATCACGTACGTGATCGGCGTCCGGAGCCAGCGCGGTGCGACCTCGGTGGTGAACAGCGCGATGCCGACGCTGACCGGTACCGCCATGACGACCGCGACAGCCGACACGACGACCGTGCCGAACGCGAACGCGAGGGTGCCGAACTCCTGGAACTGCGGATCCCAGACGTCGCTCGTGAAGTAGGACAGGCCCTCGGACTGCACCGCGGGCCACGCCTTCACGACCATCGTCACCGCGATGAGCGCCAGGATCACCAGGACCAACGTTCCGGCGCTGAACGCGACGACCCGGAAGGCGCGGTCGAACGTCCGGCCCGGGGGCCGGACGGAGCTCAGGGACGGATGCTCGATGGCGACGGTCATGGCGGAGATGATGGTCGATGGGTGGCGCGGGCTTCGGCTCCCGGCGCCCGCGCCACCCGGTGACTCGACCTAGGACCCGATCTCGGAGACCTGGGCCTTCGCCTTCGACAGGATGTCGGAAGGCAGCGGGGCGAAGTCCACGGTCGGGGCCAGCGTCTGACCCTCGCCGTAGATGTAGTTCATGAAGCCCTTGAGGGCCGCCGCGACGTTCGCGTCGCTCTGCGCCGTGTAGATGAGGATGTACGTCGGCGCGGTGATCGGGTAGGCGTCGGCACCCGAGGCGTTGAGCGGGTCGTAGGTCAGATCCGCGTTCAGCGTCGAGCCCGCGAGTGCGGCCGTGGCGCTGTCGACGGACGGGGCGACGTACTCGCCGCTCTTGTTCTTGATCGCTGCGAAGACGAGCCCGGACGCCTTGGCGTCGGAGTAGTCCACGTAGCCGATCGCGCCGTCGGTGTCCTTGACGATCTGGGCGACACCGGCGTTGCCGTTGCCCGCCTGCTGGCCCGTCGGCCAGTTGACGACCTTGTCACTGCCGAGCGTCCACACCGCGCCCGCGGCGCTCACCAGGTACTTGGTGAAGTTCGCGGTGGTGCCCGAGCCGTCGGACCGGTGGGCGACGGTGATCGCGGTCGACGGCAGCGTCGCCTTCGGGTTGTCGGCGGCGATCGCCGGGTCGTCCCACGTGGTGATCTGGCCCTGGAAGATCTTCGCCAGCGTCTCGGGGGAGAGCTGGAGGTCCTTCACCGAGGACAGGTTGTACGACACGGTGATCGGCGCGGCGACCGTCGGGAAGTAGAGGAATGGTCCCTGGAACTTCGACTCGTCCTCGGGCTTCACCGTGCTGTCCGAGCCGGCCCACTGCACGAGCCCGGCCTGCAGGTCGGTCTGGCCCTTGCCCGAGCCACCGCCGCCGTAGGTCACCGTGACCGCGGGCTGTGCCACCTTGAACTCCGAGATCACCGTCTCGTAGTACGCCTGGGGGAACGTGGCTCCGGACCCCGCGAGCGTCGCAGCTGCGAGCTTCGGCGCCGGCTTCGTCGACGACGACGTTCCATCTCCACTCCCACTGTTCTTGGAATCCGAGCCACACGCCACGGCGACGAGGCCGAGGGCGAGGGCGAGCGCGACCAGCCAACGCGCGCGTGAGCGAATCATTCGTGTGCTCCTGTCTGTCGTGACGTCGACCGATGTTTCGATCTCGTTCATCGGCGAGCACGCTAAGGATCCCGGCTTGCCCGGCACTGTCCCCTGGGTGTCATCGCGGTGAACAGGAGATGTCGATACGGTGGCGGGGCTCGCCGGACCGCGCGGTCTCGCGCCTGCGGCTGCGGTCCGAGGTGAACAGCGGGCAAACTACGGGCGAACGGCGCCCGACCACGACCGCGACGGACCCGCGGGACCGCCAAGATGGCGCCATGAACGGAGACACCGTGCCCGAAGGCGAGATCGAAGCCCGCAAGACGCTCCAGGACGAGCTCGACGAGGTCCGGGCCGACATCATCCGCCTCGGCGCGCTCACGACGGAGGCGATCACCGCCGGCACCCAGACCCTCCTGGACGGCGACCTGCAGATGGCCGAGCGGGTCATCGCCGACGACGACACGATCGACGCGCTCTACCACGACATCGAGGACCACATCATCCTCATCCTCGCGACGCAGTCACCGGTCGCGGCCGACCTCCGCACCGTGCTCACGATGCTCCGGATCAACCACGAGCTCGAGCGCGACGCCGACCTCATGGTGAACGTCGCGAAGACGACCCGACGGATCTACCCGCACGAGCTCGACCCCAAGACGCGCGGCATCGTCGACCGGATGGGCATCCAGGCCGCCAACCAGACCCGGCTCGCCATCGACGCGTTCGCCGATCGCGATCCCGGCTGGGCGTCCGCGCTCGCCGACATGGACGACGCGATGGACGAGCTCAGCAAGAGCCTCTTCCGGCACTCGCTCACGCTCGGCGCGAACGCCGACGAGGGCACCATCGTCAAGGCGATGCAGGTGGCGGTGCTCGCCCGGCACTACGAGCGGATCGCCGACCACGCGGTGACGATCGCCGAGCGCGTCCGGTTCATGGTCACTGGCACCCACATCGGGGCCGAAGCCGATCACGACCGGGAGTAGGGGTCACCCACCCCCGTCACTCCTCGTCGTACCCGAGGTCCCAGTCGAGGATGAGGTGCTCCCGCTCGGCGTCGCGGGCGACGCGCTCGCGGTTGCGACGGAACTGCGGGTCGTGCGGCGGCAGCAGCTGGAGCCGGGCCATCGCCCGCTGACGGAACTCGTCGACGACCACCCGGTCGCCGAAGATTCCGTGCACCTCCCAGTGGGGCGCGACCGGTCCGAGATACACGACGCGCACGTGCCCTTGGGGTGGGACGTCCTCGAGCGCTTCGGGTTCCTGGGCCATGCGGGGGTACCTCCGGGATCGGTGGTGATCCGCCCCTTCGCGGGCCGGTCACGAGCCGATTGAGGCTAGCCGACCGAGTCCGGTCGGGCCCCGAGCGTGACCGCGATCGTCTGGTCGCTGCCACCGCGTTCCACCGTGACGTCCACCTGGTCACCGGGCTTGTACCGGCGGATCTCGGCCCCGACGTCCTGCGGCCCCGAGACCGCACGCCCGCCGATCGCGACGATGACGTCGTCCGCCTCGATCCCGGCCTCGTCGGCGGCGGCGCCACTCGTCACCCGGCGCACCACGGCGCCCTGCTTCGTCTTCAGGCCGAGCGACTTCGCGACGGCCGGGGTCACGTCGCTCGTCTCGACGCCGAGGAACGCGACGCGCACCTCCTTGCCGTCACGCAGCGTCGCGATCACCGACTTCGCCGAGTCGATGCTGATCGCGAAGCCGACGTTCTGACTGTTGCCGGCGAGCGCGGTGTTGATGCCGACGACCTCGCCGGCCGCGTTCAGCAACGGTCCACCGGAGTTGCCCGGATTGATCGCGGCGTCGGTCTGGAGCATGTCGTAGAGGGTGGCGCCGGTCTCGTCCTCGGGGACGACCCGGCCCTTGCCGGACACGATGCCCTGCGTGACGCTGAGACCGCCCTGGAGCGCGAGCGCGTTGCCCACCGCGACCACCTGGTCGCCGACCTGGAGGGAGTCCGAGCTCCCGAGCTTCGCCGTGGGCAGGTTCGAGCCGTCGACCTTCAACACCGCGAGGTCGTACTCGGGCGCGCGGCCGAGGAGCTCCGCGGCCTGCTTGGTGCCGTCGCCGAACTCGACCTCGATGCGGCCGCCGGCGTCGGCGACGACGTGGTTGTTGGTGACGATCACACCGTCGGGCGAGATCACGAAGCCGGTCCCTGCTCCACCGGACTGGTTGTCGCCGTTGCCGGAGAACAGGCCCTGGTCGACCGCGGCACCCGTCTGGATCGCGACGACCGCGCCGTCGACCTTCGACAGGACGGCCTGGACGTCCTTGGCCTTGCCGATCACCGAGGTGTTGCTCACGGGACGGGACCTGCCGCCACCGACGACGACGGTGCGCGTGGTGGTGGTCGAGTCGTCCTTCGTGGCGACGGCGACACCGGCCGCGGTGGCACCGCCGACGAGCGCGCCGACGAGCGCGCCGACGAGGAACTGGCGCCAGCCCGCACCCCGACCCGATGGTGCCGAGGCGGGTTCGGGCGGAGTGAGGGGCGGGGTGAGGGGCGGCGATCCGGCGGCCGCTGCGCCCGGTGGCGCCCAGGGGGAGGCGGGCGGGATCGGCTCGGGCGCGTGCTCGTGCGTGGAGAGCTCGTCGTTCACGTTCTGACCTCGATCCGGAGACGGACGCTTCGTGAGCCACGAACGGCCGGGGGCCTTGCAGGGTTCCATATCGACCTGAACGACCACTGAGAGAAGGCCAGATCGGTGCCGGGAACCGAACCGGTCACGCGTACCGTTGAACCCACGTGGACGAGAACCCCGCTTCCGAGCCCGAGTACGACGCCGAGCACGCCTGGATGCTGGCCGGCCTGTGCCGCGACCGCGATCCGTCGTTCTTCTTTCCCTCCGACGGTGTCGGGGTGGATCGGGCGCGGCGGGTGTGCGCGACGTGTCCGGTGAAGGAGGAGTGTCTCGAGTACGCCCTCCGCTATCGAATCGAGCACGGTGTCTGGGGCGGCGCCTCCGAGCGCGAGCGCCGTCGCATCCTGCGCAGCCGCCGCACCTCGCTCGCCACTCTCTAGCTCCACGAGAAGGGTCCGCTGACGAAGCGGGCGACGGCGGTCCACGCGTCGTCGTCCTCGTTGCCGAGTGACTCCACGATCGCACTCTGATCCGCTCCGGGCGCGTCGGTCACGCACGTGAGCGTCCGGTCGCGCGACTGCCACACGAGCACCGTGTCGCCGCCCGTGCGGTAGCGGCGCACCCGCTGGCCGTCGATCCGGACGTCCGCGCCGCCATCGGGCAGGGCCTCCCAGTCCATCGTGCCGTCACGGGTGAACACCGACGCGTCGAACACGCCATCGGTGTACTGCAGCTGCGTCTGTGCACCGACCCGCTGCGCCCCGACGAGGACGAACCCGTCACCGACCCGCCGCGCCGCGTCCTCGGGAAGCGCGGCAAGCGGTTGCGGCGCGTCGCCCGCGGCCGTCGGCGTCTTCAGCGCCGTGCCGGTGCGCCGAGTGACGCCGGAGAGCACCACGAACTCTGCGCGCTCCTCCAGGCGGCCCTGGTCGCCGAACCGATCGCGGCGCAACACGATCCCGATCTCACGGTCGAAGAGCAACCGCTCGACCGTGTGGCCGTCATGGCGGATCGAGACGGCGACGGTCGGTCGACCGAGCAGGATCGGGCCAGCGGCCTTCCGGATCCGATACTTCGACGTGATCGCGGGCGCGCGGGGATCCCGCGCGTCGGTCCAGACCGCGCTCCACGACTTCCCGACCCTGAGCCAGGCCCGGCCGCCGTGGGAGACGACCGCGCCGTCGTCCATGCGGAGCTCGCCCCCGGTCGCGGTCACGGCGATCGTGCGGGTGTGCCGGCCGGCGTCGTCGCGCCACGTCAGGCGGATCGAGCCGCGGAACTCGTGGGTTCGCACCGCCTCGCGAGCGCGGTCGAGCATCGTGTCGGCCGGGTTGCCGTCCGCGGCGCGTCCGGGGAGGGTGCCGGCGCCGAGCACGCCCGCGCCGATCCCGCACATCAGCACGACGGCCGCCCGCAGGCGTCGACCTCTCATCGGCCCAGCCGCAGTGGCGTCGCGAGCGGGGCGAGCCCGGTGACCGGATCCCCGCCGGCTGCGGCGCGCGCCTGATGGACGCGCACGTCGGTGGCCAACGCCGGGTCGACGCGATTCGGTCCCGGCAGCGCCACGGCGACGAGCAGCGCGGCGGCCGCCGCGGCCGCGCCCGCGAACGCTGCGATCCGGCCGCGGCCTCGCCGGCGGCCGCGCGCGGCGACGAGGTCGATCACGGTGTCGTCGTCCGCGCGACCGGTCGCCACGAGATCGTCGAGGAACCCCGCGGGCAGCTCCGGGGTCGAGAGGTCCCGCACGATCGTGCGCACCTCCTCGGTCTCCGCGAGCTCGCGGCGCAGGTCGGCGTCGGTGCGCAGCTGTGCGACGAACGCGTCGGAGGCCTGCGGGTCCAGCTCGCCGTCGAGGTACGCGGAGACCAGACCGTCGGTCCCGCTCGGGTCCAGGCCCGTCGGGTCGAAGGTGCTCACGCGATCACCCCCCGGGCGACGAGCTCGCCGCGCAGCATCTTGCGACCCCGGTGCAGGCGCGAGCGCACGGTTCCGATCGGCACGTCGAGCGCGCGGGCGATGTCCTCGTAGGACTGGTCGGCGACGTCACACAGCACGACGGGCACGCGGAACTCCTCCGGCAACGCGGCGATGGCCGCCTGGATCTCGGCTGACAGCCCGGCGGCGTCCGCGGCGTCGTCGGCCGCGGCCGACGGTGGGACCACCAGGTCGGGATTGTCGGGCAGTGCCTGGACGGGCCGCCGCTTCTTGCGGCGCATGTCGTCCAGGAACACGTTGGTCACGATTCTCGCCAGCCATCCCTCGAGCGAGCCGGGTTCGTAGGTGGCGAGGCCGCGGCGAACCCGCAGCAGTGCCTCCTGGACCAGGTCTCGCGCATCCTCGACATTGCCGGTCAGCCGGTACGCCACCGCATAGAGGAACTGCCCGTGGTCACGAGCGATCTCCTCCCACGTCGGGATCCGGTCAGACGAGGTCACAACGACAGGGGAGGTGGAACCGGTTCCCGGTCCAGAGGGGATCTTCGCGGATGATCCCGGCAATTGCTCGGGTCAGCTCAGGACTTCGACTCGTCGCTCTTGGTCGGCGGGTCGGCCTGGGCACCCTCTTCGACTCCCGCCTTGAACTCCTTCTGGGCCTGGCCGAGCGAGCGGGCGAGCTTCGGGATCTTGGTGCTCCCGAACACGAGCAAGACCACCGCGAGGATGATGAGGAGTTCTGGAGCTCCGAGTCCGGCCATGTGCAGGTCCTATCGTTCGCGGGCGCGCCCGAGCCTACCCCCCGGACCCGCCCGGTCCGGTCGTCCCGAGCGCGTGAGCGAGCAGCTCCACGTCCTCGATGGCACCGAGGTGGAACGGCACGGTTCCCGCCCCGATGATCAGCGTCTCGACGGCGAGGTCCCCCCACGTGGCCACCTGCTCCCGGATCTGCTCGACGGTGCCGACGAGCCGGCCGATCCGCCACTCGTCGAGACCGACGTGGTCGAGCACGCCGGCGGGGGTCCGCTGCTTCAGGCGCTCGAACCGCAGGGCGAGGTCGCTCTCGTCCTCGCCGCAGAGCGCGTAGAGACCGAGCGAACACCAGACGGTCGCGGGGTCCCGGCCGACGCGGTCGCACTCCCGGAGCAGCACCTCGCGCCGGGCCCGGTACTCGTCCGGTGTCCACACCCAACACGTGTTCCAACCGTCGGCCCGCTCGACGACCATCCGCAGGAGGCGATCGCCCTTGCCGCCGATGAACACCGGGGGACGCGGGCGCTGCACGGCGGTCGGGAAGACTCGGGCACCGTTCGTCCGGTGGTACCGCCCGTCGTAGACCAACGGCCCGCCGTCCTCGCCGAGGAGCTCGGTCAGGATGTCGAGCGCCTCGCGCATGCGAGCGAGGCGGACACCCGGCGGCGGGAACTCCATGCCGATCGCCGCGTACTCGGGCTCGTACCAGCCCGCGCCGAGGCCGACGTCGACCCGGCCGCCCGAGATCCGGTCGAGGGTCGCGAGCGCCTTCGCGAGCACCGACGCCGAGCGCAGCGCCTCGCAGAACACGAGCGTGCCCAACCGGACGTGCGCCAGCTCCCGGGCGAGCGCGGCCAGCGTGACGATCGGCTCGAATGCCGCCTCGGGCCGGTCGGTGCCGCCGTACTTGGCGATGTCGAGGAAGAGGTGGTCCGACAACCAGACCGAGTCGAACCCGAGCGACTCGGCGCGCCGAGCGGTCTCGCGGACGGTCGCCCACGCGAGCGGCCGCTCGCCGACGACCGAGTAGTCGTACTGGGGCAGTGCCAGACCGAACCGCACCGCGTGACTCTACGGGTCCGACCCGACGGTCCGACAGAACCGGGAGACAACCCGGCGGCTCGAACCGCGATCCGGTTCGGGACCGTAGGGTGCGGCCGTGCTCGAGGCCGTGGTGAACATCTCCGAGGGCCGCGACCGCCGTCGCATCGACGCGATCGCCGCGGCCGCGCGACCGGCGGTGCTCGACGTCCACACCGATCCGGACCACCACCGCAGCGTCGTGACCCTCGCGGCGCGCGAAGCCGCGGTCACCGAAGCCGCGACCCGTCGCCTCGCCGAGGTGACGCTCGAGGACCTCGACCTGCGCGAGCACGCCGGGGTGCACCCCCGTCTCGGCGTGCTCGACGTCGTGCCGTTCGTCGCGCTGGCGCCGACGCCGGGCGACGTCGCCGTCGCGGCGGCGCATGCCTTCGGTGACTGGCTCGCGCGGGTCCACCGGGTCCCCGTGTTCTTCTACGGCGCGGCTGCGCGGGATGCACGCACGCTTCCGGTCGTGCGGCGCGACGCGTTCGGCGCGCTCGCACCCGACCGCGGCCCCGAGGTCGCGGATCCGCGTGTCGGCGCCACCGCCGTCGGCGCGCGGCCACCCCTCGTCGCGATCAACGTCGAGCTCGCGACGCCGGACCTCTCGGTCGCGCAGCTGATCGCGCGTGAGACCCGCGAGCGTGACGGGGGGCTGCTCGGCGTGCGCACGCTCGGGTTGCCGCTCGAGTCACGCGGCACCGTGCAGGTGAGCATGAACCTCGTGGCGCTGGAGCAGACCGGTGTGGAGCGCGCCTGCACCGAGGTGCGCGACCGGGCGCGTCTGCGCGGAGTCGAGGTGGCGCGCGTCGAACTCGTCGGCCTGCTCCCCGCGGCCGAGCTCGATCGGTGCTCGGCGGCGTTCCGTCGCTGGAGCGCGCTCTCCGAGACCGACACCATCGAGGGTCGGATCCACGCGTGAGCGTGGACGGACTCAGGCGGTGGCGGCGGCGCTCTCGGCGGCGGCCCGACGCGCGAGCGCCCGCTGGCGGCGCAGCCGACGCCGCTCCCGCTCGCTCAGGCCGCCCCAGATGCCGAACTTCTCACCGTTGACGAGCGCGTACTCGAGACAGTCGACCCGAACCTCGCAGTTCGAGCACACCGACTTGGCCTCACGCGTCGATGCCCCTCGCTCGGGGAAGAACAGGTCCGGGTCCACCCCGAGACAGTTGGCCTGCTCCTGCCACCGCTTGTCGCCCGTCTGTGTGGAATGCACATGGGCGACGATCATCTCCCTCACCGGCGATCCCCTCTCGTTTCCGACGCCGATGGCCGAATGACGCCCCTGGAACTACAACGGTGTCACTTTGCCAGCGTCAACCGGTCGATGCAAGCGGAACCTCCTGATCCGGCCGAGAAATCGCGTTCCACCGCGTCGCTCAGCGAACCGCCCAGAAGGGACGATCCGTCACTACCCCGAGACGCGGGCGCGCTCGGCGGCGCGGCTCAGCACGTCACGGATGACGAGCACGAGGTCGTCCGGCTCGAAGGGCTTGGTCACGTACTCGGCGGCACCGAGCTCGCGGGCGCGGGCGCGGTCGCTCTCGCCCGACTTCGCCGAGCACACGACCACGCTCGGATGCACGGGACGGCCGCCGAGCTCGGCGAGCACGAACCAACCGTCGAGGACCGGCATCATGATGTCGAGGACGACCAGATCGGGACGCTCCTCGTCGACGCGGCGCAGCGCGGTCTCACCGTCGGCCGCGAGCAACGGATCGAAGCCCTCGGACTCGAGGATCATCCGCAGGGTGAGCAGAACGTCCGGCTCGTCGTCGACGATGAGCACCTTGGGACGCTCAGACATGAACCACCTCCGCTTGCGGATCGAGAACCGACGTGCGCAGTGACACCCGGAACGCGGCGCCGCCGCCGGGTGCGTCCTCGACCCACACCATGCCACCGCAGCTCTCGACGAGACCGCGCACGATGGAGAGGCCGAGGCCCATGCCGGGCTTGGTGCCGTTCGGGTCGACCCGGTAGAAGCGCTCGAAGATCCGCTCGCGCTCCTCGTACGGGATGCCGGGACCGCTGTCGATGACCGACATCACCACCTGGTCGTCGGCCACCTGCACCGCGACGCGCACCGGCTCGGAGCCGTACTTGTGCGCGTTCTCGATGAGGTTGGTCAGCACGCGCCGCAGCGCCTCGGGCTCGGCCCGCACGGTGCAGTGCTCGGGCAGCTCGAGGGTGACGGCCCGGCCGGCGACGTCCGAGTCGAGGGCGGTGAGCCGGACCAGGGCACACAGGTCGATCGGCGCCATGGTGGGCCGGTTCGCGTTCTCCTGCATCCGTGCGGCCACGAGCATCTCCTCGACCATGGCCTGCAGGCGCCCGGACTGGCGGTCGACGACGTCGAGCAGCTCCTCCCGCTGACCCGGATCGTCGGTGCGCCGCGAGGCCGCGACGGCTCCGCGGATCGACGTGATGGGCGTTCGCAGCTCGTGGCTCACCGACGCGACGAACTGCGACTTCATGCGATCGGACTCGAGGAGCTTCGCGACGTTGGCGCGCTCGGCCTCGTACAGACCGGCCTTCGCCGTGGCCGCGGCGACCGGTTCGGCGAACAGGCTGAGGATGTCGAGATCCTCGTCGTCGAACTCCGCTTCGGCGGCGGCGATGAGGGTGAGGATCCCGAGCAGCTGACCGCGGTTCACGAGCGGCACGCACATCGCGCCCCCGAAGAGGAAGCCCGGAAGCGTCGCGCACGAGCTCGCGGTCGCGACGTCGGGCGGGACGAGCAACGGCTCGCGTGTCAACGCGACCCGTCCGGGGATCGACTCGCCGATGCGCAGGCGCGCTTCGCGGTCGATGCCCTCACCGCGTACCGCGACGACGCGCAGCACCCGCTGATCCTCGAGGAGCATCACGGAACCCGCGACGGCGTGCAAGAGCTCGACGGCATTGGCGAGAATCGCTTCGAGGACCTCGTCGAGATCCATCACCGAGTTCAAGGCCTTGCCGGCGTTGAAGAGCGCGGTGTTCATCTGCAGCCGCTTCGCCATCGAGTTGCTGAGCAGGCGCTCGTCGACGAGGAGGCGCGAGAGTCGGTGGAGGTGCACCTCCTTCTCGACCGCGTAGATGCCGAAGCCGAGACCGAGCACGGCGACGCCGCCGGCGAGGACCATCGGCTCGCCGGTGATCCAGGCGGTGTTGCCGGTCGCGCCCGACACCGCGAGCGCGGCGAGACCGGTCGCGACGAGCACGACGATCGTGAGCGACCAGAGCTGGAGCCGCCGGCGCTCGACCATCTCGATCGAGGGCGCGTGGTCGTGCAGGCCCGCCACGCGAGCCTCGTGTCGGATCCGCTGGCTGATCTCGACGGGGAGCTGGTCCATGACGCCTCTCGAACGATTCGCCCGGTCATCGACCCGCTCAGGGGGGTCCTTGAGCCTGCCTTTCGGCGCCTTGACACGCGACCTCACCCACCCAGAGCCGGAGCGCCAGCGGAGGCGAGCCGCGCCGCAGCGAGCTCCGTCCGGCAATCGCGCGGAGCGGCGAGCGAAGGCGCCGAAATCAGGCGGGGCTAGTACGGCGGTTCGGGGTCGTACTCCATGGCGTGCTGGGTCGCCCGGGCGTGCTCGGGCGAGACCAGCTGACCGACGAGCCAGAGGGCCATGTCGATCCCGGCGCTGACGCCCGCCGAGGAGACGACGTTGCCGTCCCGGACGTACCGGACGCCCTCGAGCACCTCGAGGTCCGGTGCCAGCCCTCGGAGCTCCTCGATCGCCGCCCAGTGGGTGGTCACGCGCTTGCCGATCGTGATCCCGGCCCCGTGCAGGACGAAGGCACCGGTGCACACGCTCGTGACCCAGGTGCATCCGGGCGCGACCCGTTGCACGAACTCGATCATGGCCGGGTTCGTCCGCTCGGACCGGCTCCCCTGCCCGCCCGGCACGAGCACGACGTCGAGCTCGGGCGCGTCGGCGAAGCTGTGGTCGGGAAGCACGCGGAGCCCCTTCCTGCACCGCACCGGATCGAGGGTCTGCGCGATGGTCACGACG
>CAZXCB010000032.1:0-20053 GCA_964639075.1 uncultured Bifidobacteriaceae bacterium | reverse complement strand
CACCGCACCGACGACCCCGGCGCGGAGGCCCGTGTGCTCGCAGCCGCCGATCCGGCGCAGCCCTACGGCGCGGCGTTGCCCTGGCCGGAGAGTGCCGGACGCCCGAGTCGGACGGCCGGCGCGTACGTGGTGCTCGTCGACGGCCGGCTCGCCGGGTTCCTCGAGCGGGGCGCGCGCACCTTGTCGACGTTCACCACCGACACCGACTGGCTCGGCGCGCTCGTGTCACTCGTCAAGGACGGCCGGTTGCGTCAGATCGAGCTCACCCAGGTCGACGGCGTCGCAGTCCGCGAGCACCCCGTCGCCGAGGCCTGGCGCGCTGCGGGTGCGCGCGACACGCCACGCGGTCTGGTCGTCCGCGGCTGAGGTCGCCTCAGAGCGTCGCGAGGGCGGACGCGCACCTCACGAGGGTGGCGCCGAGCGTCTCGTCGCCCTCGATGCGGGCGCCGCACGTCGCGGGGTCGAGACGGTCGGCGACGAGCCGGCAGAAGTCGACGACGTCCATGGTGAGGGTCACGGCGGTCCGAGCGTGCTCGCGACCGTCGAGCGAGACGTCCCACTCGCCCCCACCGTCACCGGTGAGCACGACGTGCGCGGCGCCCGTGGCCGTCTCCCCGACCGCGGCGAGGCAGAACGGCAGGATCCCGACCGCGATGTCGGACATGAGCGCGAGCTCGGGTGTCGTGGGCGTGAGCCGGTCCCGGCCGAGCGCGACCCGGATGTCGTCGTCGTGGGTCCAGAGCTCGAAGGCGCGGGTCGCGAGCAGCGTGCGCCGGTCGGCGTCGATCCCGGCCCAGGGCAGGCGGCCGGTGCTCCCGCCGGCCGCGGCCCACGCGTCGAGCGACTCGGTCGCGACCCGCCAGACGGCGCGGCCCGCGACGGGGTCGGCGCCGAGCGCGTCCAGGTACCGCGCGGTCCGAGAGTCGACGTCGGTCTCGTCGGTCACGGTCGTCTCGAGCCCCACCGTCTCGGCGACCGCCGACTCCATCGACGCGAGGTGCACCACGAGCTCACCCACGGCAAGGCCGTTCGCGGTCGGGAAACCGAGCGCGTCATCCGGCAGCTCGTCGAGCAGCTCCTCGTGGCGGGCGACAGCCATGCGGTAGACGCGCAGCTCCTCGGGTACCGGGCGAGCCCCTGCGAGCAGCTGCGCGCGCAGGTCACGCGGTGGCTCGATCGCCTCGGTCGCGCCGATCCACGCGGCTGCGGTCCGCAGGCGCTCGAGCTCGCGTGCTGCGTCGTGGTCCTGTGCGACGAGCTCCTCCAGCGCGGTCACCTCGTCGGCGTCCACGGCATCGAGCGCATACGCGCCCAGGAGCTCGCGAGTGCTCGGGCTCACACCCACTGTCCGGCTCCTTCTCGCTCCAACACGTCTGCGATCCGCGCCAGGCCGAGCCGCATCCGGGACTTCGCGGTGCCCTCGGGGATCCCGAGCTCCACGGCGACCTCTCGGTAGGTCTTGCCGCCGAAGTAGGCGAGCGTGATCGCGTCACGCTGTTCGGCGGGCAGGGTGGCGAGGGCCTCCCGCACCCGCTCCGCGGTCACGATCGCGACCGCCATCTCCTCGACGTCGGGTGCAACCGACGCCTGGTTGCCGAACCGGTCGTTCCGGCGCCGACGGGCCTCCTCGCGTCGCACGTGGTCGACGGCCCGGCGGTGGGCCAGCGTCCCGAGCCACGTGCGCAGGCCGCCGCGGCCGGGGTCGAACGCCTCGGCGCGCTCCCAGAGGTGCAGGAACACGTCCTGGGTCACGTCCTCGGCCGCCCGCCGGTCACCGATCACGCGCCGGGCGAGACCGAACACGAAGGACGAGAACTGGTCGTAGCACTCGCCGAGCGCGGCCTGGTCGCCGGCAACCAGGCGGCGCTGGACGTCGACCTCCCAGTCGGTGGCGGCAGTCATCCTGCCCCCTCTCGGCCCTGCGGGCCGGGCCGGTCGGGCCACGCTCGGCGCGCTGGACGGCGGTACGTCGGGGTCAACGCCTCGCTCACGAGATCAGACTTTCGCGCGGTTCCACGCAGGGAGTTCGCTGCACGCCCCGATCCGGATCACCGGATCCGGGAATCGCTCGGACGGCGCCCGTCAGGGAGCCGGGACGAAGGTCACCACGAAGAGGAACGGGTTGATCGTGGGCTGGGTCCCGGCCAGCAGCCGGCCGGTGGCACCGTTGCTCGAGTTGCCGGAGAACGTGAGCGTGCCCTTCCCCCAGACCCAGCCGAACGGCTCGGTCGTGGCGACCGCGGTGTTCCCGGTCACGACCGTCCCCGTCACCGGTTGCGCAAGGACGGTCGTGCGGTGCTTCGTCCCGACGAGCACGCCGCGGGTCGCGTTCTCGATCGTGTTGCCCTTCACCGTCGCCGAATCACCCTCGACCCGCACGCCGTTCACGTTGCCGTCGAGACGGTTGAGCTCCACGACCGTGTCGACGACCGGATCCAGGAACACCTTCGTCAGCGAGCCCGGCGCGTCGACGATCGGCGTGTCGCTGCAGTCCATGAAGTACTGGTTCTCCGCGGCACGCGAGGCGATCCAGACGCCGTTCGGCTGGTTGCGCACGACGTTGTGACGAATCCGGTTCCCGGTGGACCCGTACAGGCGCACCCAATGGCCGGCCTCGCTCGCGTTCTCACCGCAGTTCTTGTAGAGCATGATCCCACCCGACGAGTTCTGCTCGATCAGGTTCCGCTCGATGAGGTTGTCACGCGACCCGTCGACCGCGATGCCCTCACGCCCCGTGCTGATGTAGTACACGGTCGTCGTGCCGATCTGGGCGGCGACGGGCCCCGAGGTCACGTCCTTGTACCCGTTGTGCCGGAAGATCGAGTGCTCGATCACGTTGTCCTTGCTCCCGGCCTCGAGGTAGAGCCCGACGCTGCCCGCGTTCTCGACGAGCGAGTGCGTGAACGTCACACCCGTCACGAACGCGTTGATGAACACGCTCGAGTTCACCGAGTCGACGAACTTCGAGTTCTCGATGCGGATGTTCGAGAACGAGTTGGCGTACTCGGTGCCGGCGACGAGGTCCTTGAAGCCGTTGCGGGTCACGTTGAGGTTGCCGTTGAAGCCGCTCACGTTGCAGTTCCGCACCGTGATGCCGCTGAGCGCCGTCGTCGTGGCCGCGCTGATGCGGATGCCCGCGCCGCCGTAGGCCGGATCACGCACGAGGTTCGCGCCCTGGCAGTCGAGCGTGACGCCCGAGGTGCCGATGTCGACGCCCTTGGTCCAGGTGCAGCTCGGGTCGAGGTGCGACGACACGGTGAGCGTGAGGTGCGTCGTCGCCTGGGAGCACGCCACGAAGGTCGAGCCCGGCGCGGGAGCGCCGACCGGCGTCGGCGAGGGACCGAACGCGTCGGTGTCCCCGTCCGCCGGGTCGTCGTCGAGGATCACGCCGAGGCCCGAGTCCCCGGTCGCGCCGATCGAGGTGCTCTCCAGCACCACGAGGAACACCTCGTCGGACTCGGCGCGCAGGTCCGGAGGGACGACCACCGACGCGGTCTTGGCGACTGCGCTGTTGAGGAACGTGACCGACTGGGTCGCACCGATCTTGTCGGCGAAGTCGGTGCCGACGGGAACGACGCCGGAGCCCGACCACCCACCGGTCGCGGAGAACGACGCGAGGTGGTACCGGACGACCGCGCCCGACGCGGGCGCCGACAACGTGATCGGGAACTTCGCGGTGCGAGCTCCGGCATCGCCCTCGCCGATCGCGATCGTGCCGATCGAGGCGACGACGCCGGGCGTCGTCTCGTCGTCCCGGATCGAGACCGTCGCGGTCGTGTCGCCGAGGGCGAGTCCGGCCGACGGGTTCGAGAGCGTCACGGTCACGGTCTCGTCGTTCTCGCCCCGGACGTCGCCGTAGACCACCCCCGGGACGTTCTACACGCCCGTCGTGGCCGAGAAGGACTGGGTCCCGGTCGCCGGATTCCCGTGGGGTCTGGGGGCGGCCGCCGACGACGGCCCTGCGGTCGCGGTCCCGCCGGCGACCGTGTAGCTCACGGTCTGGGCGGAGCCCGCCGCGACGTCCAGCGTCACCGGCACCGAGATCGTCCGGGTGTGGCTGTGACCCTCCCGGATCGCCGCGTCGCCGATCGTGACCACCGAGGGCGGCGCCGCCAGCGCCCCGGCCGCGGCCGTCGTGCTCGAGAGCTGCCCGCCCGCCGCCGCAACCAACGCCACGCACGCGATCACGCCGAACCGTGGCGGAACCCCCCAGAGCCTCCGCATCGCCGGGAGAATACGACATCGCACCCGGCCCGAGCCGGGCGCGCGTCAACCGCCGGAGACGTCCTGGGGCTTGGCCTTGCCCGCCGAGATCCACGGCATCATGCCGCGGAGCCGCTCGCCGACGGCCTCGATCGGGTGCTTGCGACCCTCGTCCTGGAGCTTGGTGAAGTTGGGTCGACCCGCCTCGTTCTCGGCGATCCACTCCTGCGCGAACGCGCCGCTCTGGATCTCGCCGAGGATCTTGCGCATCTCGTCCTTCGTCGCCGACGTGATCACCCGCGGCCCACGCGTCATGTCGCCGTACTCGGCGGTGTCCGAGATCGAGTACCGCATGTTCGAGATGCCGCCCTCGTAGATGAGGTCGACGATGAGCTTCACCTCGTGCAGCGTCTCGAAGTAAGCGGACTCGGGCTGGTACCCGGCCTCGACCAACGTCTCGAAGGAGTTGCGGATCAGCTCGGTGAGACCGCCGCAGAGCACGACCTGCTCACCGAAGAGGTCCGTCTCGGTCTCCTCCTGGAAGGTCGTGTCGAGCACGCCGCCGCGCGTCGCGCCGATCCCCTTGGCGTAGGCGAGCGCGATGTCACGCGCGTGCCCGCTCGCGTCCTGGGCGACCGCGACGAGCGCGGGGACGCCGCCACCTTCGGTGTAGGTCCGGCGCACGAGGTGACCCGGGCCCTTGGGGGCGATCATCCAGACGTCGACGCCCTCGGGCGGCTGGATCTGGTCGAAGTGGATGTTGAACCCGTGCGCGAACGCGAGCGAGTTCCCGGCGACGAGGTGCGGCTCGATGTCGGCCTGGTAGATGCGCTTCTGCTCGGTGTCGGGCAGCAGCACCATGATCACGTCGGCGGCCTGCACGGCCTCCGGGATCGTGAGGACCTTGAGCCCCGCCTCCTCGGCCTTGGCCGCGCTCGCCGAGCCGGCCCGGAGCCCGACGACCACGTCGACTCCGGACTCCTTCAGGTTCAGGGCGTGCGCGTGACCCTGCGAGCCGTACCCGAGGATCGCGACGGTCTGGCCGTCGAGCAACCCGAGATCGGCACCGTCGTCATAGGTGATCGTGGCAGCCATGGTGTCCTCTCGAGGTCGTGCCGAACGTGCGTCGGTTGTGCTGCCATAGGGCGCACAAGTGGCGCAGGAACGGTACTCAGGCGGTGCGGTTCTTGACGACCCGGAGCTTGCTCGGCTGCCGGGACAGCTTGGGCAGCGCGATCCGGCCGGTGCGCTGCAGCTCGACGATGCCGAACGGTTGGAGCAGGTCCGTCATCGCGTCGAGCTTGTCGGGCGTCCCGGCGGCCATGAGCGTCATCGCCTCGAAGCCGACGTCGAGGATCTTGGCCTCGAAGATCGACACGAGCTCGGTGGCCTGTGACCGCGCCTCGCCGCTCGCCTTGATCGTCACGAGCATGAGCTCACGTTCGACGGCATCGGAGTCGGCCAGCTCGCTGACCTTGATCACCGGGATCAGCTTGTTCAGCTGCTTGGTGATCTGCTCGACGAGGTCGGCGTCGCCGTCGACGACGATCGTCATCCGCGAGTATCGATCGTCCTCGGTCGGGCTGACGGCGAGCGAGTAGATGTTGTACCCGCGCCGGCTGAACAGGCTCGAGACGCGCGCGAGCACACCGAACTTGTTCTCGACGAGCACGCTGAGGATGTGATGGTTGATCGTCATGTTCATCGCCCTCCCCGCGTGTCGGCCTCGGGACCGAGGATGACCTCGTCGTTGGTCGTCCCGGCGGCCACCATCGGGTACACCTTCTCCCGGTAGTCGGTGCGGAAGTCGATGACCACCGGACGGTCGTCGATCGCGTTCGCCTTCTCGATCGTCGGGACGACGTCCTCGGGTGTCTCCACCCGGAAGCCCGCGCAGCCCATCGCCTCGGCCCACATCACGTAGTCCGGCAGGTCGGGCGAGAGGTACACCTCGCTGTAGCGCTCCTCGTAGAAGAGCTCCTGCCACTGTCGCACCATGCCGAGGTAGGCGTTGTTGAGGATCGCGATCTTCACCGGGATCCTCTCGGCCGCGGCCGTGACCATCTCCTGCGCCGTCATCTGGAAGCAACCGTCGCCGTCGACCGCCCAGACCATCTTGTCGGGACATCCCACCTTGGCCCCGATGGCGGCCGGCACCGAGAAGCCCATCGTGCCCAGACCACCCGAGTTCACCCACGAGTAGGGGTGCTCGAAGCGCCAGTGCTGGCTGGCCCACATCTGGTGCTGCCCCACCCCCGACGCGAGGATCGTGTCGTCGGGCGTGTTGGCGCGCAGCGCCTCGATGACGTACTGCGGCTTGAGCGGACCGCCCTCGGGTTGGTCGTATGCGAGCGGGTGCTCCACCTGCCAGCCGCGCACCGTGGCGAGCCACTCCGAGAGATCGGGACGCTCGCGCTTGGCCTGGTCCGCCTTGACCGCGGTCGTGAGCCGCTCGATCACGTTGCGGCAGTCCCCCACGATCGGGACGTCAGGGCGGCGCACCTTGCCGAGCTCGGCCGGATCCACGTCGACGTGGATGACCTTCGCATCGGGCGCGAAGCCGTCGAGCTTGCCGGTCACCCGGTCGTCGAAGCGCGCGCCGAGCGCGATGAGCAGGTCGGACCTCTGCATGGCGGTGATGGCCGTGTAGTTGCCGTGCATGCCCGGCATGCCGAGCGCGAGCTCGTGGCTGTCCGGGAACGCGCCGCGCGCCATCAGCGTCGTGACGACGGGGATGCCGGTGGCCTCGGCGAGCTCCCGCAACGCCTCGGCCGCCCGTGCCTTGAGGATCCCACCGCCGGCGTAGATCACGGGCCGGCGCGCGTCGCCGATGAGCTTCGCGGCGTCCTTGATCTGCTTCGGATGGCCCTTGAGGTTGGGCTTGTAGCCGGGCAGGTCGACGGACTCCGGCCAGTCCCAGCTCATGAGCTGGTTCGCGATGTCCTTGGGCACGTCGACGAGCACCGGACCCGGCCGGCCCGTCGTCGCCACGTGGAACGCCTCGCGGATGATGCGCGGGATGTCCTGGGCGTCGGTGATGAGCCAGTTGTGCTTGGTGACCGGCATGGTGATGCCGACCGTGTCGCACTCCTGGAAGGCGTCGGTGCCGATCACCGAGTACGGCACCTGACCCGTGATCACGACGAGCGGGATCGAGTCCATGTACGCATCGGCGAGCGGCGTGACGATGTTCGTGGCCGCGGGTCCGCTCGTCACCATGGCCACGCCGGGGCGGCCGGTCGCGTGTGCGTACCCCTCGGCCATGTGGCCGGCACCCTGCTCGTGGCGCACGAGGATGTGGCGGATCGACGAGTCGATCAGCGGGTCGTAGACCGGGAGGATCGCGCCGCCCGGGAGGCCGAACATGACCTCCGTGCCTTCCATCTCGAGGCTGCGGATGAGCGCTTGGGCTCCGGTGAGCTTCATGGGGTGACTCCGGGTTCGGGTCCGGATCGCTTCGGGGTCCGGACGTGAAAAACCCCCCGCAGTTGCGAGGGGCACAGGCGCACGGACGCGGGAGAGCCGCCGTGCGCCTACGTAACGATTACGAGGAGGTCGGCGATCCGGTACATGAAGTTGGAAGTATCGTCCGAAACCCGGCTCGGATCAAGTCTTTTCCCCCGACGGCGCGATCCGCGCCGTCGCTACCGTGGTCCGATGCTGACCCGGCCCGACGATCTCGACGACGACACCGTCGCCGCGGCCGTGGCAGCCGGCTGGGGCATCGCCGCCACCGAGATCGAGTACGTGGCGCTCGGATTCGGCAGCCACCACTGGCGCGTGACCAGCGGTCGCGACCGGTGGTTCGTCAACGTCGACGACCTCGACGCACGCAGACCGGACGCGTCGGACACTCGCGCGGCCGCGGCCCGGCGGCTGACCACCGCGCTGACGATGGCTCGATCGCTCCGCGACACCGGGCTCGACTTCGTCGTCGCACCGCTCCCGACCCGGGACTGCCAACTGCTGTATCCAGTGAAAGACCGCTACGTGGCCGCGCTCTACGAGCACGTCGAGGGCGAGACCTACGACTGGGGCACCCCGTCCGACCGTGCGGAGCGTCTCGGAGTCCTGGACCGCATCGTCGCGATCCACGAGGCGCGGATCGCCGGCGCGTCGGCGGTCGAAACCTTCGTGCTCCCCCAGCGGGAGACGCTCGACATCGCGCTCGGCGAACCGAACCAGCCCTGGGGCCCCGGTCCCTACGCGGAGCAGGCACGGGCCCTGGCTCGCGACCACCGCGCCGCCCTCACGCAGGCCCTCGCCCGCTACGACCGTCTCGTCGAGGACTCGGCGAACCGCGGGTCCGCGCTGGTACCGACGCACGGTGAGCCGCACCGGGGCAACCGGATCAAGACGCCCGACGGCATCGTCCTCGTCGACTGGGACACCGCGCTGCTCGCGCCGCCCGAGCGCGACCTCTGGATGCTCATCGACGAGGAACCGCAGATCGCCGCCGACTATCGCGAACGCACGGGCGTCGCGCCCGACGATTCGGCACTCGCGCTGTACCGGCTGCGATGGGACCTGTGCGAGATCTGTCTGTTCGTCGCGGGCTTTCGTGCACCGCACGGAGACACCGAGGACAACCGGCTGGCATGGACCGCGCTCTCGCGGTGCCTGGACCCGTCGCGGTGGGGCGGCCCCGGATGAACGGCCGGCACTCCGGCCGAGGTTCTGACGAACTCATCCGAGTCGGGCGGCCGCGATCCCGACCCCGATCGCGGTGAGCACCGTCGGCATCATGAAGACGAGCATCCGTGTGGTCGCAGCGCTGATGGCCGCGTCGAGACGGAGGCTCATCCGCTCTTCGAGCGCGGTGAGATCGTGCTTCGTGGCGACGTCGGCCCAGCCGACCGGCGGAAGGTGCTCCATCACCGCGTCCGCGACCTGGGTCCCGAGCGTCCGCTCGAGTCCGAGGTACATCTCGTAGCGCGTGCGTTCATCGATCGCCATCGTAGGTCTCCACTCGCGATCCGGGAACGGGACGGGGAAGTGGAGGAATCGCTGCATCCTGTCACCGAGGTGTGACACCGCTAGGTTCGCCCGCCGTGGCGCTCACGATCGGTATCGTCGGACTCCCCAACGTCGGCAAGTCGACGTTGTTCAACGCGCTGACCAAGGCCGACGCGCTCGCCGCGAACTACCCGTTCGCGACGATCGAGCCGAACGTCGGCGTCGTGCCGCTCCCCGACCCACGGCTCGAGGTGCTCGCCACGATCTTCGACAGCGGGAAGATCGTCCCGGCGACCGTGTCGTTCGTCGACATCGCCGGGATCGTGAAGGGCGCGAGCGAGGGCGAGGGCCTCGGCAACCAGTTCCTCGCCCACATCCGCGAGGCGGACGCGATCTGCCAGGTCGTGCGCGTGTTCTCCGACGACGACGTGATCCATGTCTCCGGGCGCATCCATCCCGCCGACGACATCGAGGTGATCCACACCGAGCTGATGCTCGCCGACCTCCAGACCATCGAGAAGGCGATCCCGCGTCTCGAGAAGGAGGTGAAGGGCCGCAAGACCGACGCCGCCGTGCTCGACGCGGTGCGTGCCGCGCAGGCGCTGCTCGAATCGGGCACCCCGCTGCACGCGGGCGCCGAGGCCGCGGGCATCGACGTCACGCTGCTGCGCGAGCTCTCGTTGCTGACCGCCAAGCCCTTCATCTACGTGTTCAACGTCGACGAGGAGGGCCTCACCGACGACGCGCTCCAGGCCGAGCTGCGCGCGCTCGTGGCGCCCGCCGACGCCGTGTTCCTCAACGCCAAGCTCGAGGCCGAGCTGCTCGAGCTGGACGACGACGACGCCGCCGAGCTCCTCGCGAGCGTCGGGCAACACGAGCCCGGCATGCATCAACTGGCGCGTGTCGGGTTCCACACGCTCGGGCTGCAGACGTTCCTGACCGCGGGGCCGATGGAGTCGCGCGCGTGGACGATCCGCGAGGGCTGGACCGCACCCGAGGCCGCCGGGGTGATCCACACCGACTTCCAGCGCGGGTTCATCAAGGCCGAGGTCGTGTCCTTCGCCGATCTCGTCGACGCCGGCTCGATGGCCGAGGCCAAAGCCCGCGGCAAGGTCCGCATCGAGGGCAAGGACTACGTCATGGCCGACGGCGACGTCGTCGAGTTCCGCTTCAACGTGTAGTCGGATCCCGGTCAGCGGACGGCGAAGAGCTTCCAGGCGCCGTCGATGCCCTTGAGGGCGTGCTCACCGCGGTCGTCGAAGCCGGCCGCGCCACCGAGCATCATGTCCCTGACCGTCGACGAGACCCACAGCTCGCCGTCGGCCGCAGCCTGCTCGACGCGGGCGGCGAGGTTCACGGCGATCCCGGAGATGTCGCCGTCGTCGTGCACCTCGATCTCTCCGGCGTGCACCCCGGCGCGGATCGGCACGTCGATGGCCTCCAGCGCTCGGCAGAGATCGATGCCGCACCCGACCCCTTGGGACGGAACGTCGAACACCACGAGCAACCCGTCGCCGGTGCTCTTCACCACGCGACCGGCGTGATCCTCGACGATCTTGCGGGCCATCACGTCGTGCTGGTCGAGGATCTCCCTCCAGGCGGTGTCGCCGAGCGCGGCCGACCGTTGGGTCGAGCCGACGATGTCGGTGAAGAGCACCGTGGCGAACCGGCGCGTGGTCATGGGTTCGGGCACCGCGCCGGTGCAGAACTCGATCATGCAGTCGTTCATCTCGCGCCAGGTGGGCATCACCCAGCAGAAGTGGTCCTCGCCGGGGATCTCGACGTAGCGCGCGCCCGGGATCACGTCCGCGAGGACCCGGCCTCCCGAGACGTTGAGCACGCGATCGCCCTTCACGTGCATCACGAGCGTCGGCGCGGTGATGCGCTCGGCCGCATCGCCGCCGTCGAGGCCCATGATGCTGTGGACCTGGCGCTCGAAGTCGCGAGGGCTGGCCGAGAGGCGTTCGAGCCGTCCCGCCCACCGCACGAACGACTCGTTGTCGCGCTGGCTCGGCACGAACCAGTCGACGAAGTACTGCGGATCCTCACCCCACGTCTCGACGAGGCGGTCGAACCGCTCGACGATCTCGGTCGTCCGCAGGATCGGTGGGTCACCCGGCTCGGTCCGGTCGAACATCCGCGACCAGTAGCGCGGCGAGGGCATCGTGTCGATCAGGATCACATGGTCCACGCGTTCGGGGTAGTCCGCGGCGAACAGCTGGCTCATGAGGCCGCCCTCGGACAAGCCGAGGAGATTCGTCCGCTCCCAGCCGAGCGCGTCCATCACCGTGACGATGTCGCCGATGCGCTGCTCGAGGGTCGGCATCTCGTCGGGCCGATCGGACAGGCCCACCCCGCGCTTGTCGAACTGCGCGCACGTCATGTACCGGCCGAGGTACTCGTCGACCCGGTGGTAGTACTCGTGCTCCCAACCGACCTCGATGTTCGAGACCAGCGGCGGGACGATCAGCAGCGGCGGCCCCTCGCCCCAGCGTTGGTACGCGAGCCGCAAGCCATCGGTCGACCGGGCGTACCTCGTCTCGGGAACCTGCACCCCTGCCTCCCCGTGTGCTCAGGCCGGCGGGTCGATGCCGATCATCTGCCGGAACTCGGTCGTGGTGTTCGTGAGCGGGAAGGGCTGGGCGGGCACGGGAAGGTCCAGCGCCGCGCAGATCGGTTCCCAGCCGTCGCTCGGCGTCCAGTCGATCAGCCGGTCGGCCGGCACCTCCGCCCGCACCTCGGCGTTGTGCCGCTCGTAGGCGGCGATCATCGCGTCCTCGTTCTCGAAGTCGTCGCTGAACCGGTCGCGCAACATCTTCTTCACCGCCTGCATCCATGGCGCGAGCTCGGGCGGCACTCGGTCGAGCGACAGGAAGATCGTGTTCGACGCGCTGCGGTACCAATCCGGCGCGGGACGGGTCGACAGCAGGATGGGCGCGTCCGGGTTCGCGGCGGCGATCTCCCGCCAGAAGCAGGAGCCGGGGAAGTCGACCATCGCGGTGAAGTCGGCCAGCAACGCGGACCAGTCGGTCGGCTCGCCGTCGATCGCGGCCGTGAACCCCGCGATCTGGTCGGGCCGCCCGAACATCTCGATCATGTGGTGGCAGGTACCACCACACAGCTGCTCGAGCGCGACCTTGAGCGAGTGGGTCCCGGTTCGACCCACCCCGGCCCCGACCACCTGCAACGTCATCCTGGATCTCCCGTCTGGCCCGGGTGACGGCACGCCGCGTCAGGGGCGATCCCATGCGAGCGAGCCGGTCCCGAGGAACGCCACCTTCGTGGCTCCGTTGCACAGGTCCCCGAGGGGTCGATCGGTCTGCGCCGCGACGCTCGCGGTCACGCCGATGCCCGCGACGGTCGTGGACCCGGACGCCTCGATCAGGCTCCCCGGTGGCGACGGCGACACGTCGACCGCGACCGTGACGACCGCGCTCGTGTACGTGGTGCCGTTCACCTTGACGGTGATGCTCGTCCGGGCACTGGCCGAGCCATCCGCGAGTGCTGCGCACACCGCCGCGGGGTCGCCGACAGCCACCGAACGGGTCGTGCCGTACACGAACGGGATCGCGGTGCCGTTGTAGGTGCAGCCCGCGATCTTGCCCGAAACGACGACCTTCCACGTGTCGGGCGTCGCGAGGGGCCGCGCGACCCTGACGGTGCCGACGATGCCACAGCTCACGGCGCCGTCGCCCGGCGGCAGGGTGACCGCGCCCGCCGACGGCGCGCCGATCAGGCCGGCGAGCGCGAGGCTCAGAACGGAAGCGGTCAGAAGCTTGCGCAGCATGTCGGATCCCCCAGTCGACCGAGTTGTTCGGTGCGGGGAGGTTATCGACCAACGGCTGCTCGTGCCCGGGACCCTCCGCGGGGCCCGTCGTCACACCTGGTGGAGCGTGCAGGAGTAGGTCGTGCGGCCGCCGACAGTCCGGCGCAGCATCGGGGCACCGTCGCGCGGGCAGGCCGCGCCGGGCACGCGGGCCGGCATGTGGTCGCCGGTGTGAGAGCCACCCCGCCGGCCGAGCGTCCGCACGGTCGTGCCGATCGCGCGGGCGATTGCCGCGATCTCGGCGGCCGTGAGCGAGTCGGCCGCACGGGCGGGGTCGACCCCGGCACGGAACAGGACCTCGTCGGTGAGCAGGTTGCCGAGACCGGCGATGCGGGACTGATCCATGAGCACGGCCTTGACCGGCGCACGGCTGCGTGTCAGCAGGTCACGGACGAACCCGAGCTTGACCGTCGCCGCGTCAGGACCGAGGCGTTCCTCGTCGGGGTCGAGCTCGACGGCACCGAGTCGGCGCGGGTCGCGAAGGAAGAGCGTCCCCCCGTCGGCGAAGCGCAGACCGAAGCGGCGCCACGCGGGGTTGTCGCCGTTGGCGGCGTAGAGCAGCGGATCGCCCGCGGCCTCGCCGTCGACGAGGATGCGGCCGCTCATCCCGAGGTGCAGGCCGAGCACGGGTCCGTTGTGCTGCGGACCCGTCGTGTCGACGAGGATCAGCTTGCCGCGGCGGCGCGCCGCGCACAGCCGGAGACCGGGCAGGACCGATCGCGCGATCCGCGGCGTGAGACCGCGCTTGAGGAACCACGCGTCCGGTGCGTGCACCGTCGCGATCTCGCGGTCGAGCGCCCGCTCGGCGACCAACGCCCGGGCCGTCTCGGCCTCCAGCATCTCGGGCATTGGGCGACCGGTCAGACGTTCGTGATCGCGCCGGTCTCGGCGCCCTGGGCGAGGCGCGCGTACTTCGCGAGGAAGCCGCTCGTGTAGCGCGGCTCGGGCAGCTTCCAGTCCGAGCGGCGGGTCTCGAGCTCGGCCGCGTCGACCATCAGGTCGATCGTGTGCGCGTCGGCGTCGATCACGATCCGGTCGCCGTCGCGCACGAACGCGATCGGACCGCCGTCGACGGCCTCGTGCGCGACGTGGCCGACACAGAAGCCGTGCGTGCCGCCACTGAACCGACCGTCGGTGACGAGCGCGGAATCGGCACCGCGACCGGCGCCTTTCATCGCGCCGGTGACCGCGAGCATCTCGCGCATCCCCGGACCGCCCTTGGGACCCTCGTAGCGGATGACCACGATGTCGCCCGCGGCGATCGTGCCCGCGAGGATCGCCTCCATCGCGAGGTCCTCACCGTCGAAGACGCGCGCGGTCCCGTCGAAGCGCGAGGTGTCCAGGCCGGCGACCTTGACGACCGAGCCGTTCGGCGCGAGGGAGCCACGGAGGACCGCGATGCCACCCTGCACGTGGATCGGTGCGGAGAGCGGATGCACCACCTCGCCGTCGGGCTTCGGCGGGTCGAGTTCGGCCAGGTTCTCCGCCATCGTCCTGCCCGTCACCGTCATCGCGTCGCCGTGGAGCAGGCCCGCGTCGAGCAGCTCCCGCATCACGACCGGGACACCACCGATGCGGTCGACGTCGAACATGTGGTACTGGCCGTGCGGCTTGGTGTCCGCGATGTGCGGGACCCGCGCGCCGATGCGGTTGAAGTCGTCGAGCTCAAGCTCGACGCGCGCCTCGTTCGCGATCGCGAGGAGGTGCAGAACCGCATTGGTCGAGCCGCCGAGCGCCATGACGACGGCGATCGCGTTCTCGAACGCGTCCTTCGTCATGATCTGGCGCGCGCGGATGTCCCGTTCGATCAGGTACATCACCGCGCGGCCGGTCTCGAACGCGAAGTCGTCCCGGCGCCGGTCGACCGCGGCGGGCGAGGCGCTCCCGGGCAGGCTCATCCCCAGTGCCTCGCCGACCGACGCCATCGTGTTCGCGGTGAACATGCCGGCGCAGGAGCCCTCCGTCGGGCACGCCCGCTTCTCGATCTCACCCAGCTCGTTCTCGGTCAGTGTGCCTGCCGCGCACGCACCGACGGCCTCGAACACGCTGACGACATCGAGTGCCTGGTCCCGGTACCGACCGGGCATGATCGAGCCGCCGTAGAGGAACGCGGACGGCAGGTTGAGGCGCGCCGCGGCCATGAGCATCCCCGGCAGGCTCTTGTCGCACCCGGCGAACGTGACGAGAGCGTCGAGACGCTCGGAGTGCATCACGCACTCCACCGAGTCGGCGATGATCTCGCGGCTGACGAGCGATCCGCGCATCCCCTCGTGCCCCATCGAGATGCCGTCGCTCACCGCGATCGTGACGAACTCGAGCGGGAACCCCCCGGCCTCGCGCACGCCTTCCTTCGCGCGCTTCGCGAGGCGGTCGAGCGGGAGATTGCAGGGGGTGACCTCGTTCCAACTCGAGGCGACACCGACCTGCGCCTTGCCCCAGTCGGCGTCGGTCATGCCGACGGCGCGCAGCATCGCCCGGGCGGGCGCACGCTCCATGCCGTCGGTCACCTCGTGGCTGCGGGGCTTCATGTCGGTCATCTCTTCCGCTCCTGTGCCTGCGGCACGGGCCGCTCGGGCCACGCTCCGCTGTTCGACCGGCAGCGCCTGCGGTCGTGTACCGCTTCGCTCTGGGCCGCAGCGTACGCGCGGCCACGACGCAGCCTCCCCTCCGATTCGCGTACGGTGCCGACCCATGAGCGAGATCGACATCGGAACCCAGTACGGAGCATGCCGCGAGCGCATCAGCGCCCTCGTGGCCGAGCTCACCCCTGCGGAGGGGGCCGCTCGCGTGCCCGCATGTCCGGGGTGGAGCGTGCACGACGTCGTCGCGCACCTGAGCGGCGCGGTCGCCGACGTGCTCGCCGGGAACCTCGACGGGATCGGGAGCCCCGAGTGGACCGCCGCGCAGGTCGACGCCCGCCGCGAGACCACGATCACGCAGATGCTCGCGGACTGGGCGGCGGGTTCGCCCCAGTTCGAGGAGGGCCTGCGCGCCATCGGCGGCCCGCTCGCCGCCCTGGGCGTCGCCGACGCCTGGCACCACGAGCAGGATCTCCGCGGCACGCTCGGCCGCCCCGGCGGTGCCGACCCGGCCGCGGAGCACACCGCGATCGAGGCGTACGCGGCGAACGTCGGGGGCGGTTGGGCTGCGGGCGGCATCCCGCCGTTGCGCATCGTCACCGGCGCGAAGACGGTCGTCTCCGGTGACGGTGAGCCCGGTGCCACGGTCACCGGCGCGCCGTTCGACCTCGCCCGAGCGCTGGGTGGCCGGCGCACCGAGGTGGAGTTGCGCGAGCTCACCTGGACCGGCGACGCCGAGCCCTACATCGCGACGCTTGCGGCGATGGGCCCGAACGAACCGCTCGCGCTCTGATCCGGGCCCGCCGGCACCCGCGGCCACGCGCGACGCGATGAGGTTCGACGCGCCCCTGGTGGCCACGGACCTCGCGGCGGTCCCGATCGCGGCGGCGGGCATCGAGGCCGACGGGTTCGACGGCGCGTACACGTTCGAAGGTCCGCGCGACCCGTTCCTGCCGCTGGTGCTCGCGGCCGAGCACACGTCACACATCGAGCTCATGACCGCGGTCGCGATCGCGTTCGCACGGAACCCGATGACCGTGGCGTACACCGGCTGGGATCTTCAGGCCGCGTCGGGAGGGCGCGCGGTCGTCGGACTCGGCTCGCAGATCAAGCCGCACGTCGAGCGTCGGTTCTCGATGCCCTGGTCCTCCCCTGCCGCGCGCATGCGCGAGTTCGTCGGCGCGGTGCGCGCGATATGGGGTTGCTGGCAGCACGGAGAGCCGCTCTGCTTCGACGGCGAGCTCTACCACCACACGCTGATGACGCCGTTCTTCGCACCCGAGCCGTCGCCGACCGGACCGCCGCGGCTCTTCCTCGCCGGCGTCGGACCGGGAATGACCGCAGTCGCCTCCGACGTCGCCGACGGCTTCGTCGTCCATCCCTTCGACACCCCCGACGACCTGCGAACCCGCCTGCTCCCGACGTTGCGGGCGGGTGCACGCGGCGGCGGCCCGGATTTCGAGATCGCCTGGCCCGTGATGGTGGCGACGGGTGCGACCGACGAGGACCGCGCCGGCGCCGAGCTGGCGACGCGCGCCCAGCTCGCGTTCTACGCCTCGACCCCGGCGTACCGCCCGGTGCTCGAGCACCACGACCGCGGCGAGCTCCAACCCGAGCTGCACGAGCGGACGCGCGCCAGCGACTGGGCGCAGCTCGTCGAACTGGTCGACGACGACCTGTTCGATCTCGTCGCGGTGCGCGGCACCCCCGAGGAGTGTGGCCGGGAGCTCGTCCGGCGGACCCGGGGGCTCGTCGACCGGGTGGCGATCAATGCGCCCTACCTCGCCCCGCGCGCGCTCTGGCGGGAGGTCCTCAAGGCAGCCCGGGCCGCAGCCGACGAGAACCCAGACGTGGTGAGGAGGCCCGACCCATGAACCTGCGCATCGCCACGGCCGAGGGGCTGGTCGAGCGCGGGACGAACCCGTCCGTCACCGGGCCCGTCCGCGTGTTCGGCGACGCCCTGATCGCAGGCGATCGTCGCCTCCTCTGGCACACGGCCGCCGCGGGCTGGACCGAGATCGACACCGCGCCGGGACTCCGCTGCGCGGTCGACGCGCCCGGTGGCATCCTCGTCGGCACGGAGGGCGGCCATGTGCTCCAACTCGGCGCCGCCGGCCTCGAGCGGGTCGAGGGCTTCGACGCGATGCCCGGTCGCGACGAGTGGTACACGCCCTGGGGCGGTCCGCCCGAGGTCCGTTCCGTCGCGTGCACCGAGGACAACGTGCTGTTCGCGAACGTCCACGTCGGCGGGATCGCCCGCTCCGACGACGGCGGCCGCACGTGGCTGCCGACCGTCGACATCCACGACGACGTGCACCAGGTGCGCTCCGTGTGGGGTCGGAGCGACCTCGTCGTCGCCGCGGCTGCCGTCGGACTCCTGATCTCGGTCGACGAGGGCCGGAACTGGCGTCGCCACGCCGACGGACTCGATGCGACCTACTGCCGCGCGGTCGCAGTCCCGGATGCGGCGATCCTCGTCAGCGCGTCGGAGGGGCCGCGCGGCCGACGGGCGGCCGTCTACCGCACGTCGATCCACGCCGACGAACCGTTCGAGCGGGTCACCGACTGGATGGACGGCAACATCGACTCGCACGCGCTCGACGGCACCGGCGACCGTGCCGCGTTCGGAACACGCGGCGGCGAGGTGTGGGAATCGTCCGACGCGGGCCACACGTGGTCCCGGACCCGTCAGGGCCTCGCCCCCGTCACGAGCCTCAGCCTCGTCCCCTGACGCGGTCCCGTTCCTGCGCCACTTACCCGCGCAGTGCGCGGGTTACTGGCGCAAGTTGGGGACTACCTCGTGTCGACGGCGCGGAAGAGCTCGGCGAAGCGGCCTTCGGACAGGTCCGCGACCTTGGCGTTGGCGCTCGCCCAGTCCGACAGCAGCGTCTCGATCCACCCGGGGTCCGAGATCTGGCTCTCGTGGGACTTCAGCGCGAGGAGCTTGGTGGGCAGCACGTCGGTGATGTCGACGAACACGTTCGAATCGGGCCGCGCCATCATCCAGAGCTGGGGGACGGTCCAGGGCTCGAGCTCCTCGACGAGCAGGAGCTCGGGATGCGCGAACGGGTTGCGGGCGTCGGGATAGACCGCCGCCGCCGCGGCCTCCCCGACGGCGAGGTGGTCGGGGTGACTCGCGTAGATCCGATCCCACAGTCGCTCGGGCGACTGGGTGATGACACGCTGGGGCTGCACCTCGCGGATCACCTTCGAGATCGCACAGCGCAGCTCGAGGCTCGGCTCGACCCGACCGTCCGGGAAGCCGAGGAAGCGGACGTCGGACACCCCGACGTGCGCGGCGGCGGTGCGCTGCTCCTCCTCCCGCACCGACGCCATGTGGGCGCGCGGCTGGGCGCGGTCGTCGCCACCGGCTTCACCGCTCGTCGCGAGGCAGTACGTGACCTCGATGCCCCGCGCGGTCCACGTGCCCACCGAGCCTGCCACACCGAAGTCGATGTCGTCGGGGTGGGCGACGACCACGAGGATCCGCTCGACTCCCTCATCGCTCGCGTACTCGGGGATCTCCATCACGCGAGCCGCTCGTCGAGCAGCCGGTTGAGGACCTGCGGGTTCGCCGAGCCCTTCGTCGCCTTCATCAGCTCTCCCATCAGGAATCCGCGCTTCTTCTTGCGCGCCTTGTCGTCGCCGGCGCGGAACTCCGCCACCGCGTCCGCGTTCGCCGCCAGGATCTCGTCGACCACGCCGGCGAGCTCACCCTCGTCGCTCACCTGTGCCAGCCCGCGCGCGTCGACGATCGCCCTCGGTCGCTTGCCGTCACGCAACGCCTCACCGAGCACGTCTTTCGCGAGGTTGCGCGACAGGGTGCCGTCGGAGACGAGCGCGACCAGCTCGGCCAACGCGTCCGGCGTGAACGGCAACACCGCAGGCGACAGCCCGGTCTCGTTGAGGTAGCCGAGGATCTCGCCGGTCACCCAGTTGGTGGCGTCCTTCCCCGACGCCCCCGCCGCGACCGCCGCCTCGGCGAAGTCGGCAAGGCCCGGCGCCTCGAGCAGCGTGCGCGCGTCCGTCTCGGACACCCCCCATTCCGCCACCAGGCGAGCCCGGCGCGCGGCCGGCAGCTCGCCGACCGCGGCCCTCGCCGCGGCCCGCATGTCGTCGGTCGGCGCGACCGGCACGAGGTCGGGCTCGGGGAAGTAGCGGTAGTCCTCGCTGCCTTCCTTCGAGCGCATGCCGTGGGTGACCCCGGCTGCTTCGTCCCAGTGCCGCGTCTCCTGGACGACGCGGCCACCGGACTCGACGAGCTCGATCTGGCGCCCGATCTCGTACTCGATCGCGCGGCCGAGCGACCGCACCGAGTTCATGTTCTTGATCTCGGCGCGGGTGCCCAGCGTCTCGGACCCGACCGGGCGCACCGACACGTTGGCGTCGACGCGCATCGAGCCCTCCTCCATCTTCACGTCGGATACGCCGATGGCCTCGAGCACGGCGCGCAGCTCGGAGACGTATCCCTTGGCCTGCTCCGCCGGTC